>JAQBBE010000119.1:0-18222 GCA_032126435.1 Desulfobacterales bacterium | reverse complement strand
AGCTTGGTGAACAGGGGATAACCTGTTTACTATAATGAGATATTTGCTGCTCTTTTATGAAAAGACCTTGGAACCGAGTAATACGGATCAGTGTCTACTGGCAATAACAAGACGTCTGTAACGAATATTTCCTTTTGTTTATGCTGACAATCCAAACAGGCCCAATATTCCCATTGAAGTTCGACAGCATAATCCAGGCAATTTCGATAATAAGGGCAAAAAACATTTCTATCGCCTTTGGTGTGAACTGGATTCTGATTGTGATCCATGGGTTGACTCCTTAGTTGAATTTCATTGGATACAAGTTTCGATCAGTTATTTAGTTTCAAATATCTTAAAGCGTTGGTTTCCCATTTTACGATGATCATTTAAATGTATAGGAGTTTCTTTATTTGGGCTCTCAACAATCCTATTGTCTTCTATCCTTCCCTGAATGCCGTTTTTAATCTCGGGTTACGTCATATTTTGTATATCCCTACAGATGACCGAAAAATAAGATACACCCGCACCAGAGAAGCCGTTGATTAAGTGCCACCTCAAACTCCCTTTTTAAGTAAAACCTCTGGAGGCGTTTCGCCATCACATCGTTTTTTTGTAGGTGTTGAAGTTGGGTGGCACTTAATTGCGTTAATACATATTGATTACAAAGAGCATCCCGAACTTGGTTCACAGTTACAGCAGAAATCATGCCAAATCCTTCTGGAAAACTTAGAAGTTATAGAAATTCAGACAGTTAGCTTAAATATGCGAATTGCATACTTAAATTATATGACATTTTTTAGCAGTTATGGTGCCATTTTTTGGCAGGGTTTTAAATATGGTTCTTCTCCAATTTAGTTGGAGAAGAGGGTCCAAGGATTCAAAGGTTTGTTTTCTAAAGACTGTATCAGCGCCTTTAACATTCTTTCTATTTCTGCGCCTGAAGTGACACATTCCGTCACGCTTTGTCCCGTTTGTTACATTGACTTATGAAACCAAACCGTTTCGATTTCTCTTAGATTCGAAGGCGTTTGCCCTGAGGGGAAAAACTATTTATATTGATTTCTTCGTTTCTATAAGGTATTTAAACCATATGGGAAACGGCAAAACCATCTCATCGAAGAGACCATCCAGGATCTTCTAAAAACGCACAAGGAGGACGCCGATGGAAAACGACTATGATAGAATGCGTATCGCTGAACTCCAAGCTCGAATTTTAGAAATCATTCCCACGCTGTCGGAAGAACAGATGCGGACCCTCCTCAGAGGTCTGGATAAATGGCAGAAACCCGAACCCGATGACGCGCAACAACCCGAATATTATGAAAAAAGGAGATATCCCAGAAAAGAGACGTCTATCTATACCATCTGTGAAACGGATACGGACAATTTTAGAGAATACACTAAAAATACGAGTTCCGGCGGCGTGTTTATCGAAACTGCATCCTCCATGTCTGTTAACGAAGAAGTTTTTATGACGCTTTTCCACGCCAGTTTTGACACCCCTATCCGAGCAAGAGGTAAAATCGTTTGGGTCAATCCAAAAGGGATGGGTGTAGAATTCAACAGCCCGGTATCTAGAATATCCTCTGCATGATCACAATGCGTGAACCCTGTCGTTGCATTGATAAGACGGCAAAATCGGTTTAAAGGCCATTATGACACTTGGAACGTTAGAGTTCTAATAACCCGGAACATGTTGAGAATGATATGTGCCATGTCCCGACATCGAGAATGGAAAGATTTTAAATATAGCATCGAAGGATATTTGGAAAAAAAGAAGATTCCGGATCTTCTTTCGATGGTTAAAAAACTGGCGCCCGGAAGAGAAGTGATTTGGATACTGGCAACGCTCGCTGTGACCGGCCTGGCGGTTTTTATGGTCATTTGGTTTTTCGTAGTGCCGAATCTATAGAAAGAGGTTTTTATGTTGGATGAAAAAATCGTTGAACTGGCGTGCCGGCGCACGCAACTGGAAATTAAAGAGCAATGGGAACAGCTCCGGACGGAACTCAATATGATAAAAACGAAGATGGTTGTACAAGGCGGGTTGGGTTCCGGCGCGACACTGGTTCGGATTACCGATCTGTGTGCTCGCGCGGTAAACAATCGGGCGCATTTAATATGGCACACCTTGTATCGATTTATTACAACAACGGGTGTAAATTATTCAGATGAACTGTCTTTAGAGCTAAAGGTGTTGATCGCCCATGAACTGCCCGAAGAATTACCTGATTTGAAAGGTTATATCAAAAACACCATTAAAATACTTAATGCGCCGAAAACGGCCGAGAAGCTGTTAGATCAGCTCGATAATGCCAGAGAGCATGCATTGAACAAAATCGGAACTGAAATCGATCTGTTTGTACAATCATTAAAGAAAAAAAGCGAAATGTCTGAAACCGGTGTGGAATTACCGATCTTCAACATGTATTCTCCCGCAGGTCCCATTCAGACCATCGATGGGGAACTCTGCCGGCAACTGATAAACGCTTTGGACGCGATAAAACCCGGCATCAATCAACTCCAAGATCTGCCGGAACACCCCAAAAGTGAAATTGTCGATATTATCGTAGACTGTTGTACAGAACTTGAAAAAGCCAAGCCGAATATAACGAAATTACGCAGTCTGTTAACCACGGTGGGCACATCGATTCAGAACCATCACAGTTTGAAACCGGGATATGACGTGTTGAAGCAGGAACTTGCGTACCTGGGAATATCATTGTCTTAACATTGCATAAACAACAGGGCTGGTATTTATAAAAAGATAACATTATTATTTGGTTATTTACTATCTATCGACCGATATCAGGCGTTCTCCTTAACCTCGAGCTTTAGAAAGACCTGCCGGTGTCTCCATTCCATACGTCCTATTTTTTCCACCTTCTGGGGCTTGCCGTCAATTTCTGCGGCCCGGCATCCGGGCCAGAAATAATCCGGTACTTTCTTAAAGAAATTTTCCATATGTTTTCCGCTGATCCAGATACCCCGCTTCAGAAACCCAGGCCCCAGTTCCAAGGCCACGAGGTTGAAAAGTTTAAGCATCACGACGCCGTTTGCAACAGAATTGTGGATGACTTTATTCTGATGAGAAATTTGACGCCGCATGGCTGCATAAGCACTGCCGCGGCGCAGCGTAGCCCCTGCCAGTCCCGGCATTGCGGCTGAAAGGGCCAGCGTGGAATCCTGCCGGATCATAGCGGTGTCCACATCATCGACGGTTTTTCCGTCCAGAAATATCGTTTGAATCCGCTGATCGACATAGTCTGCACGCACACCGAGTCGGCGGCACAGCAGTTCTCGTATGGAGCATCCTGTCCGGACTTTGAGTGTAAAACCTTGTCCGAGCAGCGGGGAAAAAAGCGAAAGACGGTCCGACGCTACGGTCAGACTCAGGTTGATGGTCGTGTAATTTTCAGGTTCCGGTTTCATGGGTCTCTTTACTATAGATGCAGATGGGGAGTCCCCAGCGGGACTCCCCATGTGATTACCATCAAATACGAGGGATTTTACCAGTTAAAGACCTGATCAAGATCTTCATCCTTGACCTCAAAGATAACATTATGGGGCGGGAGCGGCTCTGTTTTGAAAAAATCGGGCAAACGGTCATCTTTGGCTGTAAAGCCGGCTCTAGAATTGAAATCCCTTTCAAAGGAAAGGATGGTTTTGCCCAATTCGGTAACATCGTCTGCTGTAAGGTTTTGTCCGGTAAATGCACCGATCATGTCCACAAGGGCATTAAATGTTTCCGGCTGATCCAGGATCGCAAAGGCGATAAACAGGCACATGCCGGTGGCGTCGATGGCGGCTGTCGCAATTTGAAGGTTTCTGGAAAGTTCCACCTGGCCTTCAGGTTTTAACGGGTCTACGCTGCCCCCGACATTGAGAACGTTTGCGGTGACCGCATAACCGGCTGTGTGATCGGCACCCATGGTACTGGTGGCATATGTCACCCCCATCCCCTGGACGGATCGGGGATCGTAAGCCGGGAGGGCCTGCCCTTTGACCACGGGAACCCTTTCAACACCAAAGACCTTGCCGGTTACGGCAGCCCCGCTGCCGATAATGCGGCCCAGGGGGGTCCCTTTGCCGACCTCTTTCAGAAGATTGACGGCGGCTTCAGCATCACCAAACTCGGCCAGACCCGCTTCCATGGCCACACCGATGGTGGCACCCATTTCAATGGTATCGAGCCCGTAATCATCGTCCAGACGATCGAGTTCGGCAATGGTGTCCATGTCATCGATACCACAGTTTCCGCCGTGGGCCCAGACGGTTTCATATTCCGGTCTCTTGGTAACAAAGTTGCCGTCTTTATCATTGTAAATGCCCGAGCAGCGAATAACGCAGCCTTTGTGGCAGCCGTGGGCCACCATGCCGCCGCGGGCCTTCATGATTTCCGACTGAGTTTCGCCGCTGATGTTGCCGGCACCGTCAAACCGGCCGGTTTTAAAGTTATGGGTGGGCAATGCACCGACTTCATTAATGACATTGGTCAAGATGTTGGTCCCGAACGAAGGAAGTCCCTCACCCGTTATGGGATGCTTCTTAAGCCCCTGAACAAACGCCTTATTGGCTGCTTTAAATTTTTCAGGGTCCTTGGGACTTCGGGTGGGCATACCGGTGTCATCCAGCACGATGACTTTGACGCCTTTGGATCCCATAACAGCGCCGACCCCCCCGCGTCCTGCATGCCGGGTCGGTCTCTGCTCCATATCGGTGAAGGCGACGGAAGCGGCAGCCATTTTCATCTCACCCGCCGGTCCAATGGAGATACAGGCAACCTTGTCGCCGTATGCTTCCCTGATTTTGTCGATCAGATCGTAGTTTCCCATCATCTTCAAACTGTTGTCAGGGCTTATTTCTACACCATCTTTGTTGATGACGATCTTATAAAGGGTATCGTCACCGGGCTTACCTTCGAGTACAATGGCGGCATATCCGAGCCGGGCGAGTACTTGAGCACCTTGTCCGCCGGAATTGGCTTCTTTGATTCCGCCGGTGAGCGGGCTTTTGCAGCCCACCGAAACACGTCCTGATTGAGCGGCGTGGCTCCCGCTCAACAGCCCGGGGGCAATGACCAGTTTATTGTCTTTTCCGAGGGGGTGGCACAACGGCGGTACTTCTTTGGCGATAATGGCCGAGGTCATGCCGCGGCCGGCCAAACCGGCGTAGTCGCCCAAGGGTTCTTCACTGGCTTTCGGTCCACCCTCCATTCCCATATCGATTCTCAAGAGTTTGTTCATGCTTCCCTCCCTTTTATTCTTTGAAGAATACTGGAACGTCATAGGATCGTACTAAAAATCCTTTGCATGGCTGATCACACATGGTTTTGAGTTTATCGCAGTAATACGGAATGTCAAGGAAAACCATATTCCGCTAAAGGGCAAACGCATTTGGAAATTTATTAAGGAGTTCACAAGTTAGTTCGCTTCGCTCACAATTGGAATGATGGAACAATGGAATACTGGCCCCGGTGAAATAGAAAAAAGTTTCACTGGGTAAAAATATTGGGTCTTTTTTGCACTGCATTGAAAAAAAAAGTGATTTATGAGATAGTCCCGGCAGGTATGGAAAAACATCGATAACCGAGAAACGGTGAGGATTGATCCGGGAAAACCTTTATCCCAGAATTGAGGTTATACGTTTTTAATCATTACATGAAACACTTTATGAAGAAAATCATTGTGATTTTTACCATTGCCCTGGTTCATTTGGGTGTCAGCAAAACAGTTGTGGCCATAACGTTGGCCGGTACGTCGGGGAATGCTTTTAACGGGGAGATGTCCATGTGGGTCAAGATGCTGATCTGGATAACAAAGGTGTTATATTTCCCGATTATTACTCTTTCACTGTATTCAAGACAATGGTTTCCGGGAAAATTGATATACATACCCATTTTTACGAACAGTCTGCTGTGGGCGACAGTGATTTATTTTACGGTTCGTTATTTCTCGAAAATATTGAAACCCTAATTGAGCGTAAACAAACCGGGAGAAATGTTATAAGCGTTCAATTTTTGTGAATTTTGCAGATACAGATGAATTTTCAGTAACCGTTCACGGGTTCAAGGTTCAAAGGTTCAGGGTTCAAAGATTATAGGTTTACCTCACAAATCTTGACCATACATAATTGCGGAAGGATTCGTTTTTAAAACGAACACGAAGTCTATTTGTTTTCTTTGGCTTACAAAATGGTTTTGTACTGAAGTTTAGAATGGGCTTTACATAGCATTATATCAACAATACATAACAAATGCTGAGCGTTATAACCTTGAACCTTGAACGCTGAACCTGTGAACGCATACCATTTTCATAACGCTTCTATGCATTAATTTCATCTCTCAGACTGGCCGAACATTTAAACGTGACAACCTTTCTTTCCGAGAGCATCATATCTTCGCCGGTTGCAGGATTTCTGCCCCGTCGCGAATTCTTATCCTTTACGCAGAATTTTCCAAATCCACTGATCAGGACATCTTCGCCGGATGCAAGGGTATTTTTGAGGATTTCCAAGAGGGATTCTACCAATTCTGTGGATTTCTTCATCGTGAATCCGTTTCGGTCACTGATTTCTTCGATGATTTGAGCTTTTGTGAGTGCCATGGTGAAGTGCTCCTTTTTGTCTAAATAATCCAGGAAAGAATTACCATTCCAAGAATTAACGTAATAATTCCAAAAAACCTGTAGGTTTGATCTGATACCGAGGTTAAGTACCAGTCAATAATTTTATCATACAGATTATTCGGGTTCCAGAATATAAACCCCCCTTTCAATAGGGCCAAAAGCCCAAAAAGCCTTATCAGCCAAGACTGACGGCTCCATGATGCCGAAAATAGGAGCAGGATCCCGGTGACGGCCGGTAATGTACAGATAATTCTACGATCAAGATTTTTGACCCATTGTTTGAACACCTTCCTGGATTCATGTGAATAAAGAATCATCCAGGCACCGCTTCCGATCCAGATCAAAGCAATAGCATAAAGAAACCATTTCATGTTCGACACCTTTTCCGATGAGAATTGAAAATTGGTAGAGGAAAATCCGTATAGTGTTATAAAAATAGCATATTTCCAGGTCTTATAGGTTTTGTCAAGATCTGATCTGCCATTTGGCAGGGCAAACGCTTTTTAAAATTTCACATGGGACACGCAGATCTTCCGGGCTCAAGGGAACCATTTGGTATTTCCCGGGGATGTCCGGGACAAGTTCCTGCGCCATAGGGATTTCTCCCATTAAAATGAACCTTTTGCTCTATGGACAATGAGAATTATAATTTGATAAAAGTTAATTGTAGCTTAACACTTGAGCGAATAGTTCTTGAACATGCTGATATAAATAATGAATTTAATAGGTTGTGGTTCGATTTGTCGGCAAAAAATTGCTGAAATGCAGGGTCGGAGGTTTCATGCCGTATGGAAAAGAGAATCGATAATCGCCGTAAATGTGACGCGTCCATTGTTTGTGCATATTTTAATAAAGAAAATGTATGTAATGCCAAAATGCTCAACTATAGTCGGGATGGTATGTATTTCGAGTCCGATTCTTTGTTTACAGAGGGGACCAGCATTTTCTTCAAAATAAAAGATTGCCTGTTTGACCCCTCTGATCCGGAACTCTGCGAGGGCCTTCGAACCGTATCGCTCGCTCAGGTAAGGTGGTGGAAAGATATGGGCAAAAAAGACGCTTCTCGTTTTGGAATCGGTGTTAAATATTATAGAAATTTTTAGTGCACACCTTCATAAACACGCCGTAACCTCGTGAAAACACCAAATGCCGTTGACTTGCTTGCCGGCACCTTTTCCTTTGACACCCAATTTCCATTGAATTATATTTACCTTTTATGACCTGGTCGGAAAGGTTCTTCTCAGTGTGTTGGCGCCAAGGGGAGACCCCGTTTCAACGGAGCTTCGGAGAACCTTCCATTCAAACTCATCCCTTTAAATTGTAATAGTGAGGCCCGGTGGATAAATCGAGATGGGTCATTCAGGATCCTGCTCCAGGAATACGAATCCTCATGTTTCGGGGCGATATCCGGTCATTTACACTCTCTCTTGTGAATCCTCAAAAAGGAAGTGCATGGCTTCGAACGAATATCGGCCATGCAGAAGTTGCCAGAGGGGAAATCATCGAAGCGGTGGACAAGAACCAGCCGCCACTGGGACAGGACTGGTTCGATATCCCCATGAAGCGGGTGGATGACCGGAGATTTAAGATTACAATCCCGCTGTGTGAAGTCGGGCATTTTGAAGCCAAATGTTTCTTTTTGGGGAAAGGTGAGACACGGCCGGTTTGGCCGGACGGTCCCAATGTGGTCATCAACGTGGAGCCTGCGGGTACGTGCTGCTCGAATATCATCTACAATGCTTTTGTTCGCCAGTTCGGCCCGAACAAGAGCGGCAATTTTTTATTTGATTCAGATAAAGATTTAATCCAGGATTTGGACAAAAACGGTTACACTGTCATTCCGCCTTCGGGAACCTTTCGTGATCTGATCGAAGAACTGGATTTCATCGTCGGCGAACTGGGATGTCGAATACTCCAGTTGCTTCCCATACATCCCACGCCCACCACTTATGCCCGCATGGGGCGGTTTGGGAGCCCGTATGCCGCTCTCAGTTTTACCGCTGTCGATCCGGCCCTGGCTGAATTCGATCCGCGGGCGACGCCGCTGGAACAATTCATTGAACTGGTGGATGCCGTCCATGAGCGCCAGGCCATGGTTTTTATCGACATTGCCATCAACCACACCGGGTGGGCCGCGGGCCTCCATGAAACCCACCCTCAATGGCTCGTTCGAGACCCGGACGGTCAGATCAAAGTTCCAGGCGCCTGGGGGGTCGAATGGGCCGACCTCACAAGACTCGATTACGCAAACAAAGACCTGTGGCAATATATGGCCGATGTTTTCATTACCTGGTGTCGCCGGGGTGTGGACGGGTTCCGATGCGATGCAGGATATATGATAACGGTTCCTGCCTGGCGGTACATTATTGCCAGGGTCAGAGACCAGTATCCGGACACGGTTTTTCTCCTGGAAGGGCTTGGCGGAAAAATTTCCGTAACCCGAGACCTCCTGAACAAAGCCAATTTCAACTGGGCCTATTCAGAGCTGTTTCAAAACTATGACCGTGGCCAGATCGAAGCCTATCTCCCGGGAGCCAACGAGATCTCAGCCAGTGACGGAATTGCCGTCCATTTTGCCGAGACCCACGACAACCTTCGTCTGGCTGAACGGTCAAGGGTCTATGCCCGCATGCGGACAGCCCTGTGCGCGCTTTTCAGCCAACAGGGCGGTTTCGGTTTTGCCAACGGCGTTGAATGGTATGCCGCTGAAAAGATCGATGTCCACGGGTCGCCTTCGCTGAACTGGGGGGCGGATACCAACCAGGTGAAGCACATCCGACGTCTCAACACCCTCCTCAGGATACATCCCGCCTTCCACGACCAAACCGAGCTTAAAATGGTCCAGAAAGGGGAGGGCAATCACTTAGCACTGCTTCGGCACCACCGTGTTTCGGGGAAAAAGCTCCTGATTGTGGCGAATCTTGATGATCGCCAGGAGGCCTTGGGGGCCTGGGATCCTCTGGAGACCGGTATGGAAGGAACCTCCCTGATGGACCTTGTCACAGGGGAAGCGGTGGTCATCGAAACCTCTGAAAAACAACATGCCTGCCGCCTCGATCCCGGCCGGGTTCTCTGCCTCACCGCCGACGAGAAAGATATGGATCTAATTCTCAACGCAGAGTCTCAAACTGCAGTATTCCCGGAAAGAATAAGCAGACAGCGGTTGCGTGCCAAGGCCCTGGATGTCTTTCGATTTTATAACGGTATCCAGGATCTGGATATATTTGAGCCGGATCCGGCGGCTCGGGAACTGGCAGAAAACCCGGTGGAATACTGCCGCAGGCTTAACCCGGTCAGCGATGAAACGAGAGTGATAACCTGGCAATGGCCACACGACATCAAAAGGGAAGTCATGGTGTTGCCGGACCACTTTCTAATGGTTCGTGCGGATATTCCTTTCCGTGCTCGAATCATGAGTCAAAACAGCTGCCTGTCCCAGGAAGAAAGCTTGCCGGGTCTTGATGGATCGTTTTTTGCGCTCTTTTCCCCGTTGCCGCCCCCCGGGATTCATCAGTCTTATACCCTGAAACTGTCGGTTTACACGCCGAGAGAGCCCCGACATGTGGACGGACCGCTTCTTTTTCTTTCCAGGCCCGAAGATGCCACCGTAAAACAGATCTATGGTCGGTCGGATCTGGCTGACCGATCTCTGCTGATGCTGGGGACCAACGGCCGGGGTGCCATGCTTCGGGCGCATGTTTCCTGGGGTGAACTCGCCAGCCGGTACGATGCGCTTCTGGCAGGAAATATGGATCCGAAATTTCCTGAAGACCGATGGATCATGTTTTCCCGCTGCCGGGCGTGGCTGGTGTTTCAGGACTACTCCCAGGAAATTTGCGATGATGGTTTTATCTCTTTCTGTTCCGAATCGAATTCAAGTGGCGTATGGCGGTATCAGGTGCTCACCGGCCAGGGCCAGTATGTTTTTTTGAACGTTCGGGTTGAGATGATCGAAAAAGAGAATGCCGTGCGAATGATTTTCTTTCGTGAGCCGACCCAAGGCCGGAACAGAGGGCTGGCAGACCACGAACCGGTCCGGCTTATTTTGAGGCCCGATATCGAAAGCCGTAATTTCCATGATACCACCAAAGCATATCAGGGCGCTGAAAACGCCTGGCAGGAGGCTGTCGACTCACATCCGGACGGCTTTGTTTTTTCTCCGGATCCGGACCACCGGCTGAGCCAAAAGATTTCGGACGGCGTCTTTGTGTGGGAGCCTGAATGGCAATATATGGTTCACAGGCCCATGGAGGCCGAGCGCGGCCTCGACCCGGATTCGGACCTGTTCAGCCCCGGCTATTTTTATGCATACCTGAAAGGAGGTCGATCCGTAACCCTGTATGCAAGCATTGACGGTGCACAAGTTCGAAAGACGCCAACCCTAAAACCATCGATGGGGACGGTCGAGACGATTGTTTTTGAACAAGACAGATTCTGGAAATTGGATGCGGCGCTGCAGAAATCCATGGATCATTATCGGGTGAAGCGAGGGGCATTGCGCACGATAATTGCCGGATATCCATGGTTCCTCGACTGGGGACGGGACGCGCTGATCTTCGTTCGAGGCTTGATTGCTGCGGGGAAAACCGATGAGGCCCGGGCAACCCTAAAACTGTTCGGGCAATATGAAAAGGACGGAACGATTCCCAATATGATTCACGGCAAAGATGCCCGGAACAGGGATACTTCCGATGCACCTTTGTGGTATTTTGTTGCATGTGACGAGCTTGTAAGGGCTGAAGAGCGTGAAGAATTTCTCGATACGGCATGCGGCGGCCGAACCATACGCCAGATTCTTTTTTCCATTGCCCATGCCTACCGAATCGGTACTCCCAACGGTATCCGGATGGACCCTGAATCGGGTCTTATTTTCAGTCCGGCCCATTTTACATGGATGGATACCGATTCTCCGGCCGGAACGCCCCGTGAAGGGTATCCCATCGAGATCCAAGCCCTGTGGTTTGCCGCACTTTCCTTTTTGGCCCGCATCGATCCTTCGGGGGATAACGGCGATTGGGAACGCGAGGCTTTGCGGGTTCAGTCGTCGATTCTGGAACATTTTGTTTTAAAAGAAGAGAGTTATCTGGCCGACTGTCTCCATGCCGGTCCCGGAGCGTCGGCCAGGCAGGCAGAGCCCGATGATGCCCTGAGACCGAATCAGCTCTTTGCGGTAACCCTTGGCGCTGTCTCCGACCGCCGGGTTTGTTGCAAGGTCCTGTCGGCATGTGAGGAACTTTTAGTTCCCGGAGCCATCCGGAGTCTTGCGGACCGGCATGTTCGACGCCCCCTTTTCATCGATTATCATGGAAAGACCCTCAACGATCCCCATTATCCCTACCAGGGGAAGTATGCCGGTGACGAGGATACGAATCGGAAGCCGGCCTATCATAACGGCACCGCTTGGACATGGCTGTTTCCCAGTTATTGTGAAGCCTGGGCAAAGACTTACGGCAAAAAAAGCAGAAAGACCGCCCTTGCCTGGCTGGCCAGCAGTGCCGGGCTCCTGACCCGGGGCTGTATCGGGCATGTGCCGGAGATTCTGGACGGTGATTTTCCACATAAACAACGTGGCTGTGATGCACAGGCCTGGGGCGCCAGTGAGATTGTCCGGGTGTGGAAGCTGCTTGATGTCCCAAAATAGATGAGGAGTTGATTTGTTGAGTGATTAAGTGGTAAAGTGGCTGAAAAGATACATTGCACTTAAATTCCGAATATCCCATGACCGATAATTGAGGCTAACTATGAGTCACATACAGACCTTTCAGGTATTCCCTGTTATTCCCGAACCGCTTTCTTTTCTCACGGTTTTGGCACGCAACCTCTGGTGGTGTTGGCATATGGACGCCATCGAGCTGTTTCGCCGTATAAACCCCAGGCTCTGGGAGCAGTCAGGGCGAAATCCGATCGTTTTTTCAACGCTGATTCCCCAGGAACAACTGGAGAAACTTTCAAAGGACGAAAGCTTTCTGGCACACCAGCAGCGTGTGAAAGAGAGTTTTGTGCGCCAGGTGTTGACGCCGGTGGACCGCAGCGGATCACCATACGGTGAACAGGGGACCATCGCCTATTTTTCCATGGAGTATGGAATTCATGAAAGTGTACCCATGTTTGCCGGCGGACTCGGCGTCCTTGCCGGCGACCATCTGAAAGCGGCTTCCGATCTTGCACTTCCATTGGTTGGGGTCGGCATCCTTTATGGACAGGGCTATTTTCATCAGTATCTGGATCAGGATGGATGGCAGCAGGCGGAATACCCGGGAACCGATCTTTATCATCTGCCGGTGAAGCGGGCAAAGGATCGTTCAGGAAATGAGGTCAGCATCTCGGTGGCCGGTCCGGACGGTGAAATTCGGGCCGCTGTATGGAAACTCATGGTGGGTCGTATCCCCCTTTACCTGCTCGATACCAATTTGCCGGAGAATCCACCGCAAATTCGGGAAATCACAGGGCGATTGTACGCCGGGGATCCGAAGACACGGCTGGCCCAGGAGGTGGTTCTCGGCATCGGCGGGATGCGTTGCCTTGAAGCCATGGAGATTTATCCTGTGGTGTGCCATATGAACGAGGGACACTGTGCCTTCGCTGCTCTGGAGCGGCTGGTACAGACAAGGTCTTTATACAACGTCGATCTGGAGACCGCCGAAGAAATCGTTAACCGCACCACGGTGTTTACCACCCATACACCGGTGGCCGCCGGACACGATGACTTTCCTGTGGATCTTGTAAAACCTTACCTCGATTCTTTGACGGACCGGCTGGGCGTGACGGTTGACGAGATTTTATCGTGGGGACAGCCCGTGGAATCCGGTTCAGGCGGCCCGCTTTCCATGTTTGTTCTGGGGCTGCGCATGTCTCAGTACTGCAACGGAGTCAGTGAGTTGCACGGAAAGGTGGCCCGGCGCATGTGGTCCCATGTTTGGCCGGGAACGCCGGAAGATGAGGTCCCCATCATCCATATCACCAACGGTGTCCATATTCCTTCCTGGATTTCCGTTGAAAACGCGTTGCTGTTTGAAAGATATCTCGGGCCTGAGTGGTATTTGCGCAGGTGGGATACGGAGATCGGCCGGCGTATCGATGAGATTTATGACGAGGAACTGTGGCGGGCCCGTGAGATGAGTCACAGCCGTCTTGTCCGCACTTGCAGGTCGCTGATGATAAAGCAATACAGCCGTCGCAATGCCCCAAAAGAAATGATGAGGGATGCCGAATCGGTGCTCGACCAGGACGTATTGACCATCGGGTTCGCCCGTCGTTTTGCCACTTATAAGCGCGCCGGTCTTTTATTTAAAGACCCGGATCGCCTGGAGGCCATGATTGGGTCCGAGACCCGGCCGGTTCAGTTTGTTTTTGCAGGCAAAGCCCATCCCAAGGACAATGAGGGCAAGGAGCTCATCCAAAGCATTATTCAGTTTGCCCGCAGACCGGGCGTGCGCAATAGAATCATCTTCCTCGAAGACTACGATATCCAAATCGCCAGATGCCTGGTTCAGGGAGTGGATGTGTGGCTCAACACGCCCAGACGACCGTTTGAAGCGTGCGGCACTTCCGGCATAAAAGCCGCCGCGAACGGCGTCCTCAATGTGAGTATCCTCGATGGATGGTGGTGTGAAGGGTATGCTGAAGGAAGAGGGTGGCGGATCGGAAACCGGGAGGAGTACGCTGATCCGGCGTATCAGGATTCCGTGGATGCTCAGGCCCTTTATAATGTTCTGGAAAACGAGGTGATTCCCTGTTTTTATGAAAGAAAGAACGGAGATATCCCGGACCAATGGGTTAAAATGATGAAGGAATCGATAAAGATGGCGATGCAGTATTTTTGCGCCCATGTCGTGGTATCCAAATATGAACAGCTTTTTTATGCTCCTGCAGCAAAAAGCTTGCCATATCTGACTTCGGATAACGCCAAAGAAGCCGTATCTCTTTCAGCACAATACAAACGACTCCATGCCCTGTGGGACAGAATTAAGATCGCGCATCCGGTGCGGGAAACGGAAGACCCGTTTCGGGTGGGAGAGAGCCTGGTTGTTACGGCCGTCGTGACCCTGGGAGAACTCCGTCCGGATGAAGTAAATGTCGAACTCTATTACGGGCTTCTGAAGACGGTGGATACCATCTCTAACAGCAATTCTGAGGAAATGACGGTCAAGGAAGACCGTGGAACGGGTGAGTACCTTTACACCTGCACCAGACGCTGCGCCGCTTCCGGCCGGTACGGATTTACAGTCAGGGTGGTCCCCAGGGGGGATGACCGGATCAGATTTGCACCGGGTCTGATTACCTGGGCCTAAAAGATTGAGGATTGATAATGACACATCCAAAGAGCAATCCCCGAATACTGATCGTTACCCCTGAAGTTACCTATCTGCCCGACCGCATGAAGAGTATGGCCAACTACTTTACGGCCAAGGCCGGCGGTTTGGCCGATGTTTCCGCCGCCCTGATCAAGGCCCTGTTCGATCAGGGCGCCGATGTTCATGGGGCGCTTCCGGATTATCGTTCCATATTCAGAGACCGCCTGGCCCCCTTCCTTCAAAAAGAGTTGCAGGCTATCCACCGCATTATGCCCGATGATCGGGTTCATTTGGCCGAAGATCGCGCCTTTTTTTATCTTAACCGGGTCTATTCCAATTACGGCGGTGAAAACACCAAGCTTTCTCTGGCTTTTCAAAGGGAAGTCATCAACAATATCATTCCCCGCGTGCAGCCGGATCTGATCCACTGCAACGACTGGATGACCGGCCTGATTCCGGCTCTGTCCAGGGAAGGGGGCATCCCCTGTCTCTTCACCATCCACAACATTCATACCGTAAAAACCTTTCTGTCCTTCATCGAGGATCGTGGAATCGACGCGGCATACTTCTGGCAGCATCTGTATTATGAGAAGGCGGCCTTCGAATACGAGAAAGTCCGGGAATTAAATCCAGTGGATTTTTTGGTCAGCGGCGTCTTTGCAGCGCATTTTGTCAATACGGTGAGCCCGACCTTTCTACTGGAGATTATCGAGGGTCGACACGATTTTGTGGCGCCGCCGTTGAGGGATGAGCTGGCAAACAAATGGCATGCCGGATGTGCCGCCGGTATCCTCAACGCGCCGGATCCCGGCTTCAACCCTGCCGAAGATCCTGCGCTTTTTTGTCGGTACGGCGCCAAAGATCATCCGGAAGGCAAAATGGAAAACAAACGGCATCTCCAGGAAAAACTCGGACTCATGCAGGACGAAAAGGCCCCGATCTTTTTTTGGCCCTCACGGTTGGACAACAGACAAAAAGGGTGCCAATTGCTGTCGGAAATTCTCTATCGGCTATTGTCGACGTACCGGGAAGAGCATCTCCAGATCGTTTTTGTGGCCAACGGTGATTTTCAGCAACACTTCAGAGATATCGTCCATTATCATCAGCTGTATCAGCAAGTGGCCATTTGCGATTTTGACGAGGACCTGGAGCATCTGTCCTACGGCGCTTCCGACTTTGTACTGATGCCTTCCCTTTTTGAGCCCTGTGGTCTGCCGCAGATGATCGGCGCTATTTACGGCGCGTTGCCGGTGGTCCATGATACCGGCGGGCTTCACGATACGGTGGTCCCTATGGACTTGAAACTCAATTCAGGCAACGGTTTTATCTTCGAAACCTATGATAGCAGCGGACTGTTCTGGGCGATTCAAGAAGCCGTGAAATTTTATAAACTCCCCCCAAAAACCAAAGCGCGACACATCGGCCGCATCATGACCGAAAGCGCCGCGACCTTCAATCATGACGTTACGGCCCAACAGTACATCGAACTTTACGAAAAGATGCTGCAGCGCCCGCTGATTTAGGTGCGCATTGGAGCTGAGCTGAAATGGAACCCTAAATGAGCGTAACAAAACGGTGGAAGCGTAGCGACTTATGACCACAGACGGCAGACAACCGCCATCCCATTTGCTCGAGCGCATGCTGGAGAATGATCCCCACCTTCAGCCGTATGCGCACGTCCTGGTACGTCGCCTGGAAAACATCCGGAAGGTGGAAGAACGGCTGATTCGCGATACAGAGGATCTGGCCGGATTTGCTGCCGGTCACGAATACTTCGGGCTTCATTTCCGCGGCCATGAATGGGTCTTTCGGGAATGGGCGCCCCATGCCGGCGCAATCTATCTGATCGGAGATATGACGGACTGGCAGGAGCGAAAAGGGTTTGCCCTTGAGCGGATCGATCGGGAAGGGGTTTGGGAAATCCGTTTGCCTTCCGGGGTATTGGGGCATGGGGATTTATATCGGCTTCGGATTCACTGGCCGGGCGGCCGAGGAGACCGGATACCCGCATATGCACGGCGTGTGGTGCAGGATCCTGACACGCTGATTTTCAATGCCCAGGTCTGGCATCCTCCGGACCCTTATGTCTGGAAATGCAGGGATTTCCAAATGTCTTCAGATACGATTTTTGCTTACGAGGCCCATGTGGGGATGGCCCAGGAAGCGGAGAAGACAGGTTCTTTTGGCGAATTTACCCGACACATTCTGCCGCGGATTGCCGCAGCCGGATACAACACACTTCAACTCATGGCCATCCAGGAGCATCCCTACTACGGATCTTTCGGTTACCAGGTTTCCAACTTTTTTGCGGCGTCATCCCGGTTCGGAACCCCCGAGGCACTCAAAGAGCTTATCGACGCCGCACATGCTTTGGGTCTTGGGGTGGTTATGGACCTGGTTCATTCACACAGTGTCTCCAACGAGGTGGAGGGGCTGAGCAGATTCGACGGAACGCGACATCAGTATTTTCATGAAGGACCCCGGGGAGTTCATGAAGCCTGGGATTCCAGGTGCTTTGACTACGGAAAGCTCCAGGTGCTTCATTTTCTTCTTTCCAACTGCCGGTTCTGGCTCGATGAATACCGCCTCGACGGCTTCCGTTTTGACGGCATTACGAGCATGCTCTATCTTCATCACGGGCTGTCAAAAGCCTTCACCGCATACGACGACTATTTTGACGGAAGCGTAGATGAGGATGCCCTTAACTATCTGACCCTTGCAAATAAACTCATCCACCAGGTGCGCCCTGACGCAATTACCATTGCCGAGGATATCAGCGGTATGCCGGGTCTGGCCGCTCCCTATTCGTCCGGCGGCATCGGATTCGATTATCGTTTTGCCATGGGCGTTTCCGACAACTGGATCCGTCTTGTCAAGGATGTGCCGGACGAAGACTGGCACATGGGGAATTTGTGGCATGAGCTGACCAATCGAAGACGGGATGAAAAGACCATCAGTTATGCCGAATCCCACGACCAGGCCCTTGTGGGCGATCAGACGCTTATTTTCCGGCTCATCGGCTCGGACATGTTCGATTCCATGGAAGAAAGCTGCAAGAACATCAAGGTGGATCGAGGCATGGCCCTTCATAAACTCATTCGCTTTATTACCCTTACGACTGCCGGCAGCGGCTATCTCAACTTTATGGGCAATGAATTCGGGCATCCGGAATGGATCGATTTCCCCCGTGAAGGAAACAACTGGTCTTTCAAATATGCGCGGCGTCAGTGGCACCTGGTGGATAACCCCGCCCTTAAATACCGCTTTCTTGCAAATTTTGACAAAGATATGATTTCGCTGGCCAAACGTTTCAGGCTCCT
>JAQBBE010000118.1:0-2663 GCA_032126435.1 Desulfobacterales bacterium | reverse complement strand
TTTGTTAAAATCAGTTAATTAGTGCCCATCCACGAATCCAAAATGAACACGATGGGTGTCCAATTCAGAAATGAGCAATTTTTGTCCGGATCAAGGCCGCACAAGGGATAATGGACCCCTCTTTCTTTTCTCATATAAGCGTATCAAGTGAATGTCTTTAGAATCATTGTTGCTCTCTTACCCCAAATACTCCTGCTCCTGCTTGTAGGGGGAAAGCTGGATCTTAGCGTTCTTCAAATTTACATTCCCGTAAGAGTTCTTCCGGTGTAATCGTGTAAAGTGCGTCCAGCATCCCAATCATGAAACTTCCCGGCGCAGACGCATTTTTTGCTGCAACTTCTCCGGCCAGCCCGAAAAAGGCCAGTGCCGTGGCCGTTGCACTGACAGGGTCCTCGTCGACCGACAGGAACGCGCCAATCGTCACCGTAGCCGTGCAACCGGTTCCGGTGACATATCCCATGAGGGGATGACCGTTTGAGACCCGTATCACCTGTTGACCGTCTGTAATTAAGTCTGTGGGACCCGTAACTGCAAGGACGGATTCGAGTTCGCCGGCGAGAATTTTTGCGGATCCCGCAGCAGCCTCGACCGAATGAATCGAATCAACGCCCTTGGTTTTTGAATCGTCCTGTCGGAGGGATAAAATCTCTGATGCATTCCCCCGAATGACGCTGACGCGGGTTTCCCGGATGATTCTTTTTGCGGCGGCGGTCCTGAATGCTGTTGCGCCGGATCCGACAGGATCGAGTATGATCGGTGTTTTTGATTCCGATGCCTTTTTCCCGGCTTTTATCATCGATGCGATCCAGTCATTGCTAAGCGTGCCGATATTGAGAACCAGAGCCCCGGCAAAGGATACCATTTCTTCCACCTCATTTGAAGCATGGGCCATCACCGGTGATGCGCCCATCGCCAATAGGGCATTTGCCGTGTAGTTCATTACCACGTAATTGGTGATATTATGAATCAACGGCTTTTTCTTTCTTATTGCTGCCAGATTCCGAGCAGCTTTTTCTGATAAGCTTTTCATGTCTTCCCTCGCAGTAATTTCAAATTAAGAATGTGGAATTTGGATATCGGGGTGCCGCTTCACAGCCCGGTTTTATCCCTAAAGGCGCTGTAAAAAATAATTCATCTGTTTGTACCACCAGGGCCAGTCGTGATTCACGTCGTAGCCCCAGAAATCGACCCAGGCCGGAATCGATTTTTCTCTAAAAAGGGCATCCAGGGAGCGTGTATCGGCAGCGGCTTCCGCTTCCCAGGCGCCTTGACCCACACAGACAATGATTTTACGGTGCCGGTAGCGATCCGGAGGATACCGGGGATCGTCGATTCCCGAAAGATAGTGAACAGGAGAATTGAAGTAGACGGCAGGGATGTCGGCGGCCGAGAGTCCGAACTCGGTCCGATCCAGGCGATAGAGGCCGCTCAAAGCGATGGTGCCGTCGAAAACATCCGGATGCTTTAGGAAAAAATTCACGGCATGATAGGCGCCCATGCTGCAACCGCTGGTCATCACCCGCTCATTCGGCAAGCGGCAGTGATCGCGGATAAACGGGATCACCTCTTGGACCACATAACGGTCAAAGGCTTCGTGCCGCGCATTTCGATCCGCCGGCGGAACGGCGAAATTGTACCAGGACTCCGCGTCGATGCTGTCGATGCAAAACATCTTGATCTTGCCTTCATTGATGAACCCGTCAACGGCGTTGATCATCCCCATGCCTTCATAATCAAAATAGCGGCCGCGGGAGCAGGGAAAAACGACAAACGGTTTCCCCCAGTGTCCGTAAATTTTCAGCGCCATATCCCGATTCAGATTCGGGCTGAACCAGTGGTGTTCTTCAATGTGCATATGTTAGGTTTCAGTTGCATGAATGAAATTTATGATCTCAAAAATATCGTCTGATTCTGCGGATCTGAAAATATAGCCGATATCGCCCAAGGCACTGCTGAACACGCCGGGAACGCTGGCCACCTGGACCATAAAGTCACCGTAACGGGTCATGATGTCCGCATGTCCGTGACGATAACGCCGGTTGTTTTTGCGGCTCGCGTAGCAGCAGTGATGCTTGCGTGTATAGGGAAGTTCCGTTCGCCGGTGCACCAGCAGTTCGGCCCATACCCGATAAATATCGATGTCACAGGCATAATTGAACATGTCGGTGGTAAAGCCGCCCGGCGGGCGCATGTTCACTTCCAGCCCTGTATAGGTGTCGGGAGCGGTTTGAAAAAATTCGATATGAAAAAACCGCTCACTCACCTCGAACGCCTGTATGCACCGACGCCCGAGCGCTTCCAAGGCCGGGGGAATCTCCCGCAAAGAGTAGTAATAGATGTGGCGGGCCTCGTTGACCGTTTCCATGATTCCTTGGCTGAACGTATGCGCGGTGTAGAACACCAGGTTGCCGTTGCGGTCGGCCAGTCCGTCAAAAGAATAAATGGTGCCGGAAATGAATTCTTCCATCATGTATTCCACCGCCGGCTTGCCGGCAAAAAACTTCACCAGATCTTCATCACTTTCCAGGCGGTAGGTATCCAGGGCACCCACCCCTGCATCGGGTTTGGCCACGACCGGATAGCCCGTCTCGCGGATCAACCCTCGGGCGTCCTCTATGGTCTGCACCACCCGTCCCCGGGGCACCGGCACGCCGGCCTCCCGG
>JAQBBE010000117.1:0-3156 GCA_032126435.1 Desulfobacterales bacterium | reverse complement strand
AGCGCTGAATACGGGCTTCATCGTTCCTTGCCGTTTTACGCCGGCGGTCTGGGATTTCTGGCCGGAGATCACATCAAGGAATGCAGCGATCTGGGTGTCCCCCTGGTAGCCGTTGGTTTCATGTATCCCCAAGGGTATCTTCATCAACACATTCGCGAAGACGGCTGGCAGGAAAATATTCATGAAACCATCAACAGAGAAGCCGCACCGATTTCGAGGGTCCTTGACAATGAAGGTCGGCAGCTTGTGGTTCGGGTTCCCTTCATCGATCCGCCAATCCATGTGGGCGTTTGGAAAGTAAACGTCGGACGAATATCCCTGTATTTGCTGGATACGGATATCGAGGACAACGATCCCTGGAACCGCGGCATATCGGCCCGTCTTTACATCGGGGACATGGAGCAGCGACTGCGCCAGGAAATCGTTCTCGGAATCGGCGGCACTGAAGTTTTGGGAATTCTGGGAATCAAACATCACTTGATGCATCTTAACGAAGGGCATGCCGCCTTTGCGATTCTGGAACGCATCCGTGACCGTATAACCGGAGGTATGCCGTATCCACAGGCCATGGAACAGGTAAGAAACACCACTGTTTTCACCACGCATACGCCGGTTCCGGCCGGTCATGATGTCATCCCGTTTCACCTGATGGAAAAATATTTTCATGCCTATTGGCCGACCCTGAGCTTAGATCGTGACACCTTTCTTCAACTGGGGATCCACCCTGAACAACCCCATGCAGGCTTTAACCTGACGGCCTTTGCCCTCAGGATGTCGGCGCATCGCAACGGCGTCAGCAAACAGCATGGAGAAGTGTCCAGACAGATGTGGCAAAGTCTCTGGCCGGACGCATCCGAGTCAGAGGTTCCCGTGGATCATATCACCAACGGAGTCCATGTCCCCACCTGGATTGAGCCCCGGATGAAACGTCTTTTCGATACCCATTTGGGCCCTGAATGGCTGGCCGATCATGACAATCCCCTTGTCTGGAAACTGATCGACAAAATCCCGGATGAAGCGCTGTGGAGAACCCATTACTGGCTAAAAATCAAACTCATCGATGCCGTCCGGGAGCGATCACGCCTTCGCTGGACCGGGGATCGCGTCAGTCCGTCCATCGTGATTGCCGGTGGAACACTGCTCGATCCGTCGGTATTAACCCTGGGCTTTGCCCGGCGTTTTGCCACCTACAAACGGGCTGACCTGCTTTTTTATGATATGGAGCGCCTGAAAAGACTTCTCAACGACCGCTGGCGGCCCATCCAGATTATCTTTGCCGGCAAAGCGCATCCCGCCGACGATCCCGGCAAGCAGATCATTCAAAGGGTGTTTAATGCCGCGCGTGACCCGGAAACCGGAGGGCGCATCGCCTTTGTGGAAGACTACGGAGAACAACTGGCGCAATACATGGTTCACGGCGTGGATGTGTGGCTGAACAATCCGTTGCCGCCCATGGAAGCCAGCGGAACCAGCGGCATGAAAGCAGCCTTGAACGGAGTGCCCCAGCTCAGCATCATGGACGGCTGGTGGATAGAGGGCTTTAACGAAAAAAACGGCTGGGCATTCAGTCACAAAGAAGTCGACGGCAACCGGGATGCTGCGGATGCCGCCGAACTCTATCGTATCCTTGAAGAAGAAGTGGTTCCAATGTATTATAACGTATCGGATGACGGCGTTCCTCCGGACTGGGTAAAGGTCATGAAAAATTCCATTAAGAGTAATGCCGCAAAATTCTCGGCCCGGCGAATGGTCAAAGAATACATCGAAAAGTTTTATGCCAAAGGCATTGAAAGCCTCCTATTACATCAAAATGAAGGCTAACCCGAATAGGCGAGGAGAATCGAAAATGAGAAAGAATTCTATTTTGCTGGCGCATGCAATGATCCTGAGTATAATTTTGGAGGTAACGGCTTATGCCGGGGAACCGCCAAAACCTTTCGGTCTGACCATCGGAAAAACAACTTACTCACAAACCCTTGAAACGCTTCAACAGTGAAAATGGAAATATCAGGAATACGTAAAAAAACAGCTGAAACTGATCGACAAAAAGGATCCTGGCCGCGGTAAAAACACCTTTTTGTTCGTAAATCCCAAAGATATCGAAGGTGTTAAAAACATAATGATATTTTTTGACGGCAACTCGGCATTGGACGCCTTGATTGTTGATTTGGATCCAAAACTTTTTTATATTATTTGGGATGAACTGGATAAAAAATATGATTTTGTGAGTAAAAACCTCGAGGGTGATTATTTTTCATCCGACTATCCCCGGGTATTGTGGCAAAAGGAAAATGTTTATATTGAGCTGCAAAAAGTTAGCTCTCATAATGCACGGCTGGTGTATGTCGAAAAATTACTTTATGAAAACTATAAAGACTTCCTCCAGAAAACTTACGAACCGTATCGACGCAAACAATCAAAAAAAGGATGGATGGATGATCTATAGCCCGGTATTCGATGATGTTTTGAAAATGATCTGTCGACCCTTAACGGAACTACAGGAACCTTCGGTTGAAAGGAGCTGGGAATGACCCCCAAACGCATTGCCCTAATTATCATTGCTATTTTGTTTGCCGTTTTTATTCTTCAAAACGCCCAAGTGGTGGAAGTTCGATTTTTATTTTGGGGCACCGAGGCGTCCCGGGCCATTGTTTTGCTGGTCACCTTCTTCCTCGGTCTTGTTTCCGGATGGCTGTCCGGCTGGAAACACAAAAAGCCTGCCAAGAATAAACCATAACCGAATTGGTCATGAACCATAACGAAATAAAAACAATGAATAAAATAACTTCCAAAATGATTGTCGTGCCGGTTGACGGCTCTGAGAATGCGTTAAGAGCTTTGGATTATTTAAGCCTCGTTTTTGGATCGAAATATCATTTAAAAGTCGTATTATTCTACCTGTTGCCGAGCTTGCCACAGATATTGATCGAGGGAAGCACAACAAGCGATGAGATGGCCCGTAAGTTCACCGAGCTTGAAAAAAAGAACAGCGCCATGGCTCAACGAATTCTATCCGAGGGGAAAAAAAGGCTGCTTGATAAAGGTTTTAAGGAACAGGCTGTTGAAACGGTTTTTCAAACGAGAGAGGTTGGAATTGCACGGGATATTTGCAACTGGTCGGAAAATATGCGAGCAGATGCTATTATTATTTCTACA
>JAQBBE010000116.1:0-2837 GCA_032126435.1 Desulfobacterales bacterium | reverse complement strand
ATCGCAGAAAATTCATAACAGTGAAGTCATTGTTCCGGGTTCAAAGAGCTATACGCACCGGATACTCATTTCTGCAGCCCTGTCTGACGGAATTTGCACCATATACAACGGACTTAAAAGCGAAGATACACTCCTCACCCTGGGTGCTTTAAGGCAGATGGGTATACACATCCATATAAAGGATGACCGTTTTGTGGTGCACGGTTCAAAAGGAATGTTGAAGCCTTGTGTCGATTCTGTCTATCTTGGAAATTCCGGAACTTCAGTACGCCTTTTAACCGCCGTGGCAGCTCTGGGACACGGGGTTTACACCCTTACGGGGACCCAGCGGATGGGAGAGCGGCCCATCGGGGATCTGTTGGACGGTCTTGTCCAGATGGGGGTGGACGCACGGTCGGTAAACGCCAATGGATGTCCTCCTGTTGAAGTCAAAGGGGGTAGAATCTTGGGCGGCGGTGTTGCGCTGAAGTGCGGCGTCAGCAGTCAGTTCCTTTCTGCCCTGCTTCTGATAGCGCCTTACACAACACAAGGGGTTGAAATAAATGTCATCGAAGGGCCCGTATCCAGACCCTATGTGGATATGACTGTGGATGTCATGGAAGAACTCGGCGTTGAGGTCCAGCGCGATGGTTATGAATATTTCAGTGTCGCCGGGGGACAGATCTACAGGGCAGGATCCTATGAAGTGGAACCGGACTGCTCGCAGGCCGGATATTTCTGGGCGGCTGCCGCAATCTCCGGCTCGGATATCAAAGTAAAGGGAACCACAATAAAATCGCGGCAAGGTGATGTCCGTTTTACCGAACTCCTTGAAAAAATGGGGTGTAACATCGAGCATGGGGCGGACGGCATTACCGTCTCCGGCAGACCCCTTTCGGCGATTACGGCGGATATGTCCGATATGCCGGATATGGTTCCCACGCTGGCCGTTGTCGCGGCCTTTGCAAAGGGGACTACGGTTATCAAAAATGTGGGGCACCTGAAAGCCAAAGAGAGCGATCGTTTGGGTTCTGTTGTTAAAGAGCTTTCCAAAATCGGCATTGACGCGAGCTGTGGCGAAACCGGCATGGAAATCAAAGGCGGCCGCCCCCATGGCGCTGAAATCGATACGTACGGGGATCATCGCATGGCCATGAGTTTTGCACTTGCCGGCCTAAAAATTCCCGGTATTGTTATCCGGGATGAAAGGTGCGTTGAAAAATCGTTTCCGGATTTCTGGAATGTATTTGAAAGCCTGTATTGCAGGTGAACAAAATTATGGATGGAATATCGCTGTACAGACAAGGTCTCGGTGGATGAGCCTGTGCAAGAAGCCTTGGATGTTCCCTATACGAACCTACCCATGGATTTGCTTTAGTTCACGGCCGTTTTCCGACCCGAAAACAGCAACGGTCAGGTAGACTGAAAGTGCGAGAAAAGCTGCATCCCATAAAATAGACTCGATGTTAATGGAACTCCCCGAAGACATGGAAAAACACCCGCAATTTATATCGAGGCCCCGTGCCAGATTTAATATTAATGCTCCTATATATGATACCAGCAGGATATTGCTCAACATAACCGTACCCGGCATCCAGAACCCGACCCAAAAGAAGATTCCCATTATAAGCTCAAGCATGGGCAGGACAAGGGCCGTTAAATTTATGAGACCATCCGGCAAGATCTGATAGTTATAGATGATTTTGGAAAATGCTGCCGGGTGCAAGATCTTGTCATAGCTGGCATATATAAATACCCCTCCCAGAATCCATCGTGCACCATAGTATAGAAAGCGGGAAAGATTATTTCTTTTTTTATCCATTTTTTCCGTTGGCCCTACCAGGGGTGCCCATTGAAAATATTCAATCCTAATTAACCTTGTCCGGCAGTCGAACTGCCGGATTCTATGGGAAGATCTTTTTCTTTCCATAGGGCCCAGCCGTTTATCAGTATTCTGACATTACTAAAGCCCATATCGAGCAGAAAGATTGCAAGGTTGTGGCTCAATTCGCAGGTTTCTCCGTCACAATATGTAATGATCGGTGTATCCGGAGAAATATCCTCTGTCACCCGCATAAAGTTCCGGTCGACCTCATTCCAGGGGAGACACAGTGCCCTTTTGATGTGGCCTTTTTCATAATCGTCCTGAGGACGGGCGTCGATGAAAACAACAGACTGCTGTAAAAACAACTTTTTTGCTTCAGGCAAAGATGTATCAAGCCGTTTGCCGGAGGGGCCTATCAGTCGGGCTTCCGGGGACCCGTTGCCGAACAGCTGTAAGCGATCGTTTCGCAAATAATTGATGGAAAACGCCAGAAGAGAAGCAAAAACGATCAGGGCGCTGCATTGCCAAATGGCCTGTAAACATTTCTGTTTGAGCATTTTAAATCTCTTATTGAAAACCTAAGCGTTAATGATTCGCTTTTTTTGGGAAAAGATGCATTATTTTTAGCACAAAAGTCAACGCTTATAAATGTTCATACCCCTTTAAGCCGAATGTTTGATAAAATACGATAATGCTGCAAGAATGCTTCAACGCAGGATTGTGCAAACAAAAGAAACGGACCGTAATATTTAAGTTTTCTTTGTGATTATAAGGAGATGGACAAGAAGAATTGTCAGGGAATTCACTCCATGCCCAGCGGCGTTTAACCCCATTGGCAACACAACTAAACTCTTCGATTCTGAGTTAGGTTATCCTTAAAAATTCAGGTGCTTCCGCTTGGTTCATCATAAACCGTGCAGCGCCTGATCGAAATCTTCGATCAGATCCTCGGTGGCTTCCAGGCCCACAGAGAGGCGAATCAGGCGATCGGAAATCCCGGCGGCGTTGCGTTCCGCCGGGGACATTCCGGAGT
>JAQBBE010000115.1:0-11971 GCA_032126435.1 Desulfobacterales bacterium | reverse complement strand
GGGTGACAGTGCCTGCGACGGCGGCAAGGCAACCATGGCTGCCAACAAGCTGATCAACAGCGGTGTGAGCGGGGTGGTGGGTGCCTACTGCTCCTCTGCCACCATTCCGGCCTCTGTTCCGCTGAATGAAGCCAACATCGTGCAGATCACACCGGCTTCGACGCATACCGATGTCACCGGCCGTGGGTTCAAACAAATTTTCCGAATGCCGCCCCGTGACGACGTCCAGGCCTGGTCCACGGTAAAGTTTCTCGAAGATGGTCTCAAAATCAAGACCCTGGCGTTGATCGACGACCGCCAGACCTATACCGTCGGCCTCACCGAGAACATCACCAAATTTGCCAAAGAAAAAAACAAGATCGAAATCGTCGCCCTGGAGCACATTACCCCAGCGGACAAAGACTTTACCGCCGTGCTGACCAATTTAAAAAGATTAAATCCCGATGTCATTTACATGAGCGTTTATCAACCCGAAGGTTCACTCATGGTGCGTCAGGCAAAGGCTTTGGGATTAAAGTCTAAACTGTTAACAGAAGATGCGGTCTTTCATCCCAAGTTTATCGAGGTGGGCGGCAAGGCCGCTGAAGGAACTTTTTTGACCTTTGCCAAAGCGCCGGAAACCCAGGAACGAAAGGACTTCGAGAATACGTATAAGAAGATGTGGAACGTCGAAACCATCGGTTCCTATGGCTATTATGCATACGACGCAGCCATGATTCTTTTGGAAGCCATAAAAAAGGCCGGTTCCACAGATACGGCCAAGGTCGTCGACACGCTTCGCAATAATACCTGGAATGGTGTCACGGGTGAAATCAAGTTCGACGAAAAGGGTGACCGTAAACTGGCTCACATCATCTGGATCGTAAAGGACGGCAAGTTTGTACCGTATTGGGATCCGCTGACCGAAAAATACTTCTAAACCCGACGTTTGGACCAAGGGTCTTTAGCCCTTGGTCCAAAATCGTTTGTTTTCCATAAGAAATTACATACAGTGCGATGAAAAAGATAAGGGTTTCATCCTGTGGATAACGCATCATTTATCATTCAGCAGTTGATCAACGCCATTTTCCTGGGGAGTATCTATTCTTTGATTGCTCTGGGCTATACCATGGTTTACGGCATTATAGAACTGATCAACTTTGCCCATGGTGAGCTGTTTACCGCCGGCGCCTTCATCGGGATCATCGTTCTGGCGGCACTGCAAAATATCGGTTTCGTAGAAACCCATTTTGTCCTGACCCTCATTCTTGTTTTCGGCATGGCCATGGCCTATGTGGCGGTGCTTGGCGTGGCTATTGAACACGTTGCCTACAAGCCCCTGCGAAAGGCATCCCGCCTGGCCGCCATTTTGAGCGCCCTGGGCATGTCGATCTTTTTGTCCAACGGCATGATGCTCAGCCAGGGCGTGTCTGACAGGGCATACCCGGCGATTTTGGGTATGGACGGATTTTCAATTCTAGATGCCAGAATAACATACGGGCAGGTCTTTATCATTGTATTGTCGTTGGTTTTAATGGTGGCTCTGAACATGTTCGTGAACTGGACCAAGCTGGGCAAGGCCATGCGGGCCACGGCTCAAAACCAGACCATGGCCCGGATGCTGGGTATCGATATCGACAGAACCATCCGGGTCACGTTTATGATCGGACCGGCCTTGGGCGCAGCAGCCGGTGTGATGGTCGGCATGTATTACGGTTCCGTCCGTTTTGACATGGGCTTTATTTATATGATCAAGGCCTTTGCCGCAGCTATTCTGGGGGGTATCGGATCCATCCCCGGTGCGGTGTTGGGCGGAATGATCATCGGCGGGGTCGAAGTTCTTTGGTCGGCCTTTCTGCCCAGTGAGTGGAAGGACGTCACGACATTTGTGGTTTTGATTCTGGTTCTCTACTTTCGGCCGAGTGGAATTCTGGGTGAACATGTCAGCGAGAGCAGGGTATAAAATGGCCAAAAGCGATTTTAAAAAATTTATCATCTACTCTCTCTTTTTGGGCATTCTCATATTGCCCATGGTCGGCTTTCCCGGCAGAAGTTTCGAAACTGCCCGGGCATTTACAATATGGGGAGGAATCGTCGGGATTCTGGTTCTCTGGTTGTTGAACAAGACCGTTCGACGCAGTGGCATGTACCAGAGAACTTCAGCACATCTTGCACCGTTTAGAAACACTGTCTTGAGAAAAATTTCCAAGTTTCCCACCAAGTACTACATTCTTGCGCTACTGATTGCCGTGACGGCATACCCTTTGCTGGCCAACAACTATATGATCGATGTGGGCATCACCTGTCTGATTTATATCGTTTTGGGACTGGGGCTTAATATCGTTGTGGGTCTCGCGGGTTTGCTCGATTTGGGGTACATCGCCTTTTATGCCGTGGGTGCTTACAGCTATTCTCTGCTCAATCTCCACTTCGGGATTTCTTTCTGGCTCTCTCTTCCCATTGGCATGCTTATCGGGGCCATCTTCGGCTGCATCATCGGATATCCGACCCTCAGGATGCGGGGTGACTACCTGGCCATCGTCACCATGGGGTTTGGCGAGATTATTCGGCTGGTTTTAAACAATTGGGACAAACTGACCCAAGGCCCCAACGGTCTGCTCGGCATGGCTAAACCGGCGATTATTTATCCGGGTTTTACAGAAGGCGGGCTGAGCTGGGTTGTCTATTCACTCAAGTCTCTGCACGCGCTCTACTACTTAATGTTTATCATTGCCGTGTTGACGGTCATCGGCGTCCGACGACTTGATAATTCACGCATCGGTCGAGCCTGGGTTGCAATCCGGGAAGACGAGGTGGCCGCCGAGCTGTCCGGTGTGCCCACCGTCTGGCTGAAACTGTTGGCCTACGCCATGGGCGCCGCATTCGCATCGGTGGTGGGGGCGTTCTTTGCTGCCAAGCTCAGCTACACCAATCCCAACTTTTTTATTTTCATGGAATCCTGTATTGTACTGTGCATCGTTGTTCTCGGGGGTGTAGGGAGTATCCCCGGGATCATCCTGGCCGGCATTATTTTAATCGCCGTTCCGGAAGTTTTCAGAGAATTGCAAAACTACCGAATGCTTGCGTTTGGTCTGGCAATGGCGGCCATGATGGTTCTGCGGCCCGAAGGGTTGATTCCGGCATCACGGCGCAAGCGGGAATTTCATGAAACCGATCAATTTACTCCCGAGGATTTAAAAGATGGCGGTTAAGGCATTGATTCTCGAACTCGAAGATGTGCACACATACTACGGAAATATCCATGCCTTAAAAGGTGTATCCTGCTCCATTCCGTCCGGCGACATCGCTTGTCTGATCGGTGCCAACGGCGCCGGCAAAACGACCACCCTGCTGACCATATTCGGTGTTCAGCGGGCGCGCCGGGGTAAAATAAAATTCAAGGGCCGTCCCATCCACCATCTTCGCCCCGAACAGGTGGCTGCACAGGGGATTTCTCAAACACCGGAAGGCCGGCAGATCTTTCCCCGCATGACAACGCTGGAAAATCTGGAGATGGGAGCCTATCTGCGCAGGGACAAAGCGGCAGTGGCAGACGATATGGAATGGGTGTTCGGTCTTTTCCCGGTGTTGAAAGATCGGACCCATCAACTGGGAGGGACCTTGAGCGGGGGCGAGCAGCAGATGCTGGCCATCGGCCGGGCGCTGATGTCCCGGCCGGAGCTTTTATTGCTGGACGAGCCGTCTCTGGGGCTGGCGCCCAAACTGGTGGAGCGGATCTTCGAGACGATTCTGGAAATCAATAAAAAAGGTGTGACCATCTTCTTGGTGGAGCAGAACGCACACATGGCGCTGAGCATCTCCAACACCGGATACGTTATGGAGACCGGCCAAATCGTTTTGACCGACAACGCGGCCTCGCTTTTGAAAAATGAGAAGGTTAAAAAAGCTTATTTGGGTGAATAACACCTGAATCCAACATAAAAAATCTTTTAAAAATATTATATCAATCCGCAAAAAGTCGCGTCATTCAAGAGATAGCGCCGGTTCGCCTGTATAAGACTAAAAAATATCAGGTTTTTCTTGATTTTCTAAATTATATATTGTAACTGAATCATATTCAATGTGGTGGGTTGCGCTAATTTTTAACATCAGAAAAGGGGGTGCGATGACTAAAGCAGACTTAATTGAAAAGATGGCTAATGATGCGGGGATTTCTAAAGTTGCGGCTAAAGCGGCATTGGAATCGTTTATTGACGGCATTACAACTGGTCTGAAGAAAAAAAATAGCAAAGTGACCCTGGTAGGATTTGGAACATTCCGGAAGGTTTATCGAAAAACCCGAATGGGGCGTAATCCGCAGACCGGTGAAAAGATTAAAATCAAGGGCCGAAATACGGTGACCTTTAAGCCGGGAAAAAATCTCAAATAAAAATTAAGCGTAGCATTTTTTACTGATCTGTCGTACACCCCAACCGCTTGCGGCGGGCAATCCTTCTGCCTCCCTCCTTGGGGAGAGGGGCAGGGTGAGGGATAAGTTTGCGTTATCCTTTTACAGACCCCGTCCGCATGCGGCGGGGCATTTCATTTGTGCAAGTCCAAATTCCCCTCGAGCCGCACCAATTTTTATCCGCCGTTTCGCAAAGCTCTTTTCGGCAAAAGCCTCAAAAAACAATCACCGTAAGGTTTTGAAACGGTTTCTCGGGCCGTCACTCTGAACGTTTGCAAGGTTAGGGTTTATATTCGTCGGTGCGGCTTTGGGCACGGATAATGCCGGGTGCCTTATCGTCTTGTTCCTGGTTCAGCTGGAGACATATGATGGATGCGATGATGATTGCGCCGCCGGTGATCTGGGCGACTTCCATGATTTCGTTGAGGAAGATAAAAGAGATTATGCCGGCGGTAATGGGTTCAAGGGTTGCGGTGATACTGGCACGGGTAGAGCGGATCAGGTTGATACCCTCCAGATAGAGGCCGAAAGGCACCAGGGTCCCCAAAACGCCGATATACAGAATCCATGCCCACTGCACCAGGGAGTAGGCGTGCATAAAGGCTTCGAGGGGCGGATGCAGCACATTCCACACCAGCGCTCCGAAAAACAACGCAAAAAAGAGCACCGTCCACGGGTTGTAGCGGCGCATGCCGTATTCGCCGTGAACCGAATACCAGGCAAAGGTAATGGCTGACAGAATGCCGCTGATGATGCCGACGATATTCATGGAAAGAATTTCCAGATTGTAGGCGCCGACGACCAGATAGCAGCCGAATGTTGCACCCACAAGGGCCGTAACGGTTACGGGTGAAAGTTTATCCCGCATGAACACGACCGAATGTATGGCGATAAAGCTGGGGGCCAGATACTGGAGCAAAATGGCGGCCGCCACTTTTATTTTGCTGATGGTAAACAGATAGGTAAACTGGACGCCGGCCATCCCCACGGTGCCGAACAGCACGAAATAGAGAATATCTTTCCGGTCTATTTTCAGGAGGGAACGATGGCGTATCAACAGCCACAGAAACAAGAGTCCCGTAGAGATTGTCAGACGAAGTTGTACCAGCTGATAGGGCGTGATGCCGCTGTTAAACAGAAACTTGGCCGACGACCCGGACACCCCCCACATGAACGCGGCCGTCAGCACATAAAGGTAGCCCCATCTATAGTTTTTGACAGATTCTTTTGATTTCATAATTTACTCGACGATCTTCCTCAATGCCTCAAAATCTTCGATAACATGATCTGCACCTGCCGCTATCAGATCTTTTTTCAGACGATCTTTGTCAGACGATGATTTCAAAATTCCGATGCCGATAAATCCTGCCCTGGATTTTGATGCTGCCACCATATCATCGGGCATATCTCCGATGAAATAGAATTTTGATACCTTATTTTTATGGGCCGTTTCGATGGCATCCAGCATGTAGGGATTCGGTTTGTTGAGGGACACCTTTCTTTTCTCCCGTTGGAATATTCTCCGTTCTTCCTCGAGGCAGTCGTCGAGGGTGCGGATATCCGAGAAGAACTTCCGGAGGTCAAAGACATCCAGAGGATAGTCTGCCTCGGCCCTGGGCCGCCCGGTAGCAATGGCCAGGATATTGTTTTCGGAAAGGGATTCAAGGATGTGTTTGTCGATCAACAGTGTTTCTCTGTTTATGTATCCTTTTTCATGAAACACTTTTGCCGGAACGCCATAGGTGGACTCGAACAGGTCCTTGCCGAGATAGATCTCTTGAAAAATCTGTTTGATAATATTTCCGCTTCCCACATCTCCGGTATAAAGGGCGGCAACGAATTCATTCTCTGCGCTTCCGGTTTTATTCATCAGCGTGGTGATGGGCATTTTTTCAGACTTCAAGAATTTGGCCAGGGCTGCAACGTCACACCGGCCGATGGCTTTTCGGTGTCTGTACCAGGGGTCTAAATCTCCCGGATCGACAGCGCCCTCCACCAACGTGAACAAAAGATTGATGACCAAAAATGTCAGGTCCCAGTCATTGTTGAGGCCGCCGCTCTGTTTGACTCTGGCAAGATCGGCCAAGGGAAACAATGGATCGGGCAGACGTTCCCAAGAACCCGAACCGTTGAAAAACAATCTGGCGGTTTGTCTTACGGTCTCTCGATAGGACCCTGAGACATCGACAATAACCCCGTCCATGTCGAACACGATCAATGCTTGAGCTTTCGTTTGTTGGTTCATAACCGGAAACGGAATTTGGGCGTAATTAATATTAACAGACGATAAAGGAAGTCAACGGCTTCTTTGATCCCCCGTCTCCTTTTAGCGGGGAGCATCATTCCTTCCCACTATCACGATTGCAGCCGTATATAAAATCTATTTTTTATTTTTTACCCGCTAACCGGTTAAAAACGCCTCAAATTTGTCGAAAAATGACACATGGACTGCCGAATATTGTCAATTTACGGGTTGGGGAAAAATCGGCGGTCAGGATAACCTGCTGAAAATAAAAATAAAAAAAAATTATTAGCAGGGCGTTATGCCTGGCATGGTTTTCGCATTTCTATAAATAAAAACAAAAAAAGGCTTCTCGGGTGTGCGTGCATCTTTTCTACTGGGCATCTTCAAAACAAAAATAAAATGCAAAGATATATCCCAGTGTTAATAACGGCATTGCGGGAAAACACGAAAATCGGTTGGGTTTTGTTGGCGAGGCAACCTATCTTCCCCACCTTCCCACAGGGGCGATCCATAAAGGTCGCCCTTTTTTATTGCGCGCCCTGCGGTTCAGGTTAAATTGGAAGCCGGTACGGCGATTAACGTGACCAATGCCTTGGCCACCAGTTTTTCTTGACCGTCGGATATGGCAAAGACTTCGGACTCTGAAACTTTGATCTTCCGGCCGTTGTTGACGACCTTTGAGCGGCAGACGATGCGTTCGCCTACGGCGGGCTTGAAAAAATTAATTTTGAATTCGATGGTCAGGATTCGAAACTCTTCGGAAACCGTTGTATAGGCGGCGTATCCGGCGGTATGATCCGCCATGGTCGCAATCACGCCGGCATGTACAAATCCGTCCTGCTGGCTGTGGATCGGCCGAATTTCGAAGCTGGATTCGAATACTCCGTCGGCCACCCGCTGGGGCTCGAACCCGCACGTTTCCGGAAATCCCTGGACATAATCTTTTTTTAAATATTCAAACCGTTCTGTGTTCATAAACGATTCTCCCTTTCTTTCCACCCGTATTTTTCCCTGAACAGATCCACATTTTTCTGACAGGGAGATTCGAAAATAACCCTTGCACAATTCTTCGGTAAAAATAAAAATGATTGTATGAATGATGCGCAATTTCGTCAACTCCTTAATCGATTTGAATTTTCCTGGTCAGGGTACCGCAAAGTCAGAAAAGGGGTTAAAAAGCGGATTGGCCGGTATATGAAAGCATCAGGGTGCCGCACGATGGCGGCCTTTCTGGCGGAACTGGAACAAAACGATGAAACGAGACATGGGTGCGAACTCCTGATGACCGTGTCCATCAGTCGTTTTTTCCGGGACCGAAGATTCTGGGAGACCCTCGAAAAAAACCTGCTGCCGGACATTATCCAAAGGCCCTACGAAAAAATTTCGGTCTGGTCGGCGGGATGTGCATGCGGAGATGAAGTGTACAGCTTCATGATCGTCTGGGATCGCTTAAGCAAGACCTATTCGCATCTTCCGGGTCTCGAGATGACGGCCACCGACTTGAATCCTGCATATCTTCAGCGGGCACGGACCGGAATTTATTCTGCCGGAAGTCTCAAAGAACTCACCCCGGAAATCCGATCCGAATGTTTCAGGCAAAAGCCGGGTCAAAAACTTTTCGAGGTGAAAGATTTCCTCAAAAAAGACATTTCCTGGAGAATTCACCACCTTCTGTCCGACCCTCCGGGGCGGGATTTTGACATCGTCTTTTTGCGGAACAGCGTCCTGACCTATTTTGAAGAAAAACTGAAGAAAAGGGCCTTTGAAAAGGTACTGTCGCGGCTTGCCCCCGGCGGGATCTTGATCATAGGATCCCACGAATCGATCCCGTTTGAAACACCCGATCTTGCTCGGGTTGAACCGTATCCGTATGTTTTCAGGAGAGCGGCGGAAAAATAACCCGCTGTTTTTAGGTCAGGAAGCCGAAGATATTTGTAGAAGATGTTTCAAAACCTCCCATTTGTTGGCTTGAGCCTTTTGTAAAGCGCTAAGCTCGCTGTGCTAAATTTGTAGAACTCGGGCTGACGCCCTCAAACAGCTACAAATTTTACGCGTCGCATCGCTAAGCGCTTTTCGGCAAAAGACTCAAAAATCACTCATTGGAAGGTTTTGAAATGGCTTATAGACATAAAAAAAAGCCGCTTTGAAACAGCAGCTTTTCGTATCGTTTTAATTGGTCGGGACGAGAGGATTTGAACCTCCGACCCCAGCGTCCCGAACGCTGTGCTCTACCAGACTGAGCCACGTCCCGACTTATACCGTTCTTTTATGCGCTCCATAACGGATTGTCAATATTTTTAATTCCCCAAACGCTCACGATCTAAAAGCAGATTCTGCGGGTATCGTATCAGGAACAATTCGTGCAGGGCTTAGGTAAAAGGATGACGGACGATGATCGTCTCATTCCTTCCAGGACCGACGGATACGATATCGATGGGTGTTTCCAGGAGTTCTTCGATTCGGTCCAGATAATGTCTTGCATTCTTCGGCAGATCCTCTAGTTTCCGAATACCGGATATATCTTCCGACCATCCCGGAAAGGTTTCGAAAACAGGTTTACAGGCCTCCAGGGTTTTCAGGGCTGCCGGAAAGTCGTCAAGGGTCTCGCCGTTGTATTCATACCCGGTACAAATTTTGAGGGACGTTAAGCCGTCCAGTACGTCCAGCTTGGTGATTACGAGACCTGTGAGGCCGTTGAGGCGTGCCGCGTTTCGCAGCAGAACGGTGTCCAGCCAACCGCACCGTCGCTTTCGCCCGGTTGTGGCGCCGAATTCCGCGCCTTTTTTCTGAATCGTGTCGCCGATTTCATCGAAAAGCTCCGTGGGAAACGGACCCCTTCCCACACGGGTCGTATAGGCCTTTACGATGCCGATAACACCGGTGATCTCTTTGGGGCCGATACCGGCGCCGCAGCAGGCATTGCCGGAGACGGTATTCGACGACGTGACAAAAGGGTAGGTGCCGTGATCGATATCGAGGTGGGTGCCCTGTGCACCCTCGAACAGGATCTGTTTTCCGGCTTTGACGGCCTGGTTCATGACAATGGAGATGTTGACGACGTGGGGTGCAAGTCTTTCTGCATAACCCTGGTACTGATCGACAATGGATTCCGGATCCAAGGGTTCAGCGGAGAGGTAGTGCTTGAGATAAAAATTTTTTTCTTCGAGTACGGCGTGTACCGTTTCTTTGAAAACTTCGGCATCGATGAGTTCGACGAATCGGATTCCCCTCCGGGATGCCTTGTCTTCGTAGCAGGGCCCGATTCCGCGCCCGGTGGTGCCGATCTTTTGATCCCCCTTCATTCTTTCCCGGGCGAGATCGATCTGCTTGTGATAGGGCATGATGACATGGGCTTTTTCGCTGATTTTAAGCAGATTCGGCCCCACGTCTATGCCCTTGTTCTTTAATTTGTCGAGTTCTTCCACCAGGACTGAAGGATCGACCACCACGCCGTTTCCGATAAGACAGGTTTTTTTCTGCAAAATACCCGAAGGGACCAGATGGCTGATAAACTGTTCGCCGTCCACCACCATGGTATGGCCGGCGTTGTTTCCGCCCTGAAACCGTACAACCATATCGGCATATTCGGCCAGGAGGTCCACGATTTTACCTTTGCCTTCATCACCCCATTGAGTTCCAACAATTACGATATTCGACACGTACGACTCCTTTTAAAGTTAATGGTAGGGAATTTTCTCGTTTGGATACGGATTACCCCGATGAAATAGAAAAAGAAAATTCAATTTCATCCTGCGTTCTCGGGTCTTTCCGGTGAATCATTTTTTAAGTTCGTTTGGTCCTAAAAAAATCCTGAATCAGCGTCCTGCACGCATCCTCGCAGATACCGTGCATGATTTCCGGCCGGTGATTCAATCGAGCGTCATCGGCGAAATTGTACAACGACCCGGCAGCGCCCCACTTGGGATCATGGGCGCCGAAGATAACCCGGGCCACCCGAGCGTGGACAATCGCTCCCATGCACATGATGCAAGGCTCAATGGTAACATACAAGGTCGTGCTTAACAACCGGTAATTCAGAACTTTTTGTGCCGCCTCGCGCAAGGTCATTATTTCGGCATGTGCCGTCGGGTCTGCGAGGCTTATGGTCTGGTTGTGCGACCGGGAGAGGATGTCCCCGGATTCGGCGACAAGTACTGCACCTATCGGAACTTCGGCCTTTTGTCCAGCTTTTTTAGCCTCCTTCAAGGCCAGCTTCATGAATTCTGTGTGGGTTTCGCTCATAATTTTATATTAAAGCCATATGTGAATAAAAAATATCTAACTTGCCGAAAAAAAATGAAATACATGAATAAGCAAATGGTGTCATCTTCAATTGGCCAAGCTGCGAACACCGGAAACGGTTCATGGGGTCTTTTATTGAACCGCGCGCTGTTTTTTATGCAACGTTACGGTTGACATCTATCTCTCTATAGCTTATTAATTATACAAATTTCAATTAAATTTCCATGCGCCCGTAGCTCAGCCCGGACAGAGCGCCGGACTACGAATCCGTAGGTCGCAAGTTCGAATCTTGCCGGGCGCACCATTTTTGATCAATAATTAAGGGATATTAGGACAACAACCTAACATCCCTTTTTTTGTCTTTTTACCAGAATGCGTCAATTTTGCGTCAGTTAAGAACAGATTCTGCCCAATTTAGGGAAAAATGTATCGGAATTATGGTGTGTGGGTATGTGAGAGACGGAAATGGGCAGGAATAGAATGGAAATGACAAGAATCCAGTAGGTTAAGAAGAGGTTAATGTGATGTGATAAAAGTGTCACTGGATGAAAATGGTTTTACAACTTTCAAAATGGAAATCTACTTGACTTGACATGCGAAAATGATGATATCTGTATATTAATTGATGTTGTGAATGGTGTAGATACTGGCACCCTGTCTTGAATCAAGCCCATCTCTCATTTCAACATGAACTGCCATAAGTAAGCAGGGCTCGTCAGAAATGACCCTGTTTTTTTTATTATCCAATCTTTGAATATCTGCTATATATTGACGTTGACTAAAAATTTTGAGGGTGTGTTTTTTTTAATATCAAAAGATAACAATCTGTCAACTGATGTCGCAACTCGGTTTTGGGCTCTGTCAATTCAAGCATAGGTGAGAACAAATAATGAACCCCTTTGTATGCGTTGTCGAAATTAGGGTTGGGGCTTGATCCAGACTCCCTGCTTTAAATACGGTTGGGTAATCTCTTTGAGGGCCTTTTTCTGCTGCATGAAACGGGATTTCATGCCCAGCAGCCATTGTTTGTGCTCGAGGGCCGCTTCCTTGCTGGAAAAGAACTCGTGATCGCTTTTGTCCATCTCGAACGTCGGGCG
>JAQBBE010000114.1:0-5311 GCA_032126435.1 Desulfobacterales bacterium | reverse complement strand
GGCGTAGCCGCCACATCCAAAAGCGGTTCCGATCACCACGTCGAAAGCGATCCAGATTCCCCAGGGATAACCGTCACTCATGTTGCTGACTGCACCAATACCGTATATAAATCGTTTGCCGATAAACAGAAGAGAAATCAGGAACAGCAACAGACAAAACAAGAAGGTCGGTGTTAGAATCTTTCCCCCTAATGGTTGTTCTTCTTTCATAAATCTCTCCCTAAGGCTTGCATTTCATTTCGTTTGATTCCCGGAACTTTCCGGGAAGGTTATTCTTCCTTGTCGCCCCGCTTCTTGACCAAAAAAATTAATCCCCCCAGGGCAATAGTCGGGAGTATCATCCACTGGTAAAGGGTGTGCTGAATATTTTCCGCCAAGGCCACATAGGATTCGGACGGCAGATCGGGAAGCCCCAGCTTGCCGAAGGGTACACCCGACAGCATCAGCACCTGGGTGCCGCCCACTTCGTTTTCCCCGTATAAAGCCGGGGTATAGTGTGCCGCCGGTTTAAATTGAGTCTTGCCGGATTCCAGGGAGGACAGGGGAAAATCGTAGTATTTTCCCGGCTCCATGTTTTGCCGGCGTTTGGCCTCCTCAAGCAGCCCTGTTAACGATCCGAACAAAGAAGCGCCGGTGGGGCAGGCACTGCAACAGCCGGGCAATTCGCCTTTTTCCACCAGGTGATTACACAACTGGCACTTCACGATTTTCGGAAAGGGATTGTCCCACTCAAACTTGGGAATATTGAACGGGCAGGCCACCTGGCAGTAGCGGCAACCGATGCAGGCGTCCTTGTTATAGGATACGATACCGGTCTTTTTATCTTTGGTCATGGCGGTTGCCGGACAGGCGGAAACACAGGCAGGGTCGACACAATGCATGCAATGCCGTTTGATAAAAGAATATCCGTCGGTTTCCCGGTCCTTGTCCAGGCCGGTGCCGTTTTCATATTTTTTGATAATGTTGAGGGTGCCGGCAGACAGATCGACGGGATTGTCCCATAGGTTTTGGGCCCCTTGCATTTCAGGCGTCAAATCATTGGCTTTGCGGCATCCCACCATACAGGTCTTGCATCCGATGCAAAGGGTTGCATCATAAAGAATTCCGACGGCATCCGGAAGGCGGATCTTTTCACGCGCAAGGGCCAGGGTCGGCCGGGCCAGCGCCAGGGCGGCGCCACCGGCAACCCCCTTGAGGAAATCTCTTCGTTTGATCTCCATGACCTATTCTCCTTCGTCAGATTTGCCAAGGTTTTTGGTGATCACTGCACCTGCTCCGATGGCCACTCCGGCGATACCGCCCAGAAGGGCCGCGGCGCCTGCTGACACGCCTTTGCCTTTTTCCGTTTCAATGGGTGCGTGGGCGGCATCCGGCATAACCTGTAAAATCTCGGCCTGGGTGTGCAAAGGGATTTTAAATCCCACCGCTTGTTCAGTACACCCGAAACAGGGATGACCGGTGCCCACCGGCCAGGCACCGGCGCCGACTTCATTAAAAAGGATAGCGGGACAATTGGCATGGGTTATCGGCCCCTTGCAGCCTAATTTGTACAGGCAGTAACCTTGGCGGTGGCCTTCGTCGCCGAATGTGTCGGCAAAACGACCGGCGTCGAAGTGGGGTCTTCTTTCGCAGTTTTCGTGGATCAATCTGCCGTAGGCAAATTTTGGCCTGGCTTTTTCATCTAAGGCCGGGAGTTTGCCAAAAGTGAGAAAATACAGGACCGTGGACAGAAAATTGTAGGGATTGGGCGGACATCCCGGTATGGACACCACGGTCGTTCCCTTCAACACTTCAGGAATACCGGTTGCCCCTGTTGGGTTGGGAGGGGATGATTGAACGCCTCCCCAGGATGCACACGAGCCGATGGCAATCACTGCGGCGGCTTTGGCGGCGGTCTCCCTGACGATATCCACAAAGGGACGTCCTGCAATCATGCAGTATTTTCCGCCGTCTTTCAGCGGTGCCGAACCTTCAACGACCAAGATGAATTTTCCGGCATTCTCTTTTACGGACTGATGCAGGGCTGCTTCGGCCTGGTGGCCGGCACCGGCGTTAAGCGTCTCGTGATAATCCAATGAAATGAGATCTAAAATAAGATGTTCCAAACTGGGGTGGGAAGTCCTCAGAAGAGATTCGGTGCAGCCGGTGCACTCCTGTCCGTGCAGCCAGATGACCGGCGGGCGGCGTTTGGGATTGGTGATCGCTTCAGCGATTTGCGTGCCTGCGCACAAAGGCAGGCCCATGCTCACCGCCATTATCCCGCAGAATTTCATAAAATCCCGCCGCGATACCCCTTTAAGCCTTTCCTCGACAGGGTCTGTAAAATGGTGTTTTTTCATTTTTTCCCTCTTAATTTGGAAGGTGGTAAAAGGTTATGAATCAAATACTGCATTTCATTGATGGAAAGAGGTGTTTCGTCAAAGAACGTGGAATCCATTTCAAGCGACCTGCTGGGATTCTTTTTTGTCTGTCCCTGGAAGTGATGTCGCTCAAGATTAATAGTGTTGATTTGAAAGGCACTTAAAATACTACAAAGTGGTAGTTTTCTGTAGCCATATCAGCATATTGGATAATATCGGAAGTGTCAAGAAATTATTGATGATTTCAGAAAAAATCCCTTTATCTCGGTTTCAACTTTGATTTTGAACTCTGTAAAATTGAATATGGAATGGGCGATGCTTTTTCCCACTCTGTCAGGAATCCGAGCTTAACGCTCAATTGAACTGCAACAGCAAGCGTATTCCCCGCAAGCTTGTTGAAGCGAAGTTTACCCCGTGAAACCAATCGGTCTTTTCTGTTTAACTGGGGCGTAAATCCCGTTTCAACGGGGTTGCAGGGAGCTTCAAATTGTGTTGGTTTTTTATTCTAATCCTCGTCGTCGATATCAACGAGACCATCATCTGAAATTTTTAGAGGGGAGTCAATCTTTTTTATATCGTCATTTTCATCATCAAAACTCGGTTCAGGGATATCTTCATCATCAAGCAACCCGTCGATTTCAACGGCATCGTTTTCAAGGTCATCTAGGAGGACCGGGAATTTTCTCCCATCTTTTTTCAAAAGATCCGTGTCGTCAAAAAAAAGCTCAACAGGCTGATCATCACCGGATTCGTATATCTTTGTAACTGCTGCAGCTGTTTCCTCTGCATATATGCCGATGGGGAACAGGTTTCGAGTCCTCAATGTCGCGATAAGCGCACTTTTGCCTTTTTTAATTGCCGATTTTACGATCTCATCGTCAAATGTCTCCTCACATAGCAGTGAAAATATTTCTTTATCCAGTTCGGCATATTCTCTGATGACCAGTCTGGTTTTCTCTTCGTTTTTTAAAATTAAATATTTTTGTTTCATTGTGTTTGTCTCCCTTAAATACAGTGGGGTTTCTGTATTCGATCTTTGTTAAAAGATTGATTATTTATTAATTTTCCGGAAATCATAAAAAACGGATCGTGTCAACCAACAAAAATAAAAATATTGACCTCTTTTGTCCAAGATGATAATTAAATCTGATTGATCGTTTAGACATTATAATACCGGAGGGATGGCTGAGTGGTCGAAAGCGGCGGTCTTGAAAACCGTTGAGTGTCACAGCTCCGTGGGTTCGAATCCTACTCCCTCCGCCATACCCGTTTCCCTTATATACAAAAAGCGTTTTTAAATTTTTGTATGACCAGGGTCCGGATAACGATCAACGGATAATGTTAAAGGAAACCTGAAACTCGGAGAGATGGCCGAGCCGGCTGAAGGCGCTCGCCTGCTAAGCGAGTGTGGGGGGAAACTTCCACCGAGGGTTCGAATCCCTCTCTCTCCGCCATTTCAAATACTTAGCCCGGCTCCAACGGCCGGGCTTTTTTTGTCTCGCGTTGCAGTACGCTACGGGAATGTTTTACGACTATATGACAAACTCGTAAAAAGTCTTTTGTGAGCGATATCTGTTGTTCATGGAATGTAAAGAACAATGGCTTTTAATGACTTCATCAAACGTTATGACACCCAAACACATCGAACAGTTTCAAAAGCGGCTTCTTGAGTGGTACCGTCGCCATCACCGCCGACTTCCATGGCGAGAAACCGATGACCCTTACCGGATATGGATTTCGGAAGTGATGCTTCAGCAAACTCAGATTCAAACGGTTCTGCCGTATTATCAAAAATTTCTGCTTCACTTTCCGAATGTCAAACAGCTGGCGGATGCGGACTTGCAAAAGGTCCTCAAGGTCTGGGAAGGTCTGGGGTATTATGCACGGGCGCGCAATATGCACCGAGCGGCAAAGATCCTCCTGGAACAATACACCGGGAAACTCCCTAAAAACTGGGCGTCGGTTCGGGCGTTGCCCGGAGTTGGTGATTACATCGCCGCCGCGCTTCTAAGCATTGCCTTCAATCAGCCTTACGCGGTTGTGGATGGAAACGTCAAGCGCGTTCTGGCCCGTCTTTATGAAATTGCGGACCCCATAAACAAATCGTCATCCTATAAAATCTTTAAGGAAACTGCCGGACGTCTGCTTGATCATCGTCACCCCGGCATTTTCAATCAGGCCTTGATGGAGTTGGGCGCTACAATTTGTAAGCCCGGAAAACCGGAATGCAATCGTTGTCCTGTCTGTTCCCTGTGTCATGCCAATCAAGCCGGAAACGTCGACAAATTCCCAAAGCGCATTAAAACCCCCAAAACGCCCCTTTACCATATCGCTGTTGGCGTGGTTTACAAAAACAACCACATGCTGATCACGCGCCGAAAACTCGAAGGGCTGCTGGGAGGCTTATGGGAATTTCCCGGCGGCAAAGTCAGAAAATATGAAACCCCCGAAAGCGCCTGTGTCAGAGAGATCAAAGAAGAAGTGAACCTGGGTGTGGCGGTTGCCGGGCACATTGCACAGATCAAGCATGCCTACACCCACTTTAAAATCCGAATGGATGTGTTCTCCTGCAGATATGTGTCCGGTGACGTAAAACTCAACGGCCCGATTGATTTCCGATGGATTACACGCCGGGAGATCGAACTTTATCCGTTTCCCAAAGCCAATCATAAATTCATTCACTTACTCGATTGATCGAGTTCCTTGCCAAAGAACCTGAAGCTTGTCCCAGAAATCTGAAAAACCATCTGTTTTTCCATGGGTTTATACTTAAAGTTAGGTATGATTTTATGATACTTAACCATCTGTTTTAATGCATATTATCAGACAATATTACCAGGCGCATAATACATTCAAACGCTTGATATAGGCGTTTGAATTAAGCAGCGTGGAAAAAATTTTATTTCTTGCTGGATCAACAGCGACTAACAATCCGGTGTTTTAACGGACAG
>JAQBBE010000113.1:0-6123 GCA_032126435.1 Desulfobacterales bacterium | reverse complement strand
GATGGGTCTCTCGATCATCGAAAAACAGGATCTTGACCTTTAGCGCGTGGGTCTAAAAACCGGCGCCACGCTTTCTTTGGATATTCTGATACGTTTATTCTACCGAGTGCCGAACCTGACCTCTCGGCGATAATATTGCCTGCCTGATATACCGCGTTCTTCCGCTAATATCTGAATTCCATAACCGGGTCGACAAGTTTGCATCATATCCGGTTTTAGAGTCCGAACGCAGGGTGTGCCAATGTAGGGAGGATGAAGATGGGGATCGGCAATACCGTTGCGTTTCCCCATCTTCAAAGTCATATGGTCGTGGATGGTTGGATTTATTATTGAACCGGCCTGAATTCGACCCTTCGGTTTTTAGCCCGACCTGCCTTGGTGTCATTGCCGACGGCCGGCTTGGTTAACCCAAAACCCTTCGTTGTAAGCCGTTCAGCTTTAACCCCTTTATCAACAAGATATTTCATGACGGCTTTGGCCCGTTTCTCAGAAAGCATCATGTTATACGCGGCAGGACCCATATTATCCGTATGCCCGTCGATGGCTACGTTGATTTTCGGATTATTTTTCAGTATCGCGACCGCCTCATCAAGCATGGGATGTGCTTCAGGCTTAATAAGTGCCTTATTAAAATCAAACAGCACCACGGCTGCGTACGTCCAGCAACCCCTTGCATCTACGGTGGCGCCCTTGGGCGTATTGGGGCATTGATCCTTATCATCCGTCACGCCGTCGCCGTCACTGTCCATCGGTTTTGCCATCGGTTTTGCCATCGGTTTTGGAGCGGGCTTGGCTAAAAATATTCCTTCAACAAAACCGGCCATGTTCGCCGAGGCAGCCAGTCTGTCGGCGGTGGTTGAAATGCCGCAGCCGCCCGCTTTGACAATCTGTTCAAGCGTCATTTTGCCGCCAGGATCGTCTCCCACCTGTACGGTGTCGATGCAAACTCTGTCACCGAACTGGCTTTTCATGGCCTCGGCAGCTTTCACCGGTTTTTGGTCCATATTTTGTCCATCGCTGACGATAATGACCGCTATGGGACCTTGAGACGACTTCATGTCGTCGCCGGCAGCGTTGATGGCTTTTGCCAGCGCAAGAGAACTATCCCCGCTGGGTCCCTTTACAGAATTTAAGGCCGTTCCAAATCCCGAAGTCGAATACTGAGTCGGTCCGTAAACAAGCAAGGTCGACTTGTCGGGCAGGCTGGCGCTGTGGCCAAATGTTCTGAGTGCCCCATTATACTTCAGCTCCGGAAGTGTCTCATTCATGGCGCTTAAGAAATCTTTGGCGATTTTGGCTTTTTCCTTTTTCGCATATTTATCCGCCATTGAAGAAGACGTGTCCAGGATCACCACAAAATTATCAACCTTGGATACATACTGATTTGCGTTAAATTTGTAGGGCTCGAAAGACGACGCGGTCGTCATAACTTTTTGGCCGCCGCAACCGATCAACAGGGCGCTGATCATTAAAATAAACAATACTCTCAAATAACGCTTGTTCATAATTTACCTCCTTATTTTCCTTTGTTCGATTAAAAGATTTTATATTAAAAAGAAATAACAACCCGTCAATGCGTATTATTCCTTATGGCTATAGACATGCACGTCGCGCTGTGGAAAGGGAATTGAAATACCCTCCGCATCAAAGCGCTTCTTAATGGTTTCAGTTACATGGAACCAAAGGTCCCAATAATCCGGAACATTCACCCATGGACGAACCGCAAAATTCACACTGCTGTCCCCCAATTCTATAACCCCAATTTTTGGAGGCGGGTCTTTCAGGACACGGGTATCATTTTCAATGACATCGGTGATAATCTTTCTGGCCTTATCGATATCGTCACCATAGCTAATGCCAAAAACCAGATCCACCCGGCGGGTTCCCTTTGCGGAGAAGTTTACGATATTGTCGCCGCTTAATTTTGCGTTCGGGATAATTATGGTCTTGTTGTCGGGTGTTTTCAGCTGTGTGGTGAAGATTTGAATTTTTTCAACGGTTCCTGAAACGCCGGCCCCTTCGATGAAATCCCCAACCTTGAACGGTCGGAAAATAATCATCAAAAACCCGGCGGCAAAGTTTGAGAGGGACCCTTGGAGCGCAAGGCCGATGGCAAGACCGGCAGCACCGATCACCGCGATAAACGAGGTTGTTTGTATGCCAAGCTGTCCCAGCGCCGCCAGAACGACGAAGACCATTAATGCGATGTAGGTCATATTGGCGACAAAGGAGACGATAGTGGGATCCACCTGCCTTTTGTTCATTAATTTTTCTGTAAAACCGGTCAACCCCTTGGCGATCCATCGCCCCACGATCAAAACAGCAATGGCGGCAACGACTTTTAGACCGTAAATCGTTAACAACTCCCAAATTTTTACAACGATATTTTCCACGCTTGAGTTCCTTTTGGAATAATTTGTTGAACCGCAACCGCATTCCAACGATTTTGCTGCAGGGTCAGCGAACCCATGTTAAAAACGATAAAATTCCTTTTGGGGAAAAATGCCATCAAGATCTTTGGGATGTTTAAATTCGAATGAAAATTTCAGCCCTATCTGAATGTTATTGATCAAGGATTAAGCTTTTTTAGTTTATGAAGGAATAGGAAACAACAGCTATCAAAAGCAATAATTATGCCAATAGTATTGAATACCTTATTGCTTAAGGGGGGAATGAATTCAGATATTTGTTTATAACATATTCTCAGCTAAATACAACAGCGCCGATGTAAATTTTTCTTTTTTTGTAAAGGTTCACCGTATATCTGCAATGGGCATCCATCGATATTTGATCAAAAAAGAGACACGCCCTTGTCTCATGAGACACTTGTGTTTCAAATTCAATTTGGAACAACACCGTTTCACTCGAATATTTCATGAAAAGTTTGTGCTCGTAATAATTCAAGTCAAAACTCAACCACACAACGCACGCCGGAAATTAATCCGGAAGGGCTGTCTTGCTGTTTAATTTTGTTGTCCTGATATTGCAGATCGGCCGTAAGCGCAAAGTACCGGTTGAGTAAAAACCGGACATAAATTTCGAAAACCCGAGCGTTATCCAAATCTTGATTACCGCCATCCAGATAAGCGTAGCCGATACCCATGTTGTCTTGTTCTCGTCCCCAAAGTTTCCCGCTGATGTCAAACCCGCCGGAATATAACGCCTTACAGTTTACGGCGGCGGCATCATCTTGCCAGCCAAACCGTAGCCAAGCGCCCAGGATCTCCCCCAACGGCTGATCCAAAGACAATATTGCACACCGCTTGGATTCTGTTTTGTCTCCTTCTGGAGAAACAAAGTCTTCACTGGTCCAATCTACAGTCGCGCGGTAGTGTCCTGCGCCCAGTTTGGTGTTTATGGCGTAATCAAGAGTGACGCCATAAAAGTTGTGAGTTCTGAGGTCATCATTTTCACCCACATTCATGGCGACCCCTGTGAGTGAAAAATCGCCAAATTCCCACTCCACAGCACCCCCGAGATCATAGGAAGGGAAAAAACCATTGGGACCGTTCACGAGCGCCGCGTTCATAAATTGGGTGAATCCATCGTTGGCATAGGCATTTTCGTCCAGATAGTCCGTGGCATCGATAAGCCCTCCGGTAATTCCCAACGTGTTCCCTTCACTGAAAACAAAGGTATGTTTGTACCAGACCGTGAGAAGATAATCTCGGTTCCGTCCGTTAATATCTTTTACATCGTCCTCCAAGTCTGCCGCCCACGGCGCATAAGTGAATGGAAAAATCGTTCCATCATTTAAGGCATTGCCCGCGGCGAATCCAAACTTGGTAAATACTTCATCGACATCTGTCAGGGCAAAACCGATTTCGGGTTGAAATACAACGGAGCCCCGTCCTGTATTGTTAAACCTGGGGGCATCATCCACGCTCTGATATTGACCGACACCGGCAATTAACCCTCCAAGAGATAGTTTGCCAAGGACCCCGGATTCCGATAACGTCTTTTCCACGGTATTCTCCGTTGATTCAAGACGCCGTTCGATGTTTTCTATTCTCTGTTCCAACGCTTTATTGGAAGTTTCACAACGGGCATTTTGGATTCCCAACACAACAAACACGGCCAAAACGGTTAAGCATAAAAGAGAAATTCTTTTTTTTAACCTGAACATTTTATCCTCCTTTCAACACCCCTTTTTAGAACAAAAAAAACCACGATCGGTGCCACCTTCTGATGACATTATCCTTCGTGGTTGTGTTTGTCCGGGTTCTTCTTTTTATAGCTTTGGATGGGAGGCTTCATTACCCCGTTTTGAAATTTTGGTACAATAACTGGCGGGGGTTGTCAATATATTTTCCCGGAGTCTTGGCCAAGACTTTCAACATCGAAAAGTTACCTGGTTTACATCAATAATTGTTAAATAGGCCCGTTGCGTTTCCAATTCATAAATGAGCAATTTTTGTCTGGATCAAGGCCGCACAAGGGTTTTCGTTGAGGCATACTTCCTGTATGCCGCAGCCGGAAAACCGCGGAGAACGCAGATTCGGGCAAAAAGGGCTAGTTATGGATGGAAACTACCTAACAATGGCGAAACCCAGGCGCACGGCTTCGGTCCGCTCTTTATAGTTGAGGAGGCTTTCCGCCAAAGCATTGACATACTCGACCTGAAAATACAGCCCTATATTACCATTAAAAAATCGGTGCAAAGGGTAGGTCAAATCGAGCGCCATGGAACCGCCTTCCTTTGCCCATCGGAAATGCGATCCCAGAACAAAACTGTCCGCATTTCCGAGTTTGACCTCCAGGTCAAAATAGCCTCTGTAATCTTTTAAATCCGAATTGGTCTGGTCATCGTTGTTTACATAAGCCCACACTTTGGGGGCGACCATAATACCCAGCCGGTTTTTTTCTTGGTAATTAATGAATATCGGTTTGACATATATGTAGTTTGTGCTGCGTGAATCTTCACCGCCGCGGCCGTTGGATTCGTGCTGAAAACCGGTCTGAAGAAATGGCCGGAGCCAGGGAAAACGGGTCTTTATTTTGGATGACAAGAAAAAGAATTCCGGCTTGTAGCTGGTGTCTTCGAACGGTTCGGACGCTGATTTCAGGTCCCAAAAGGATGTCTGCGTATAGCCAAAATGCAACCCCTTGACCCATGGATATTTTTGAGCAAGCGTGCCTTTGTCATTGAAAAATCGATATTTGAAGCTGACCTGAAATTTGCTGTCTTCCGGATCGGTTCCGATGAGAAAATACATCGGCTCATAGGCCGCTAGGTTTTTTAAATACGGTTGATAAAGCTCGAACAAGGAATCCAGCGTTTCAAATTCCTGTGAATCGGACGTTACACTTTCAACGGCTTCAGGCTGCGGAAGCTCGGCATCGACCCTAAACATCATTGCGGCGCCATCAAGGTCTGAAATCTTCATGCTCACCGGCCCGTTAAGGGTTTGGGGAAGGGTCAACGAATATCGTACTTTTTCGAAACATTTTCCGCAAATACGAAAGGATTCCACAGACGCCGGCTGAAGAAGGCTGGCCACTGTTTCCACCCGTTGATCGGAGGATTTTAAAACACAATGAACACGGATGGGAAGATTAACAAGGGTTTCATTATCCCCCGTATTGTTGAAAAAGACGGAAAAGACCATGTTTTGTCCGGCCTGCGGTGTCTCTGTGGGTGTCATGAGAACCGTTTCAATTGTACCGGCAAACGCAACTGTATGGTAAAAAACAATCAAAACTGCCGCGACTAAAATTCTCATTTTTACCAACCTCTTAATTTTTTGGCGATTAAAAAAGTTTTAGCTGTGACGGATCCGACCGTTTTTTCTTTTCCCCAGATGGGGGTTTGGAGGCGCCGGCAATAAAGAGAGCTTTTTGACCCAGCAGGCGGTTTCGTTCGTCCTGACTAAATATTTTTATCTTCCCAAACTCCCCATCAAATCCAGGAATAAGATCGATTTCTCTTCGCCGAACCTTCGAAATTGCTTCACCCAGCAAAGGAATCCCTGCGTCGTCGATGATCTCCTTTTTTAGGGTCGTTAGAATGTCGAATTCAGGCCCCAGTTTTTCAATTAATAATCGATATGTTCCTACGACCTTTTTAGAGGCCGGCCCTACCGTTAAAACCTCCGACAATATCTCCACAAGGGGAACCGTGTT
>JAQBBE010000112.1:0-6673 GCA_032126435.1 Desulfobacterales bacterium | reverse complement strand
CGAAAACGATGTCGCGGTGTTGTGAGTAAAGATCAAGAAAAAATGGCCAGTTTTTTTTTTAAGGGAGAGGTGTTTTTTTACTTGACGGACCCTTTAATGGGTGACGGACCCTTTAATGGGTGACCCCGTTCACAAACAAAGACTTGCTTGTCCGTGTAAATATGGTCAAAGCATTAGTTGTGAATTATAGTGGCATCTAATTCACTATTCAAGCTTTGACACCGTTTTTTCTCCAGACGTGGCCTTACCGGATCACCTTCACCGATGTAGAGCATCTCGCCTTCACCATCCTCTCGCGGACCCAGGAGTAGATACACACCCGTTCGACTAAATTCCTCACGTTTCTTTACTTCCGGCAACAAGGGACGAGGAAACATCATGGCCTTCCCATTCCAGTTGGACCGTTCAATAATGCGCAATCCATCAGGATCGCCATTGGCCACGAAGATTCGTATGGAAAAAGGATGGCTTTCGTTCATAATCTTCACCTAATTATTGCATTACTCAACCATGAGATTCCCTGGCTTCGGACACAAGTTGAAGCAACAGAGGAAAACGGCTCTGTTTGTGAGACCATATTCCGCAAGCCAATAAGTATTTCTTCCACCTGGGCCTGTTTTGTTGCGCTCCGCATTTCCTGGAGCTCCTTCATCAAATTCAAGGCACGGTTAATCTTTCTATTGCACTGTTCCCATAGGGTTTTTCGGGCGCTGACGAGATCCCCGTAATTGAGATTCAAGACCTTGATGGTGGTTTCTGCCCTTTCTTTATTCCAAGGGCCATCCGGGTCAGCAGGACAAATTTTTCCTTCATCATCAAAACTCAAGAGTGCTGGGTCGCTCAATCTGGTTGGATCTAACAAACAGGGCTCTTCATCGTTCACGTCCTCTGTGGGGCCATTTGCACGATGGCATCCAGCTTTCAAAGGAAAATAGGTCGACTTCGGAACATTCCCGGCGCTTCCTGCCAGGCGGTAATTATGCCAGTCAAACGCGAGCCACCAATACCCTTGGGCCTCGTTGCCGCTTAAATCCTTTACTTTCTTTTTGGGTCGGAAATGGTCTACATGCCAATAGCTAAATGTCTCCCGCGCTTCCGAATACCAACATTTTCCGTATGATTGTCCTTTCAACCATTCGGCAAGATCCCGCCAGATTTGCGCATGAGCCTCAATAAACGCTTTTCTTTCTTTAGGATCATCAATTGCCATCAACTGAGTTCGGGCTTCTTCAGCCCTGTCCAGCCATTCCTGCGGAGGGTGTTTGCCGTCAAGATCAATGAAGATCATTTGCCCTCCTTTTTAAGAATGTTTTCCAAAATCTCGGCGGCAATTTCTTCTTGGGCATCGATATCCTTTTGCGTTAGCTTTGGTTTTGTAAATTCCCCTCTTTTGGCCATGGCTTGAACAAATTGTGTATAAAGAGGGTCACGGAAGATTTTGGTAAATCCCAGCTTCGATATCTCGTTTGTCAGTTCCCGCATCCTCTCAGTTTCTTTTGGTGTTCGCTTCTCTCCCTTAGGCCTCGCGCAAAAATAATTTCACATTTCTGATGGAGAAATTGAATAGTTCCAATTTGGCCTTAACGTGTAACGTCTCAGTTTGATTTGTGCCATTTTCTCGTCAGGTACCTTTATGCCTTTTTGATAGCGCTTTCTGTTTAATACTGCACGGATTTTCAATCCTGTAGCAGTTTTAGTCGTGCGAATATATTTCAAGATTGTTTCGTATGCGTTCAACGGTTGGCCTGACCAATTGTTGCTGATAAATGAAAACATTCGATGTTCGATGGGATTCCATTTTGAAGACCCAGGCGGATAATGGCAAACTTTTGTCTGAAGATTGAAACGATTACAGAAAGCAACATGCAGCTGATGTTTCCACAAGCGTGTTCGGTAGCCGTTACTTCCACCGCAGTCGGCAAGGATCAGCAAGCGGTCGGCATTGGGATATTGAACCGAACCGGCTTTTAACCACCAGGTGCATATGGCATCTACGGCGAACTCAGAGGTATCACGGGTAGTACCAACACAGACAAAACCCTCATTGAGGCAAAAATCATAAATGCCGTAGGGAATGGCCACGCCTTGACTGTCGGAAGGAAAATCATGATCGAGGACTTTAATCGGTTCATTGCTCCATTTACGTCCGGATTGATGGAATGGGCCTATCAGTTCACGACTTTTGGTGTCTACACTGATCACGGGCTGGCCTTGATCACACCAAGCACGTATCTGACTGCGAATATAGCGAAACTGCAAATCACGTTGTCTCGGATCCGGTGGTTTTTTCAAGCCGGACTCCAAGGTTTTCATATTGACTCTCAGATGAAAGTTCATCTTTTTCAACAGCCTACCCACCGTGTTGGCACAAACGCAGATGCCGGCACGCTTCAGTTGGCAGGCAATCTTTTGAGTTGTTTTGCGAGTCCATTTGCATCCAGTTACAGGATCTCCTGCGGTTTCGTGTTCCATAATGGCGGCAATCGCTTCTATGATTTCGGGCGTTTTTTTTCCTGGGCCAGTCGACCGCCGCCTTCCGCCCGAACCCTATTGCAATTTAAATCTTGGCTGATAAGCTCGCTGCGGCCCCTGGCAACTGTATGTGGATCCATTCCCAAAATTGAAGCGATGTGCGCATCTCCACCATATCCGAGTTTTAATGATTCCAAGCCGGCATACAGCCGGCGCTGCCGCTCGTCGAGCATACTGCAGAAAAGAAGCACAATCGCTTTGGCTTCTTCGGTGGCCAAATCCGGATTGGCAATAATCAGGGAAGCTGAGGAGCGTTTCTGATGAATTTTGCGAGCTTTTCGTTGTCGGTCTGCAATGTGGCTTTCGATAGATATATAAACATAAACCGAATCGAACTTATCGCGTTGAACCCGGCCAGATCTATAAAGCTGCGTCAACGCATGCTTGGTTTTAACATGCAGCACATCTTTGAGTTCAGTGGCCGTATATCCTGCTTCAGAATCTTGTACAAAGGTGTGGGCTGTGTCGAGCAGATTACCAAATCGAGAAAAGTGCACAGATCGATAATCCCACAGCCCCAGATCGCTAAACCGGGCAATGGATCTGAGCGTGTAATACTTGCCCCGATGCGAATAACTGCTCAGGTACTCCAATTGTTCCAGTTTGCGAAAAATGGTGGACCGAGCTGGATTGTCCATTGCTGTCATAAGCTGATTCAAAGTGGCTATTTTCAACTGTTTAAGTAACTTTTCGATGGCCTTCGGGGAGTATTTTGTTTTATTCATAATAGGACTATTAGCCCATATAAAACAATTTGTCAAGGCCAATGTTTTCACAATGTGTTTGCTCTCAAATTCAATATTATTAAGTATATTATGTCCAATGAGGCAATTATCTCTCATTTAATATAGGACAATTAGCCCTTTATTATGTATTATTAATTATGAGTCAGCCCTTAGCCAATAATCGGGTTCTCTCCTCTATGATTTCTTGAGTTTCTATATCAAGCTGCGATGGAAGGTCATAAAACTCACTCATAAGGATGCCAGCAACTCCAAGTCCTTTGGGATCTATGCTCGGCACAATTGCTTCAATCTCTCCGCCTTCATCCTTTTGGGCAATGATTCTGACTTCATTTCTGGTTAATCCTGAAAAAACTAGGGGGTCGTGGGTGGCCATGATGATCTGGCTGGAGGGATAAGGCCCGACCGCTCTCTTAATGAGGCTCAGATACCGTTGTCCCCAGGCCGGGTTCAAATGTGTATCGGGTTCATCCAACAGGAAGAGCGATTCCTCGTTCTTGGTGAAACGCAGCAGGCCCAAAACCATGAGCAGCTGTTGTTCTCCCTCGCTCAATTCACGGAAAGTAATCCCACCATCGAGATTGCGTTTTTCAACTCGTATTCTGGTTTCTGGGATGAGGTCCGAAACATACGCGCTCTCAAGCGTCCTGAAAAATGCCCCGGCTTCATTGATATCGCCAATCTCAGCGATGCTTGCGACAAGATCTTCCAGCGCCGGTTTGTCCTTGAGGAATAAATAGAGATGCTCTCGGCTGGGAGCGGAACCGATCTCCGTCTTTACCTTCTGAGAGAGTCGCAAAGGCGCCAACGATTTTTTATAAAGACGCGAAAGGAATTCACTGACAACACCCCGAGCCCCCCAAAAGCGGGGATCGCCGCCGGTTGAGACTGACTGTTTTTTGCTCCTTGCCCAATGGGGTTGGTTCAAGACAAAAAGAACGCTTTGCAAGTCCAGGATACCCAGCTCCTCGGCGAGAAAGCTCAAGGCATCCTGATCCTTTTCACTGAAAAACGATAGCAGGGCAAACTGACTATGAATTAACCGACCATAAATGAGGCTTGGCCGGGCATTGATATCGCCTTCGATCATGGCGTTGCGGAAATTCAGTAAATGCCGGTCAAACAGATGCTCCAGTCGGTTACTGTCTCCAGAGTAGTAGGCAAATACCGTTTCAGGCAACAAACCCTGACTTCTGTCCCGCAGGATTTTAACGGATTGAGGTTTCCCGCTGTCAATGGAGACAGTGACTTTGCCGGTTGATCGAGAGCGGTCTGAATCAATCTCGACGATTTTATCTCTGATCGAATACCGGAGTTGATAGGTGAATTCAGAGCCCGTTTCCGGCTCAAGATCCAGGTCGCGGAATATAGTGACCAGTGCCTCCATAAGATTGGATTTGCCGGTGGCGTTTCGACCGACAACCACGGAGGTGAGGGCCTCCTTGTCGAAGTCGATGGAGAACTCCTTGAGATTCTTAAAATCCTTGATATAGAGCTGTTCAATTCTCATGCCGCGTTCAGCCGTAAGAGTACCCGTTCCTGATCAGGCCGGTCCTCAATGATATTTCCACTGACAACCTCGTTTTTCAGTTCTATGTAAAACTCATCCACCAAATACTCGTCAAAACCGGCCTGCTGAAAAAGCTTTTCAGGAGATAAGCCGGACGAATGCGGTTGCAGGACTTCAACCAGAGGACGACGTTCTTTTTTCTTTGCCATTGCAAATACCTCTTTTTTTCGGATTACCGTTTTTTTCTTACCCACTTTTACTTTCTGTTTTTTTTCTGCTTCGAGAGATGCCATCTCCTGTTTTATTCTTTCCAAGAGCACAGAGGCAGGCTCGTCATTCGGATCTTGGGGAACGAGTTCACCTCGAAAGGCTTTGGAGAGGATGGATTGGTCGAGTGTAAGATGTTTTTCCTTTAGGGTGGTTATTATACTTCCAACTTCTTCAATGATATCATTGTATTGAGATAAATTAGAAACAATTATTTTCTGCTCCTTAATCGGAGGAATGGCAATGGGTATTTTCCTGATAGTCTTCATTGACAATGACGGTTGAGCAACAGCCTTCACAAAAGACATGGCAAGACCGAAACCAAGAGGGGAACGTAAAAACAATTCAATGTATCGAGGTAAGACGAAAGAACTTTCATTGCGTATCATCGCTATGTTGGGTCCCAGAAAATATTGTTGCCCCTCAGGGACCATCGCAACTTGCCCCACACCAGCACCAACAAAGGTCATCAAGACTTCACCGCCCTTTAGGAATGAACGGGTTAGGTGTGTAACAGATTCAGATTGCACAAAAGAAAAGTCTGTCTCTTTGAAGCCATATTTACCAGCATTCTCAGCTTTAATGACTGGGAGGTCCCCATTGGGATCGTAAGTTACATATTTTGTATACTCAAAACCCGCGAGTTTTGTAACAAAGGCAATTGTGTCAATCGTCGTCCAACACCACCCCTCAGGCAGCCCAGGAAGGTCTGTGGTGTCAACCGGTTCAGGTTCTTTGTATTTTTTTTTCCATTTGTCATCTTTTGGAGTTTGGCCCTTGGCCTTCATTTTGGCCAACTCGTCTTCTTCCCAGCGCTTACGGCGTTCTTTGCGGATACGTTCCAGCAATTTTTCGGCAGGTTCAATATCCGGATTTTGAGCGCGCCAGTCAGCGGTCAAATCACCCCTGAAGGCAGAGGACAAAACAGATTGCCGGAATTTATCCAGCAAGGGAGGGATTGCTTCCAGGGCCTTTCGGGCCTTGCTACTTCGAGATTGGAGGGCGTCGATTTTTTTAGCAATGCGTTTTTGCTCTGGTAAAGAGGGAATAGGAAATTGTGTTTCCTTTAAAAACTTAAAATGACGACTATAGCCTTTATCAGGCAAAGAAAGCGTAAGAAGCGAATAATAAGAAAATTTCGGATCAACCAGAGAGGTAGGACTAAGGACTTTAACTCCGTCAGCACCTTGGGCAAAAGGAAAATCGATATATTTCACACAACGAGTATGATCGCCAAATATAATAACTGGTAGCTCACCAGTGAAGGCAATATTGTCATCGTTCGTGTACCCTCCAACAAGTTCTTGCCCTTGATCAATTACTGCTATTCGCCCTTCAGGAAGATACTTTTTCTGTTTTAGTTTTCTATTAGAACTGGTTTCATTATTGAATACAAGGTCCATGGGTGCCCATGCCCAAGTAAAGGGCAGTTTGTCACTAGGCCAAACTCCCTTGTCTTTATTGGATGAATCCATGGATTTCAACCTCGGCACTCTAACAGATTAGCTAATGATTCCATCTCTCCCATCGCCACCTTCAAATTCTCCATAATCTCAGCAGCAATGACTTCCGGTTCAAGGAGGTCTTCGGCCCGGCCATTGCTGTCATCATGCAGCCAGGA
>JAQBBE010000111.1:0-9479 GCA_032126435.1 Desulfobacterales bacterium | reverse complement strand
GAGATTGAGAATCTCAAACGATACGGGGTAAAGATCCATACCGATACCGCTATTGGAAAAGACTTGACCCTTGAAGAACTACAGGAACATGGTGCCAATGCAATCTTTTTGGCCATCGGTGCCTGGAAAGGTCTGAAACTTAGGATCCCCGGGGAGGAAACGTCCCAAGGGGTTTTGGATGTCATCACCTTTTTACAAGAGGTTCATCTGGGGAATTTAAAGAAGCTCGAAGGAAAGGTCGTTGTCATCGGCGGCGGCCATTCCGCGCTGGATGCCGCCCGGGTGGCCCTTCGACTCGGTGCAAGTGAGGCGCATATCATCTACCGCCGTTCCCGAGCTGAAATGCTCGCTGAACCCGAGGAAGTCGAAGAAGCTGAAAAAGAGGGCGTAAACATCCATTTCCTGGTGGCGCCCATAAATATTTCCAGTGAAAACGATAAAGTTGCCGGCATCGAATGCATCCGAACCCGGTTGACGGAAAAAGACACAACCGGCAGGCGGCGGCCGATTCCCATTGAAGGATCGGAATTTTTTATTGAAGCCGACCATATTATCCCTGCCATCGGGCAGGAGCCCGATTTCGGCGATCTCGTCAAAACCCAGGATTTAAAAGTCTCCAAGTGGAACCTTGTGGAGGTCAATCCTGAAACCCTTCAAACGAATATACCGGAAATCTTCGCCGGTGGGGATGTGATTTCCGGTCCTGCTACCGTCATTGAAGCGGTGGAGGCCGGCCAGAGAGCCGCCAAATATATCGCCCAATATTTGCAGGGCGAGGAACTGCCGACAGAGTGGCAGGATGAACCGCCCATGGGAACCAACTGGGTGGCGCCTTCAAAAGACGAACCGAAAAGAGAACGGTTAAAAGTTCCGACGTTGCCGGTGGAAAACAGACTTTCAGGATTTGAAGAAGTCTCCCTTCTCGTGGATGAAAAATCGGCACACGAAGAGGCGGACCGGTGCTTGGACTGCGGGAGTTGTTGTGAGTGCTACCAGTGTGTCAGTGCCTGTGATGCCAACGCCGTCACCCTTGAGACCCATGCCCAGCGCGAAGAAACAACAACCATCGATGTGGGTTCTGTTATTCTGGCACCGGGTTTTCAGCCGTTTGATCCTTCAAAATTTGACAATTACAATTATGCAAAATATCCCAATGTCGTAACTTCCACGGAATTTGAACGAATTCTTTCAGCCACAGGTCCCTTCATGGGGCATCTTGTCCGGATATCGGATAAGAAGGAGCCCAAGAAGATTGCATGGTTCCAATGCATCGGTTCCAGGGATGTCAACCGCTGTGACCATGCGTATTGCTCATCGGTTTGCTGCATGTATGCCGTCAAAGAGGCGGTGATCGCCAAAGAGCATGCAAATTACGATATGGATTGCGCCATCTTTTTCATGGATATGCGGACCCCCGGCAAAGATTTTGAAAAATATTATAACAATGCCAAGGACAAACATGGGGTTCGCTTTATCAGGAGCCGGGTCCATACCATAGATCCGGTCCCCGGAACCGATGACCTTGAGGTCCGATACGTCACCGAGAACGGAGAACTTAAAACTGAAATATTCGATATGATCGTCCTGTCTGTTGGTATGGAGATATCTCAGGAAATGGTCGATCTTGCCAACAAGCTCGGCATCAAACTCACCGAAGGAAATTTCTGCGAAACCACGAGTTTTCGACCTTTTGAAACATCAAGAGACGGCATATTCGTTTGCGGTGCGTTTCAAGGACCCAAAGACATTCCCGAATCTGTGATGGAAGCCAGCGCTGCGGCATGCAGTACCGGTGTCAATCTGGTGTCTGCCCGGGGATCTCTGGTCAGAGAGAAGAAATTTCCCGATGAAAATGATGTCACCGGCCAAGAACCCCGAATCGGTGTGTTCGTATGTAATTGCGGCGTCAATATCGGCGGCATTGCCGACGTTCCTGCCGTTGCCGAATATGCAAAGGGATTGCCCAATGTGGCCTATGTGGAAGAGAACCTCTTTACCTGCAGCCAAGATACTCAGGACAAGATGGTAGAGGTTATCAAAGAACAAAAATTAAACCGTATTGTCGTGGCGGCATGTACCCCCAGAACCCATGAGCCGCTGTTCCAGGAGACCCTGCGAAATGCGGGCCTGAATGCATATCTTTTTGACATGGCCAACATAAGAAACCAGTGCACATGGGTTCACTCAGACAACAAGGAAGCCGCTACGGAAAAATCCAAGGATCTGGTTCGGATGGCCGTAAACAGAACGTCTTTGCTGGAGCCGATTCCGGCTGTTTCCGTTAAAATCGATAAATCGGCCCTGGTGATCGGTGGCGGTGTCGCCGGAATGACCGCTGCGCTGAGTCTGGCCAACCAGGGATTTCCAACGACGATTGTGGAAAAGTCATCGGAGCTCGGCGGTGCTGCAAGGGATCTAAAAAAGACCTGGAAAGGGAATGATGTCCGTAAATACCTTGCCGGGCTTGTGGATGAAGTCGAGAAACATCCTGACATCCAAATATTGTGTGATGCCGAGATCGTCGGTGCTTCCGGATTTGTCGGCAATTTTGAAACCCAGGTGGCCAAGGGGAAAGGGACAAAAACCGTTGAACATGGGGTGACGATCATTGCAACCGGCGGTAAGGCCACGGATACGGATGAGTACCTATATGGTAAGAATTCAAGAGTGACCCGCTGGCATGATCTGGAACATGATCCGGAAAAATTAAAGGATGCCGACAGCATCGTATTTATCCAGTGCGTTGGGTCAAGGGATGACCATCGGCCGTATTGTTCAAGGATCTGTTGCACCGCCTCCGTATCCCAGGCGATTTCTATCAAAGAAGAGACCCCCGACAAGGACGTGTTCATCCTGTATCGGGATATACGAACTTACGGCGAAAAGGAAATGCTTTACAAAAAAGCCAGGGAGATGGGGGTTATCTTTATCCGGTATTCTCTGGATAATAAGCCGAAAGTTACGGAATTGGAAGATGGCCTTGCGGTGGATGTCTTTGATCCGATTTTGCAAAAGAATTTGCAAATAAAGGCAGACCTAATAAACCTGGCAACCGCCATTGAACCGGCCGAAAACGATAAAATCTCGGAGTTTTATAAAATTCCGCTCAATGCCGAGAACTTTTTTATGGAGGCTCATGCCAAGTTAAGACCGGTGGATTTTGCAACCGACGGGATTTTCCTGTGCGGACTGGCCCACTATCCAAAGGCTATTGACGAGAGCATTGCCCAGGCCATGGCGGCCTCAAGCCGGGCGACGACAATACTCGCAAAAGATTCTGTCCAAGTTTCACCGCTGGTATCCCAGATCGATGCTGAAAAATGTATCGGATGCGGGCTTTGCGAAGAAGTCTGTGCTTTTGCTGCAATTGAGCTGGAAGAGATTGAAGGAAAAGGGTATCGTGCAAAGAATATATCGGCGTCTTGCAAGGGGTGTGGTCTTTGTGCAGCGTCATGTCCGCAGCAGGCCATCGATATGCTCCATTTCCGGGATGCACAAATTGTCGCTTCGATTTGTGCCGCGGTATAGTCATTGACTATTGATTATTTATAATTGAAAATTGGAGTTTGATTTTTTCTATATATTCTTCATTCTTCAATATTCAATGTTCAATTGAAAGGGTGATATAATGGGGAATTTTGAGCCAAGAATTGTTGCTTTTTTGTGCAACTGGTGTGCTTACGCCGGGGCTGATCTGGCCGGTGTTTCACGGTTGCAGTATCCACCCAGCATCCGTACCGTGCGCGTCATGTGTTCGGGAAGAGTCGATCCGCTGTTCATTGTGGGAGCCTTTAAAGAAGGATGTGACGGCGTATTGGTGGCCGGGTGACATTTCGGGGATTGCCATTACCTGGAAGGTAATGTTCAGGCCGAAAAAAAGATCCGTTTAACTCAAAAACTTTTTGAAATCGCCGGTATCGGGAAAGATCGGCTGCACCTGGCGTGGGTGTCATCCGCTGAGGCACAACGGTTTGTGGAAATCGTAACACAGACGACCGAATCGATCAAGGCGCAAGGAAAATTTGATTCCGATGCGTTCGCCTCCGAACTGGCTGCAGCCGAGAAAACCCTTGCCGGAGAAACACTCCGATGGATGGTGGGAAAAGAAATAAAGATTACGGCCAAAGGGGATGTATACGGACGCAAATGGGATGTTGACAGTTATGAAACGATACTCGACTCGGTGCTTGAAAGGGAATATCAGAAAAATTTGATTTATCAAGCGGTTAAAGAAGGGTATACCTCTGTCAGAGATATCAGTGAGAAGATCGGACTTGAACTTGGAAGAATTTCCTATCTTCTGGCAGACTTGGAAAAGACCAACAAGGTTGAGTTTACGGGAATGAAGGATCGTATACCGGTTTTTGCAGTACTATAGTCATGGGTCATGGGGTCGTGGTAAATGACCCATGGCAAATGACAGATATAAGGGAGGAGAAATGACTGAAAAAAGCGGGTCGGTTATGGTTATCGGTGCCGGCATTGCAGGAATGCAGGCTGCGCTCGACCTGGCCAATTCGGATTATAAGGTGTATCTGGTGGATAAGTCACCGACCGTCGGTGGGATGATGGCCCGGCTGGACAAGACTTTCCCCACCAACGATTGTGCCATGTGAGTGATCTCGCCCAAACTGGTCGAGGTCGGCCGGCATATAAATATCGATCTGGTGATGTGCAGCGAAGTCAAAAGCGTGGAGGGTGAGCCGGGAAATTTCGAGGTCTCGCTGGTCAACCATCCCCGATATATTGATCCGGTGAAATGTACCGGGTGCGGAGAGTGTACCCGACATTGCCCGGTCACCGCTGTTAATCAATATAACATGAAATTAGATGACCGAAGAGCCACGTATATTGAATACGCCCAGGCGGTTCCCCTTGCATTTGCCATCGACACCGATACCTGTATCGGCTGCGGCCTTTGCGAAAATATGTGTATTGCCAAGGCGATTCAGTACGATGACAAGGAGCGCGAAAGCACGGTTAAAGTGGGATCGGTCATCCTATCCGCCGGAAGTCGTGGATATGATCCTTCCGGACTGGACTATCTGGGATACGGCCAGTATCCCAATGTGGTGACCAGTGAAGAGTTTGAGAGAATTTTAAGCGCTTCCGGTCCGTATTTCGGCCATCTGATGCGACCGTTGGACCGTGAAGAGCCCAAGAGCATTGCCTGGCTCCAATGTGTCGGTTCCAGGGATACCAACCGGTGCGGCAACGGGTATTGTTCGTCGGTATGCTGCATGTACGCCGTCAAAGAGGCCATGATCGCAAAGGAGCACGCCCATGATGAACTGGATTGTGCGGTCTTTAATATGGATATGCGGACATTCGGCAAGGATTATGAGAAATATTATCTTCGCGCCCGGGATAAAGACGGCGTTCGTTTTGTCAAGGCCAGGGTGCACAGCATCATTGAGGTTCCGGAAACCGGTGATCTGATGGTCCAGTATGCCGATGAAACCGGTGCAATGAAACAAGAGATCTATAGCATGGTCGTACTTTCGGTGGGCCTTCAGGTTCAACCGGATGCGGCACAACTTGCAGAGCGTCTCGGTATTAAACTGAACAAATACAATTTTGTAGACGTTAATCCATTTACACCGGTGGCCACATCGCGGCCCGGAATTTATATCTGCGGGGTACTCCAGGGACCCAAGGACATTCCCGGATCGGTGACGGAAGCCAGCGCGGCCGCCTGTTTGGCGGGGGCCGATCTTGCCGAAGCCCGGGGGACCGACATTCCCAAAGTTGAAGTTCCCGAAGAGATGAATGTGACCGGACAGGAGCCTCGCATCGGCGTTTTTGTTTGTAATTGCGGTATCAACATCGGAGGGATTGTGGATGTTCCGGCGGTTAAAAATTATGCTGCAACCCTTCCCTATGTCGTCTATACGGATGAAAACCTTTTTACCTGCAGCCAGGATACCCAGGACAAGATCAAAGAAAAAATCGTCGAACATCAACTCAACCGGGTGGTGGTGGCCTCATGCAGCCCCAAAACGCACGAAGCCATGTTCATGGAGACCTTAGAGGCGTGCGGGTTGAACAAGTATCTCTTTGAAATGGCCAATATCCGCAACCAGAACTCCTGGATCCATTCCAAGGAACCGGCGGTGGCAACGAAAAAGGCCAAAGACCTGGTTCGAATGTCTGTGGCCAGAGCCGCTGCATTGAGAACCCTTCATGAAAAAGTCGTTCCCATTAACAAGCAAGCGCTGGTCATCGGCGGCGGTGTTGCCGGGATGAACGCAGCACTCAGCCTTGGGAACCAGGGATTCAATGTGGTTCTGGTTGAAAAGGAGACCGAGCTGGGTGGTTTTTCACGAAAACTTCACCATACCATCGAAGGCGAAGATATCCAGGCCTACCTCAAAAAATTGATCGGCGAAGTGACCGGCCATGACAAAATCGAAGTTTTGGCCGGCGCCACCATCACGGGTTTTGAAGGATTCAAGGGAAACTTTGCCACCGAAGTGATGTCAGGCTCCGAAGCGGAGAAACGCAGGATCGAGCACGGGATTTTCATTGTTGCCACCGGCGCCGGGGAATACCAGCCCAAAGAATATCTATACCAAGAGGACGAGCGGGTGGTGACCCAGGTGGAACTTTCCGATATTCTCGAGGGAAAAGGTGCTGCTGATCTTGAAAGTGTCGTCATGATCCAGTGTGTCGGTTCCCGCAATGATGAGAATGTCGAATGCTCGCGCATATGCTGCCAGAATGCCGTAAAGAATGCGCTTCATATCAAAAAACTGAACCCGGACGCCCAGGTCTATGTAATGTACCGGGACATCCGTACGTACGGTCTTCTCGAGGATTATTATACCGAAGCCAGAAAACAGGGCGTCATTTTTATCCGTTTTGACAGGGATGCACCGCCGGATGTTCGAAGTTCATCCGAAGGAATGCTGGTAACGGTTAAAGACCATATCCTGCAGCAGAATCTCGAGATCAGGGCGGATCTTGTAACACTCAGTGCCGGCGTGGTGGCTGAGGATACGGAAAAGTTGAGTGGGGTCATGAAGCTGAACCGAAACCCGGAAGGATACTTCATTGAAGCCCATGTTAAACTCCGGCCGGTGGACATGCCCAGTGAAGGCGTCTTTTTGTGTGGAACCGCCCACGGCCCCAAGCTGATCACGGAAGCCATTTCCCAGGCCCAGGCAGCGGCATCAAGGGCGACGACGTTTCTTGCCAAAGATTCCATCAAACTTTCGGCAATCACGGCCAAGGTCGATACGGATCATTGTGTCAAGTGCCTGACCTGTGTCCGTGCCTGCCCATTTGGTGTGCCGGCGTTTAATGTAACCGAGAAACTCATTGAAATCAACGAGGCGATATGTCATGGATGCGGCGTTTGCGCAAGTATATGCCCGAGACAGACGATTCAGTTGAGCTTTTATGAAAATGATCAAATAATGTGCAAAATTGATGCCTTGCTCGAGGCGGAGGGGATGTGATGGCTGACTTTGAACCGACCATTTTATCGTTTTGTTGTGATTACTGAGGATATTCGGCAGCGGACCTGGCAGGTTCCATGCGACTCGATTATCCTGCAAACATTAAAATCGTTAGATTGCCCTGCACCGGCAAAATCGATGTCATTCACCTTTTGCGGGCGATTCAGAAAGGGGCCGACGGAGTTTACGTTGTGGGCTGCCTGGAGGGGAATTGTCACTATAACGAAGGAAATTACAGGGCGCGTGAACGGGTGAATCATGTGCGCATGTTGTTGGAAGAAATCGGTCTTGAAGGTGACCGGGTGAGAATGTATAATCTGTCTTCAGGTGAAGGACCCACCTTTGCGGCGTATGCAAAGGAAATGACCGAAAATATCCGGTCCCTGGGACCCAACCCGTTAAAAGATTCGGCAAAGGCCTAAAAACGGAGGAGATATTATGGCTGAAGAAGCAATCAAAATAGGCGGCAAAAAGAAAAGTATTTTTCTGGACAAGGTAAAAGAGCTTCTTCCGGAAGGGGGAAATCTCAATCTTTGCCTGACCTGCGGCGCCTGTTCTTCCGGATGTCCGGCCACCGGACTGGAAGATATGGACCCCAGAAAGTTTTTGCGCATGGCTGCGCTGGGTATGGACGAAGAAGTTACCAGCACCCCCTGGGTGTGGATGTGCACCATGTGTACGCGTTGTATGTATGTCTGTCCCATGAAAATCAACATTCCCCAGCTGGTCTTCAACGCCAGGGCGAGCTGGCCCCGGGAAACTCGCCCCAAGGGAATCCTCGGATCGTGTGACATGGCATTGAGAAGCGATACCTGCTCTGCCATGGGGACGTCTGAAGAAGACTTCCAATTCGTGGTAGAAGACGTGCTCGAGGAATATCAGGAAACCCAGCCGGAATTCAAGGACATGAAGGCGGATGTCAACAGGGAGGGGGCTGAGTTTTATTTGAATCAGAACTCCAGAGAACCGGTCACCGAACCGGATGAAATGGTGCCGCTCTGGAAGATTCTAAACCTGGTTGGAGCCGACTGGACATATGGTACAAAAGGATGGGCGGCGGAAAACTACTGCCTGTTTCTGGCCGACAATAAAAACTGGGAGCATATTGTAAGAATCAAGGCCAAAGCCGTAGATGATCTCAAAGCCAAGGTCTGGCTCAATACCGAGTGAGGGCACGAACTGTTTGCAGTCCGGGCCGGACTGGAAAAATTCAAAATCGAGCACAACTTTGAGATCAAGAGTATCATTCAATATTATGCCCAGTGGATCAGGGAAGGAAAGCTGAAGGTCAATTCCGACTGGAACAAGGACCTCAAAATCAAATTCACGGTTCAGGACCCCTGCCAACTGGTGCGCAAGACCTTTGGGGATCCGGTGGCCGAAGATTTACGGTACACGGTGAGGGCGGTGGTGGGAGAAGAAAATTTCGTCGAAATGTATCCCAACCGATCGAACAATTATTGCTGCGGCGGCGGCGGCGGCTTTCTCCAGGCAGGATATACTGAAGAACGCCGGGCTTACGGGAAACTCAAAGCAGACCAGATTCTGGCAACAAAGGCGGACTACTGCATTACGCCCTGTCACAACTGCCATGCCCAGGTTCACGATTTGTCTGACCAGCGTGATCATGCATGGCAGACTGTTCATTTGTGGACGCTCATATGTCTGTCTCTGGGAATTCTCGGACCCAACGAGCGTGAATACCTGGGAGATGATCTAAAAGAAGTTCTGCCCTTTCACCCTGAATCGGCAATGTAGTCATGGGTTCTCGGTCATTGTTCATTTAAAGATGGATACACAATGGACGACAAATGACAACCGGCTGATGACAAATGACAATTGAGGAGGGAAAATGATAGTTGCCAAAAGGAAACCTTTTGAAGAAATAAAAGATATGATCAAGGGCTACAAAAAAGTCCTTAATGTTGGCTGCGGGACCTGTGTGGCGGTTTGCCTTGCAGGCGGAGAAAAGGAAGTCGACGTCCTGAATGCCGAGCTGGATATGGCCAGAAAGCTGGA
>JAQBBE010000110.1:0-2711 GCA_032126435.1 Desulfobacterales bacterium | reverse complement strand
ATTTAACATCAACAAAAAATTGTCGAGATAACTTTTCCAAGCGCCGATATATATGGAGGTTCGAAACATGACCGCCAAAGTATACGTTGTTCGTCACGGGCAGACCGCCTGGAATCTGGAAGAGGTTTTTAGAGGACGTATGGATATTCCTCTGGATGAAACCGGGAAAAAAGAGGTGCATCTGGCGGGCGAGGCTATAAAAGACGAAACCCTCCACGCAATATACAGCAGCCCCCTCTCCCGCTCCATGGAAACCGCTGAAAATATAGCCAAATTCCAGAATGTTGGCGTCACGCCCCTTGAAGCTATTATCGACATCAGCTACGGTGACTGGGAAGGCGTCAGCCGGGTCGAGGTTCAGAAAAAATATCCGGACCTTTATGATCTCTGGTTGAAAGCGCCCCATGAGGTTACCTTCCCCAACGGTGAAAGCCTTGAAGCGGTTCGCGTGCGCACCATGGGTGCCATTGAAAATCTGCTTGAAAAACACAAAAACGAAAACATTGCCCTGGTGGCGCATCGCGTGCCGAACAAAGTGATCTGCTGCAGCCTTATCGGAATCGACAGCAGCAACTTCTGGCGATTGCAACAGGATACGGCAAGCACAAACCTTTTTAAATATAAAGACGGGCAATGGATAATATCGTATCTGAATGATACTTCTTACCTCAAGGTTCTGGGGAAACCCGCCCTGTCCGATTTTTAGTAATAAAATCGAAAAGCAATACAATTATTCAGCCACTAAGACACCAAGGCACGAAGAAGAAAAATGAATTAGATCATAAACTTCGTGTCTTGGTGGCTCTGGAGGTCGTTATGAAAAAAACCGGTGTGTTCTACCACCCCAGCTTCAGTCGAAGAAGTTACCTTACCCGGGGTGCCCGACTGGAGGATTTCCCCGAAGCCATAGACCACCTGCTGGCGCGCGATAACGTTATTCTGTATGAATCGCCGCCCATTGAAGAGGAATGGATCCTGAAAGTGCATACTCCGGAACTCATCCGGGAAGTGGAATCAGACCATCTCTGTTCAACAGCATGGCATTCGGTGGGCGGTGTGGTTCTGGCCGGAGAGAAGATCTGTACCGGGGAGATCGACAATGCATTTGCCCTCATCGGTGCCGGCGGCCATCATTCAGGCAAAGACTATTTCGGGGGGTATTGCTGTTTCAACGATGTGGTGATCACGATCACCTATCTGCGGGAGATCCACAACATCCGGCGTTTTGCAATTATGGATACGGATGCCCACCATGGAGACGGCACTCGGGACCTGCTTAGAAACGACCCGGATGTTCTCCACGTCTGCTGCTGCGGTATGGAGTCTGAATCTGAAGACGGCACCAAAGTAGACATTCGAGCTCCCGGCAGCGCTTGGGGATTCTGGGGCAGGGACCAAAAAGTAAATAATATAGACGAACAATATGCCAACAACATCAAGACCGAGTTCTATCCCCGGGTTAAAGATTTTAAACCGGATCTGATTTTCTGGTACTTCGGTTTTGATACCCACCAGGGAGATTACGGAAGTCTGGGATTGAGCGGCCGCTGCTTTCAGGAGATTGCCCGCTTTATGAAAAAGACTGCCGAAGAGGTGTCCGGCGGCCGTCTGGAAGTGGTTTTGGGCGGCGGTTCCCGAACGGATATCGCCACCAATGTTATCCCGCCGATCATAGAAATACTATCTGAGTAACTTAAAGAGACCTTTATCAAAGGCTTCAAAGTTTTCCTACCGTGATTAAATACAACACCGTCTCTTCTTCACCATCAACGCCCAGCAATTCGTTGATGTCATCATCGAACAGGGCACCGATCGGACAAGAGCCTAAGCCCATGGCCGTTGCAGCCAGCTGAACGTTCTGGCAGACATGCCCCAGATCCATGGGAATATACCGCACCGCCCGGTCCCGGTATTTGACCATGCATCTGAGCATCATTGCGGTCCAGATGAAGACCACCGCGGCACGTCGAACCACCGGCTGCCCCAGGCTGGCATCGGTAATATCCCTGTTATAATTTCCGTCCTTCAAACGTTCCAAAACAAAGTCGGCAACATTAAAATGGTAAAGCCCCTGGGGAATTTCTTCAACCCGGTCAACGTAAAGATATGTTTCAAAAGGATAAAGGGCACCGGCTGAAGGCGCAGTGCGGAGCAGATGGCTCCCGGCTCTTGCGGTCACGCCTTGGGCCGCCCAAAGCAGCCTGACAAAATCGTCAAGACCCAGGGGATCAGATGTATAATTGCGTTCTGAGCGCCTTCGGGCCAAACACTGCCAAAGATCGGCCGGTTGGCTCAGGTCGGGTTGCGGCAATTGCACACGCGCTGCATCCGGATAGTTTTTTAAATGATTCGTTGCCGGGATAGAACCCAGATCATCTCTCATCGGGCGATCCCGGTGATACTTGGTGCCTTGTATATAACGAAAAGCTATACCCTGTTTATATGACGCCATGGCTCGCTCCTTTCATGTGATTTTTTTTGGATAGCGCATCGGGCTCGAAACAGACAGATAACGTACGTGTACAGGGCGTACGCTCCCCCGTTTCACTCCGGCGTCTACGTGTCTGGTCATTTCAATGACTTAGCAGCGGTGGCATTCCTGCCCCCTCCGCGTTCTCCCGCGAAAAGCATGCGGGAGCCGCGGTCTCCCCCACTGCTAAGTTATTGAAATGACGAAGCCACTCCGCCAATATCGTTACACGGGGAAGTGA
>JAQBBE010000109.1:0-3867 GCA_032126435.1 Desulfobacterales bacterium | reverse complement strand
CCCGGATCTACCCGAAAGCATTGTTCTAAGGGGCAAAAACCGGACGCAATGGGTTATTTATCCGGGCCTTCAAACCGCCGACGGGAAGGAAAAAAGCGTGAACTTGCGTCTTTTTCGAAACATGGAAAATGCCCTGGCATCGCACAAAAAAGGTGTCGGGGCCCTTTTCGCCCTTCATTTTTCAAAGGACTTGAAATTTTTAAAAAAGGCGCTGGTACTTCCGAAGAATATGCGTAAAAAGGCCGATTATTTCGGCGGAGCGAAACGCTTTGAAGAACGGATATATCGACGCATGATCCACCGGCTGTTCGATCGAAACCTCAGGTCCAAAGCGGCCTTTTACGCCCATGCCGAATCTGTGGCGCCGATCATTCTGTCCAAAGGTCGGGAATTTGCAAATCTAAGCCTGTCTGTTCTCGAGGCGTATCACGAAACCAGAACCGTTTTTTACACCCTTGAAACCGCCCACAGCACCAACCAAGCGGTCCTGGAATTTTTAAAGGGCCTAAGAGCGGAACTGTCCAGGCTGGTGCCGGATACGTTTATAGATCTTTACGATATGGACCGGCTGATTCACCTGCCCAGATACATAAAGGCTGCGGCAATCCGGGCCGAGAGGGCATTGGTCAGTTTCGAAAAGGACCAGACAAAGGCCCAAGAAATTGAGATTTTTATCCGCAGCCTCAACACGCTGTTACAAGGACTTTCGCCGGCGGTATCCGAAAGAAAAAAAGCAGCCGTCGAGGCGTATTTCTGGATGATTGAAGAATATAAAATCTCTGTTTTTGCCCAGGAGCTTAAAACACCGGTGCGGGTTTCCAGAAAACGGCTTGAGGAAAAGTTGAGGAAGATCGAAAGGATGGCATAAAATAAATTGTATCCGTTCCCAGAGTAATCGGATTAGTGGAAATTCCAAATAACAAATCCCAAATAACAAGAAAAAATTACAATAACCAAAGTTCAATATTCCAATCTATGGCTCATCTTTTTAGAAAAGAGGAAATAGAAATTAGAAAATAGATAATCGTAAATGGACGCAAATTAACATAAATATTATTATTTTAATTTGTGTTTATACGTGATTTGCCTTATCCTCTTTCCTCTTTCCTCTTTCCTCTTTGCTCTTTCCTCTTTGCTCTTTGCTCTTTCCTCATTTTAAACATATCCCCTGATTCAGACGCTACCCAAACTTTTCTGAAAGCGAGATGTAATACAGCGCTTCTTCTTCCCGCCCCCGTTTGCGGCACCCGGCTGCGTAGATATTGCATTTCTCCTTTAGCGTTTTAACCGCCGCCGCATATTGACGCTTTGAGAGAAACCCGCTTTCGACACTCTTTTTTATGGCCTTGATCCGAAATCTGTCGAGTCCAAAAGATGCGGAAAGCTGATCTTCATGTCCGCCCCGCTTTATAATAAGCGGCGTATCGATGCGGTATACAGGAAACCGGCAGCTTATCCTGAGCCATAGATCATAGTCTTCACAGGCCGGCAGTGTTTCATCAAAGTTTCCGACGATCTCCAACAGGCTTCGCCGGATCATCACTGCCGAAGGGCTGACCAGGCACAGGGCCAGAGAAGGTTCAAAAATCATTCCGGAAGGTTTCTGGTGCCGTTTTTTGGGATTAACCCGGACACCGCTTCTGATCCAGACCTCTTCGGTCTGGCAGATCAAAGCATCCGGGGTTGTATTGAAAAACTCGACCTGCCTCGATAGTTTTTGCGGCAGCCAGAGGTCATCCGAATCGAGAAACGCGATGAACCGCCCGGATGCTTCGGCAATCCCCCGGTTTCGTGCGGCGCTCACCCCTTTGTTCTCCTGCCGGAAAACTTTGATGGTCCCACGGTATGCGTCTAAAACTTCGGGGGTATTATCTGTGGAGCCGTCATCGACGACTATTAACTCAAAATCTCTATAATCCTGGGCAAGAACAGAATCAATGGCCTCTTTAATTATCCAGCCCCGGTTGTAGGTCGGAATGATGACGCTGACCAGTGGATTTTTCTTTGTTTTTTTCATTTTCGACACCCGCATCTTTATTTAACCGATAATATTAGATTTTGCAACATTTCAAAGCTCTCAAAATCAGAAAGGTCAACTCATATTATAACAGAACTATTGCATGAAAGGGCTTGACCTGCTATGAAGATTAATTATTACTCAAGTTTCGCATCCCTTTATTCTGCCGAACCCTGATCTGATTTCTGTTTGATAGGTCGTATTCAAGTGAATTTCGATGAAGGCGGCCCCTTGTTGTCTATTATCTAATTATAAAAACTTTTTGCGATACTCAACTTTTATGGAGGAAGTAAGCATGGATTATGAGTGCATCATTTATGAAAAAGAGGAAGGAATTGCGACCATCAAGCTGAATAGGCCTAAAGTTCTAAACGCTATGAATAAGCAGTTATGGCTCGATTTTCAAGTAGCCCTAGAAGATGTCAAGAATGACCCGGAAATAAAAGTATTGATTATTACAGGGGAGGGGCGGGCATTTTCTACCGGAGCTGATTTAAAGGAATCAAAAAATAGGAATTTAGAGGAATATCGAGAATACCTTGTGGAACTTCAGGAAACATCGAGAAAAATCATCCGGTTTGAAAAGCCAACAATTGCCGCAATCAACGGTTATGCGTTAGGCTCAGGATATGAGTTAGCCCTTGCATGTGATATTCGGATCTGTGCAGAGGAAGCACAGATCGGATCCCCGGAAGCCAAAGTGACATCCTCCGTTACAGGTGGGGCCATGAGGTTAGTCCAGGACTTGATCGGTCCTGGCAAGAGTAAAGAACTTCTTTTTACAGCCGAATATATCGATGGGAAAGAGGCCGAGAGGATAGGGCTGGTTAACAAAGCCGTTTCCCATGACCGACTTATGGATGAAACCAAGGGGATTGCAAAGAAGATTGCCGGTAATTCAGCTTTCTCTTTAAAAATGATTAAAAAGGGTTTACGTATGGCACAGGGGGAGGTGAGCCTCGAGGCCTTAATGGACTATGAGATTGAGGCATGCTTGGCCTGTGTTTCTACAAAAGAGAGGCAAGAATCTTTAAAGGATTTCGAGGAAAGAGAGAGAAAGCCTTGATCTTGGTTACGAACTTAGGGGCTTCGCCCCAATTGGAATAATGGAACAATGGAGTAATGGAATGATGGGTTTGAAGGAGTTTTTTACAATTTAAATGGTTTATTTTTGCCCTTATCCCCAATATTCCAGCATTCCATTCTTCCATTCTGACGACATATACAGATTTCCATTAATAAATTTGTATTTTCAATAAGTTGTAGAATTTCCGAGACGTTCAATTACTTTTTCTTTTTTAATTTGTTATTTCTGCACAAGCAGATATCCGTATCCAATATTCAGGAGGGAGTACAATGTCTATTGAAAATATCTTAAACGCTGAATCTGTTGCCATTGTCGGGGCAACAAAGAGTGAAACCAAAAGAGGCTTCCAGGCCATTAATACGCTTCTGGACGAAAAATTTGAGGGGAAAATATATCCGGTTAACCCTAAAGAAAAAAGTATATTAGGCCTTAAGTGTTATAAGAAGGTATCTGATATCGAGGACCCGGTTGACATCGTATTGATTACTACTCCCGCCAAGACTATTCCCGCCATTTTGGAAGATTGCGGTAAAAAGGGTGTTCATGGAGCTGTTATTATTGCTGCCGGATTCGGAGAACTCGGAGATGAAGGAAAAAGAAAGGAAGAAGAAATGGTGGACGTGGCAAGAAAAAACAATATCCGGTTAATAGGTCCAAACACATCCGGCATAATAAACATGAAAAACAATCTGAATCTTGTAGGTTTGCATGATGTGCCCAAAGGGGATATTGCCCTTCTTACCCAGAGCGGCAACATGGCCCT
>JAQBBE010000108.1:0-4258 GCA_032126435.1 Desulfobacterales bacterium | reverse complement strand
GGCGGGGATTTAATATGGACAGTAAAGAATTTAGGTATTTAAGAAAGAGACTGGGGAAAACTCAGCGTCAGATGGGCCAGCTGCTCGGCGTATCCCTTAAGGCTGTACACAGCTACGAACAGGGATGGCGCTCTGTGCCGTCCTATGTGGAACGGCAGATATTTTTCCTGGTATCAAGATTACAGAAAAATATCAAAGACACAAACCCGTGCTGGGTGATAAAAAAATGCCCTTCTGAAAAGAAAAAGCTGTGCCCGGCCTGGGAGTTTAACGCCGGAGATCTTTGCTGGTTTATCAGTGGAACGATTTGTAACGGGAGCGTTCAAACCAAGTGGAAAGAAAAAATGAAGGTCTGCCGGTCTTGTGAAATATTGAAAACGTTACTTTAGCCCCGTATTCATCGGTTGCATCATCCCTGCCGAATGTGAAAACTGTTCAAAATCGAACAACTCAATCTCTTTATCCAACAACTGACCCTTCCGATTAATCTGAATTTTAACGTTGCTTCCAATTTTGCTGTAAAACAGCTGGAGTTTCAAGTCAGCCAACGATTTTATTGCCTGCCCCCCAAACACCTTAATAATATCGCCTTCCTGCAACCCTGCTTTTTTTGCGGGGCCATTATGGCTGACACCTTTGACTTCAAGGCCCTGGTCTTTTTCTTCAACCATTACACCCAGTTTGGGTGATTCCTCCCCTTTTAGCTCCGTGGTTAAAAGTACATAATCCGCAATACTGTCTTCAATTTCTTCATCCTGCACAACAACTTTAAACGGCTCGTGATTACGCCGATGCAAGCGCCCTGGGATTCCATATTTATGCCTTACATGGCCGTTGCCCGCCAGAATCACCAGTTTGCTTTCCGGGTTGTTTGCCAGAAACTTTTGGGCAGATTCCGCCATCCCTTCATCCCACAGCGTTTGTGCCTGGAAAAAATAATTAAAATCTTTAAGCTCCTTTTGTTGGGTGTGTATTGTAAATACGTTGTTCAAATCCTCCCGATACTGTTCATTTGAAAAATCCATTGCAGAAGGCAGCTGTTTCTTTTGGTCGTCCGGCAGGCTGTATAGGCCTTCCCGTGCAACTTTACGGCTGATATCTCCTTGGATATTGAGCGCAATGAGCGGGATGTTTTGTTGTTTAAGATAATCGATGATCGGTTTATACAAATTGTAATCGTACCCCCATCTGCTGAAATATTCCGATTTTTGTACAAACTTGTGCTCATCAATCCGCCCGGCCAGGTATTCATTCACGACCGGTTGAAAAGGCTTTTGAAACATTTCCATACCTACAGCCAGTGTATATCCGGCCTCGTGCATTTTTTTAATGATTTGCAGCTGATTAATATGGTGGGCGAACCGCTCGTGCTGCTCTCCAACGTAAATAATGCGGGCGGTTGTGAGCTGGGAAATGATATCGTCAACCGTCGCCAGTGAATCGGGCGTTACGGCGCTGGTTGGCGGATGGGACAACACCAGAATGCCGTTATCTGTTTCGGCAATGGACTTGAAGGTGTTTCGGCCCTCATCGAAGGCCAGTTCGGTGTATTTACCGTAGTGCGGTATTTTGCGCTGAACCGCCTGAGCTTCTGTTTTGTTTTTGGCGTGTAACAGTGCAATGCGTTCTGATGGATTGTACGGGTTTTTGTAAATTTTCAGGCGAATTCCATCTTCCGGGACAATCTGTTTGCCAAACAGCATATCCACAAAAGAATTGTCGTAGCCAGCAATCAGCATCGAATTTTCTTTCATCTGGACGAATGAAAAATTTTCCGGTGTAACATAGGTTATATTTTCAACCCCCAGTGCATCAATAAGCGGTTGGTATGTTGAGCGCTGCAAGGACGAAATAACCGCTGTCAGCTTTTTTTTGCCCATTATCCCGGCCAGAACCGGCGGAATTTCTTCAAGGGCCAATTGCCGCATGAGGTCGTAGTTCTCGTCAATGACAACGGTATTGGGCGATTCTTCCAGGAGAAGACTGATTTTTTCTTTGGGCGTTGTCACATCGACGGTGCGCATACTTTTGCCGCTGTTCGTGTGCAACGTGATGGGGATGCTCAGCGGATAAGATCCATTCTGCTGCAACAGGTCGAAGTTCAGCTTGAGTTTTCCCTGGGCCACATACAATTGTGCATTTTCCACAGTGAGCCGGGGAATGTTTTTTCGGGTGAGCCAGTCCCCAAAGTATGTGTACAGTTCTTCTCCGGTCACTTTTTCAAAAGCGCGCTGGATATCATGCCAGGAGGCATTACGAAAACGATTCTGCCGGATGAACTCCTGCAAGGCCGCAAAAAATGATCGATCACCATAGCGTTTTCGCAGCATATGAAAGAACATGGCCGCTTTACCATAGCCGATGGCGCTTTGGGCTTTATTGCCGCCGCTTTTAAAACCACTCAACGGTATGGCATTGTCTGCATTGACATACGCGTTGTAATCCACAAGGATTTTTTTGCGATAGGCGGTGTCTTCGCTCTCCAAGGCGGCGTATTGATGATCCGCCAGATAGGTTGTGATTCCTTCTGCCCAATTGCCGGGCCCAAAATCGATGTAAACGGAATTGCCAAACCATTGATGGAGAATTTCATGTCCCAGAGATGTTTGGACGATGAACGGCAAGTTTACCACCTGGCTCCCCAGAAGGGTAAAAGTGGGCATTGAATAGCCTGTGGGTAAAATATTTTCAACAATTGCAAAACGTTTATATGGATAGGGGGTGAGCATCTTTTCGTACATTGCCAGATATTTTTTTGTACGGGCAATATAAGCATCTGCAAGATGAGCATCTTCTTCGAAGAAATAAGCTTCAAGAACGATATCGTTGTAGCGGTCTTTTTTTAAAATATAGCGGGTGGAAGCCGCCAGATGCAAACCGTCCAGCGGATAATTAAACTGAAAAACAAATGTTTCTGTTTTGCCAAGTTTTTGAACGGTCACGGATTCAGATTCTGAGGTGGCAATAAAATTTTCCGGCAGCGTCACGGTGAGCGCGTACTCAACAAGATCATCCGGAAGGGGATACCAATTATCGATTAAAAATACATTGTTTTCATCGATAAAATTAATTCCCTTTTCAGGGAACACGGCTTCATAGCTGATCATTATTTCTTTGCCGCTTTTCATGGTCAGCTGGATGTTTTCATCAGCGGTACGGGGGGCGTCTTTGCCGTCAATCTTCAATTCCCGGAGGTCCCGAACGGACAGAGCGATGCTCATAGGGGTATCTGCTTTAAGGCGTCCGGTCCCCGTTATTTTTCGTTCAGCAGGATTTATATGAACATCGAGTGCGTAGTGTAAATTCGCACTCCAGCAGGTAACAGGCATACAAATCATTAGAACAAAGACCAGTTTTCTCATTATGATCATGCTGAATTTTCCCACAAAAAATTATGAACCATCAGATTTAAGTGGTTGAACTGTTTGGTGGTTAAGCGGAAATAATTAAACCTAAATTGAGCGATTGTCGAGTAATTAAGGAACTCCTTAGTAGCTGCTACTGTTTCATGCTTTTTTTCAAATTTTCGACCAATTCTTTAACCGGTTGTCCGGTTGGCGATATTGCATTCGGATTGAGTTTGACGAGTTCTTCCCATGCTTGAACGGTGCCTTCCAGGTCGTTTAAATCATGCATCAGAACGATCCCTTTATTAAACCGAACGGTTTCATGGCCGGGGTTGATCTTTATTGCTTTATCAAATGCCTCAATGGCTTTCTTCGGTTGTCCGGCCCGGCGATACATTACACCCAAGTCGTTCATAACATCGGCATTGTTGGGGTTCAGCTCCAGGGATTTATTATATGCCGTGATCGCTTTTTCAGGGTTGCCGGAATCAAAATATAGATTGCCCAGATCTATCCATGCCGTAACATCATCAGGGGTTTCGGAGGTCTTTTTTTCAAGCTCGAAAATTTGGACACCCTTTTCTGCTGAAACATCCTGATCTTTTTCGGTCGGCTGGGGCATCACGGATTTCTGTACCGGATCCCCTTTGCTCGATTTATAAACTCCGAAAACAACACCCCCAAAAAAACCTACCAACAGGGCAACGGAAGCGACAATCAGCAGGGTCTCTTTTTTTACGTATTTGCCATTTTCGGTGTCTTTATTTTTCATACAATCTCCTAATTTGAACTGCAATAACGCAAGATAATTTTCCTTTAAAACACAAATTTTGCAAATAGAACGTTTGATTTCTTGGGCCAATATTATTATGTCACATTGTGGCTATTGGTCAATATGTATTATGTTTTTT
>JAQBBE010000107.1:0-5093 GCA_032126435.1 Desulfobacterales bacterium | reverse complement strand
TTCATCTTACTTTTTAGCTATTGCTGTGGATTGCATGAAAATTGAAGATCCCTAATACCGGCACCAATTCTGAACAAACAGATAGAAAAAAGAGTTCAAATATCTCCACTCTTTAAATCAGGAAGCATTGCACCGTGCTCCAATAGATTGCGATGCAGTTCAAAGCACCTTGATAGATCATGGCGGATATGACCGGGCCTGGCATCTTTTATATACTCTCGAAGGTAATCCCTATATGCCGGGTGCGCGCATTGCTCGATAATTATTTCGGCCCGCTGCATTGGACCCAGCCCTCTTAGATCCGCCAGCCCCTGTTCAGTTACGACAATCTGAACAGAGTGTTCGTTGTTGTCAACATGCGGGCACATCGGAACTATTGCAGAAATCCTGCCGCCTTTTGCTACGGATGGTGTCATGAAGACCGACAGGTATCCGTTTCTCGTAAACTCACCGCTGCCGCCGATGCCGTTCACGATATCCATTCCATATAAATGCGAAGAATTAGCATTGCCGTAAATATCGATCTCAAGCGCCGTATTCATGGCAATGACACCCAGACGCCGTATTACTCCTGGATGGTTTGAAATTTCCTGGGGCCGCAGCACGATTCGTTTGGCGAAAAAGTCTATGTTGTCAACGATTCTTTTCAAGTTGTCCGATGTTATGGTCAGGCTCGTGGCACTGGCGCCAAGTAGTTTCTTATCAAACATCAGATCGACCATAGCATCCTGAAAAACTTCCGAGTACATATTAAAGGGGGGAATTTCGGGGTGGTCGCCCAGAGCCGCCAACACCCCGTTGGCCACGTTGCCGACGCCTACCTGAAGCGGCAGCAAGTTTTTTGGAATCCGGCCGTTATGCATTTCACCCAACAAAAAATTTACCACATGTTCCGCGATATGATCGGTAATTTTATCAGGTGCTGATAACGCCTCAACATGGTCGGGCTCGTCGGTTTCCACAATGCCGATTACTTTTTGGGGGTCAACCACTGCATACGGCAAGCCGATACGGGTCATCGGCTCATAGATGTGTATGGGATATCGGTGGGGCGGCGGCGGCATAACGAAAATGTCCGCCATTTCTCTGAGCCGGGGGGATTGATGTCTGTTGAGTTCAATAATTACCCTTTCGGCATGGTGTAGATACGTGGGAGAAGCGCCGATGGATGTTGTTAGATAAACCCGTCCGTCCGACGTAATTTCAGTACCTTCCACCACCGCAAAGTCGATTCGTCCGAAAAAACCTTCTGCAACGGTTTGAGGCAGGTGGGAAAGGTGCATGTCCACATACTCAACTTCCTGGCGATTGATCTGCTTTCGCAAAATAGGTCCGGACTGGTAAGGCGCCCGCCATGACACAGCCTCTGCCATAGCCAGTTCATCATCGATTATATGACCGCTGGAAGCACCGGTAAGAACGCGTATTTTGAAACGACGCATTTTTGCATGTTCTTCTCGGGCATGAGAAGCTATAGCCGCCGGAACCGCCTTTGCCGCCCCGGCAGGACTAAAACCGCTAAATGAAACCGTATCCCCGTCCTTTATCAGTAATGCGGCCTCGTCTGCCGTCAAAATAGGATAAGAACCCATTGTTGTTGAATTCGCCCTCCTTAATTGCGTAAAATTTTAACCCGATTGTCTCAGCAAGAATTTGTCTCGGTTTTTACTTTAATGGTCTCGTAAAAAGTCTTTTGTGAGCGATATCTGATCATTTGGGGATCCAGTGTTTCAAGCGGTGATGCGTTAAAAATTTCAAGCTGTTTGAGGCGCTTGCGACGAGTTCTTGAAATTTAGCAGCACCGCTTGAAACGCCCCCAAATGGTCACTGAGCGAGCAAAACGGACTTTTTACGAGACCATCAACTTTAACATAGAATCATTTTAAATGTTCTTAAATCCGGATATCCGGACGTGTTTTCTGTTTCCAATGGGCGTGACATCGTACGATAAAAATGTTGAAAAACCTTTGCGTCAGGCCACCATCCAAACGGCCCGGTTTCGGATCGTGTGAAGGACCTTATTGCTTACGCTCCCCATAAAAAATTCTTGCACTTTGGATAAACCTCTTCTGCCCAAAACGATGGTGCCGTAATCTCCCTCTTTTGCTTCATAGACAATAGATCCTGCGCGGCTTTGGGCGTTTAAAATCAACGTGGTGTCTATCTGTTTTGATTTGAATCCTGCATCGATCAAACAACGTTTTGCTTTATCAAAAACTTCATTGATCTCTTTTTTGGCACTTTCAACGTCGGCTTTGGGTAAAAAAAGATCCGGAATTTCTGCCTGAAAATACCGGGCGCCACGAATTACATGGAGCAAGGTTACATTGAACTCGAAGCCGCCCAGTGTTTTTGCCACATAATCTACAGCCAGCATAGCATTCTCCGAACTGTCGAGTGCGATCAGAATGTTTTGATTAAGGGGGATTTTGTCAATTATCAAAACAGGAAGGAACGTCAGTTTCTCAATGATTTTTGTCGCGATGCTCCCCACAACAATCTCTCTATAGCTACCGGTGCCCCTTCGTCCGACCACCACAGAATCGTAGCCGTTTTTTGCTTCCTGAATGATGTCCCGGGCAATTCCTTTTTTTCTATTATGGATGTTTACAACGACGGCGTTCTGGGGAAAGCCCGCGCGAAAAAGGATCTCCTTCGCAGTATCCATGTATTCCTGCATCGATTTTCTTTTTTGCATCTCCCAAGCCCTGACTTCTCTGATGGCTTTGGCAAATTGGGGTTCTTTATCATGATCCCGATAAGAGTCTGGTATTCCGCTGAAAACATTGAATAGAACCACCTTTGTTTTATGAAACGGATCAAGTTTACTTATATACCGTACCGCACATAAGGCATCTTCAGATCCATCGACAGCCAACAATATTTTTTTTTGAGTTTGATGGGGCATCACAAAACCTTCCTTTCTATATTGTCTCGCGTTTTAGAAAGTTTCTCAATGGATGGGTTCTTATGGTACTAAAAATTTTCTAAAAAGTTTCATTATAGTAAATCCAATATTATAATTAGCAACAGTTGTGCCAGAAAAGGAAAGGATGCATAAGCCCCTTTAACAAATTGTAAATATTATAAATTAAATTGTCTATATAAAGGATTTAAAAAAAATCGGCATCTTTCCCTGTCAGATAATTTTACAAATTGTAAAGGAAAAACAAAAAAATATGCTTGATGTTCTTCATGAGAAATTCAAGCCAATCCCATTTACATTGTGTAAAAAATACTGACATGTCATTCTTCCTCGTTTTGCATGAAATTCCACCCAAAATAATAAAAAACCGTCAAATCAAACGGTTAGGGGGTCTTAACCGGCCATTGTTGTTTGGTACATTTTTTGCTCTTCTTTTAACTTTAGCAATTTAACACCAGATCCACCGGATCGAGGTCATCCGAGTTTTAAGAATAAATTATTCCGATGTGGGATCGTTGGAAAAATATTTAACCACGAATTAACGTTAATATCCAACAGGCTCAAAGCATACGAACAAAGGAGGTTTACAATGGTCAAAAATATAAAAGATGTTGAATACGTACCAGGGCTTTATTCGAAAAAGAAGCCGAGCATAGCTGAGTTGACCCATCGCTATATTCGGGAGTGGGATGAAGAACGGCATAAAAGAGAAAAGAACATCATTCCGACGGAAAAAGTGTCTCCCACCATCTGTTTTTCCCGAATAATCGGTGTCGGGGCTGTAGAAATCGCGGATATTTTGGCAAAGAAAATCGGCTATCGAGTGGTTGAGCGACAGATACTGGAACATATTACCGGTGAAATGAAATTGATGGATATGACAACTGCGTCTTTTGATGAACGTTATCCCGGAAAAATGAGTGTATATTTATCACGCCTTTTCAAAGAAACGACGTTTCCTGATAATGAATATAACCGGCATCTGTTCGCTACGATTTTTGCGGTTTCCGGATTAGGTCCGACAATCTTTGTCGGCTGGGGAACACACCTAGTATTACCCCGTAACCGGGTGCTGGCTGTGAGACTGATTTGTTCAAAAGAGTACCGGACCCGGCGTTTGGCCATGATATTTAAAGTTAACGAGGAAAATATCGAAAGGAAATTAGAGGAAAACGATTTAACTCAGAGGTATTTTTATAAAAAAGTCTATAATCTTGAGAACGCTTCGAGTCACGAGTTTGATCTGGTTATCAATTGTGATTTCATCGAAGATCCCGAAGATGCAGCAGCGATTGTTGAACTGGCCTTTAAGAAAAAGTTTAATATTAAACCCTAATTGAGTAAAAGAATCGCAATTTATGATATCCATATTATTGTTAGGGAAATTTATCTCGCTTTGAAAGGATATGGATTTCGCATTCAGGGAACAGTATCTTGAGGTGTGTTATCAGGCCCTTTAATTTTTCCGGCCGGTCTGTAAAGAGAACTATCTTTTTCATTTATAACCCCCTGCTTCTCGAAATCTATGCGTTTTTTACCCATAAGCACATTAACGATCCTAAATTGAATTATATCCCTCGTCGGAAGGATTTTGTTCTCCTGAGCAAAATAAAGAGGGATGGGAACTAAACTGCCGGCGTTGCCCACCCCTCATTAACTCGACCGCATAAAAATTCCCTTTAACAGCGCGGAAAAGTCATCCGCCTCGCGAGCGAAAGCTTTATGTGAAGATGTTGCTTGGAGCCGCAAAACGATTTATAATTTGTTGTTATTTTTCATATTTGAATGAAAGATTTACCCGGGCACGATAAGCAGCCACTTTCCCGTCTTCGATTCTCAGGTCTAACTTGGTAATCTCCGCAATTCTAAGATCTTTAAGTGTTTTGGATGCTGTATCTATAGCATTTTTAGCAGCATCTTCCCAAGAAGACGTGCTGGTTCCCACCAACTCAACAATTTTATAAATGCTCTCCGTCATGACGATTCTCCTTTCTTTTGAAACCGATGTTATCACAGTCAATAAAATTGTTTACCCGGGCTGAGCAGTTATAATCGTGGGGGCCTTGACCATCGCATGAATTTGCCTTTTAGCGATTTTATAGCGTTCAAAATAGATCTTTGCGACCTCTTTCATAAATTTATACCCCAGGTCAGGATCTTTTTGAAA
>JAQBBE010000106.1:0-3501 GCA_032126435.1 Desulfobacterales bacterium | reverse complement strand
CGGAGCATTACCATGAATGCTAATTTTCCTGGTATTTCATGATATCGACGCAGAAGTCCGGGGTTTGAAATCCTTTCCCAAGGATGAAAGGCCACCGGTGTTGATCAACTCTTTTGCATTTAAAGGGATGATCGGACTGGGATTTTATTTTATCCTCGCAACGGTCCTGGGCTGGTTGAAACGTGATCGCCTGATGGACAGCCCCAAATATCTGAAGCTCATGCTGCTGTCGATCCCCCTGCCCTATTTAGCCTGTGAAATGGGCTGGGTGGTTGCCGAAGTGGGCCGTCAACCCTGGATCGTGTATGGCCTGATGAAGACGTCCGACGCAGTTTCTCCGATTGCGACCTCCCAGGTGCTGACCTCTCTCATAGCGTTTTTAGCGGTGTATGGGTTACTGGGGGCTACCGGATTCTATTTAATTGCCAAAAACGCCCGCAAGGGGCCGGAGGTTGAAACCGGCAGTTAGCAATCCGGAAAACTCGGCGATAAAAAACAGGAGGAGAAAATGGTTTTACAAACGATCTGGTTTTTCCTGTGGGGCTTTTTATGGGCGGCGTTCTTCATGACGGACGGATTCGATTTCGGGATCGGAACGCTGTATCCTTTCCTTGGCAAAACCGACCAGGACAAACGGATCATGATCAACGCGCTGGGACCCCTGTGGGACGGAAATGAAATGTGGCTCATAACGGCCGGAGGGGTTACTTTTGCGGCCTTTCCTCTGGTATATGCTGTAATGTTCTCTTCCCTTTATTCAGCATTAATGTTGATTCTATTTGCGCTTATTCTCAGAGGTGTTTCCTTTGAATTCCGTGGCAAGGTGGATAACCCTGTTTGGCGAAAGATCTGGGACAGCTGCATCTTTATCGGGAGCTTTACACCGGCGCTCCTTTTCGGCGTGGCCTTTGCAAATATTTTTCAGGGTATTCCCATCGATCACAACGGAATTTATCACGGAACACTCTTTACACTCTTAAATCCATACGGGCTTCTGGGCGGCGTCCTTTTTGTTCTTCTTTTTCTGGTTCATGGGGCTTTATGGCTTACTATCAAATCAACAGGAAAACTTCATGAGCGTGCGATTTCCGCTGCCAATAAACTTTGGCCGGTCCTACTTATGACGGCTGTTGTCTTTTTGATCGCCAGTAAGTTTTCCACCCGTCTGTATGACAACTATATTGCGCATCCGGTCTTCTTTTCCGTTATACTGATAACGGTTCTCGCCCTTTTGGGCGTCAAGTTTTTTATATCAAAGAAAACTTTTTTCAAAGCCTGGTTTGCTTCGGCCCTTACCATTGTCGGAACCACCTTTTTCGGCATGATCGGTCTTTATCCGAACCTGTTCCCTTCAAGCCTTAGCCCCAAATACAGCCTAACGGCATTCAATGCCTCTTCAAGCCCTTTGACCTTGAAAATTATGCTGATTGTGGTAATATTATTTATTCCTGTTGTCATCGGCTATCAGATTTGGGCATATCACCTGTTTAAAGGTAAAGTAACAGCGGATGATCTTGCCCATGAAGAAGCATACTAATTATTGAGCGGTCGTGGGGATTATGGTAAGGCCTTATCCACCAGCATAAACTCCGCAACCTTTGGACAAATTGAGGAAAACCATGGGAGATACTCTATGAAGTCGATCATCGTTGTCATATGTTTCGTTTTTGCAGTCCTTTCCGCGGGTGTAATCGCTGCTGGAATCACAGAAAAAGGCCCGGCAGAGATTACCCTTGACGGCGGCAGTAAAGGAACGATCGATTTTCCGCACCAAAAGCATCAAAACACTTTGGGCGACTGCAAAATCTGCCATGATATATTCCCGCAGAAATTGGGCGTAATAAAGGTTTTAAAAGACGAAGGAAAATTAGAGAAAAAGCAAGTCATGAATAATTGCAGGGGGTGTCACGGCAAACTGGCCAAGGAAGGTAAAAAGGCCGGTCCGACTTCATGCACAAAATGTCATTCAAAATAAGGAATTATCGATTATGCTGGTTCTCGGATTGCAAGGGAGCCCCAGAAAAAAGGGAAATACAAATTATCTTCTTTCGGCGTTTATGAATGAAGCCGAAAGGTATGGAGCACAGACCCGTGTTATTGAAGCGGCCAAAAAGAATATCGTCCCATGTTTGGGCTGCGGTTTTTGTGAAAAAAACGGGTACTGCATTACACAAGACGACGATATGACGCATGAAATTTACCCGTTGCTTCGTGCGGCGGATGCTGTTGTTCTGGCCTCTCCCATATATTTTTATAACGTCACCGCCCAGTTAAAGGCACCCATCGATCGGAGCCAGACGCTCTGGGCCAGAAAATATAAACTGAAACTTACCGATCCGGCACGACATTACAGACGTGGATACCTCCTTGCTCAGGGGGCCACAAAAGGGAAGAATCTTTTTGAAGGTGTCAACCTTACCGCACAATATTTTTTTGATGCTGTAGGCGCCCAATTCAATGGCAGTCTTACCTATCGCCACATTGAAGACTCCGGAGATATGGAAAAACATCCAACTGTTCATACGGATGTAAAAGCGGCGGTCAAGGAACTTTTATTGCCATTGGTTGGGCGAAAGAAAGTCCTGTTTGCCTGTCGGGAAAACGCCTGCCGCAGCCAGATGGCTGCAGCTTTTGCACAATATTTAGCCGGCGATAAAATTGAAGCCGCATCAGCCGGCAGTGAACCTGCAGCGAAAGTAAATTCTGACATGGTGGACGTCATGAAGGAAAAAGGAATCGACATGGCATTTCGCACAACCCGGCCTTTGGAAGCGGCGGTGTTAGAAATAAAACCGGATATAATTATCACCATGGGCTGTGGTGAAGCGTGCCCTTTGGTTCCAGGCGCCCAAAGGCTGGATTGGGACCTGTCTGATCCTGCCGGAAAATCAATGGATTTTATGCGGAATGTCCGCAACAAAATAGAAGAGAACGTCAAAGCCCTTGTAAAAAGTATGTTTGGTTAAAATTGTAAAAAAGGAAATATTAAATGCCAGTTGAATTGAAAGTCAAAGATTTGATGGTGCTTCTGGATGATTATGCGGTAACCACCGCCGATAAAACGCTGAAGGAAGCCGTCCCGGAGTTGATGAAAATCTATTGTCAGGTGGAAACCGGAAAGTGTACGGAAGCAGGACACAGAACGAGCCTTGTCCTTGACAAACAGGGTAACCTTGTGGGGATTCTGGATTTTAAGAGCATCCTAAAAGTCCTGATACCTGAAATAGCAGGCGGTATCAGCGGAAAACTGAGTGCTCTGGGTATTTCAATCGCTTTTGCAGAAGTCGATGCGCACCAGATGGACACTGCAAGGCAAGGATTCAGATCCAGAGTAAGACAAAACGCGCAGACCCAGGTCGGTGATGTCATGCTTAAATTAAAAGGATCTATCGATGCGGAAGCAGGGTTTTTGGATGCCCTTAAAATGATCTACCGGAACAAAATTACCGTTCTGCCGGTGTACGAAGGAGATAAATTGGTGGGAGTCCTGCGCGACTCCGA
>JAQBBE010000105.1:0-7653 GCA_032126435.1 Desulfobacterales bacterium | reverse complement strand
AGGGACTTACCCCCTGATAATTATTATCGTTCATGCTGATTTATCATTTTTAAGGGTACTATACATTGGTCGGCAATCAATTTGCAAGAAGGGATTATTTTCAAGATGCATCCCCAATTACGTTAAGTTTTAAATAAGTATTGATTATTTTGTTAGTCACACTTAAAACGTTTGTTGATAAATATTTCATGGGATAGAACAAATCCCTTCGGTTAAAGTTGATGTTTATGATTCTAAAATAGAACAAGGAGTAGCGCATGGCGGCGAATACGGCGTTTGACAATGAGAAATATATCCAGGAGCAAACATCTGAAATCCTCGAACGTGCGAAAAAATTTGACAATAAGCTCTACCTTGAATTCGGCGGCAAGCTTTTATTTGACTATCATGCATCCCGGGTGTTGCCGGGCTATGATCCCAATATAAAATTGAGGCTTCTTCAGGCGTTAAAAGACAAGGCCGACATTCTGCTTTGCATTTATGCCGGCGATATCGAAAGGAAAAAAATGCGGGCTGATTTCGGTATCACCTACGATTCCGACGCCCTCAAACTCATCGACGATCTCCGGGGTTGGGGAATCGACGTTTTAGGGGTTGTAATTACCCGTTTTGAAAACCAGCCGTCGTCCCTGCAGTTTAAAAATAAACTGGAAAGAAGAAACATCCGGGTTTACACCCATCAGTACACCAAGGGGTATCCTACGGATATCGATCTGATCGTCAGCGATGAAGGATACGGCGCTAATGAATATATCGAAACCGATAAACCCCTGGTCATCGTGACCGGTCCCGGACCTGGCAGCGGAAAACTGGCCACCTCCCTTTCCCAGGTATACCATGATTACAAACGGGGCATTTATGCGGGCTACGCCAAGTTCGAAACCTTCCCGATCTGGAATCTGCCTCTCAAGCATCCGGTGAATGTGGCCTATGAAGCCGCCACCGCTGATATCAGGGATTTTAACCTGATAGATCCTTTTCATCTGGAGGCCTATAATCAGAAGACAGTCAACTACAATCGTGATGTGGAGGTGTTTCCTGTTCTTAAACGAATATTGAAAAAAATAATGGGCGGCGAGCCGTTTTACGAATCCCCCACGGATATGGGGGTCAATCGCGCCGGCTTTGCCATCACGAACGATGAAGCGACACAGGAAGCTGCCAAACAGGAAATTATTCGGCGGTATTTCCGCTATCGGTGCGAATATGTCATGGGTTTGACGGACAAGGAAACGGTTCAACGGGTAGAGCTTTTGATTAAAGACTTCAACCTGGATCTGGAATACCGGCGAGTGGTCGAACCGGCGCGCACCGCGGCCATAAAATGCCGGGAGAGCGGCAAAGGCAACGAAGGTGTTTTTTGCGGTGCGGCCATCGAGCTCGGAAACGGCACCATCGTGACCGGAAACAACTCACCGAAATTTCACGCGGCTTCAAGCCTTGTTTTACAGGCCATTAAGAATTTAGCCGAAATCCCGAACAAGATTAAATTGCTCCCGCCCAACATCGTCGATTCGGTTCGAAATCTCAAAACCAGGGTGCTCAATGAAAAGACCCTCAGCCTCGACCTGGTGGAAACCCTCATTGCCCTCAGCATCAGCGCGACCGGCAATCCTGCCGCCCAGTTAGCCATGGAAAAATTGGAGGAACTCCAGGGGTGTGAAGTCCATATGACCCATATCCCTACACCCGGGGATGAGGCCGGATTGAGGCGACTTGGCGTGAACCTCACGAGTGATCCCAACTTTTCTACTAAAGATCTTTTTATCTCGTAACCCGCTCATTTCAGGCTGCTAAAGCTTTCATTATCGTCAGACCGCTTCGATCGTTGAAGGGGGTTTCGGTGTTATGTTGTACGTGACACTGACGATGCCCGGCACATCGCGAATAATCTCGCCGGCGAGTTTCTCGAGGATTTTGAAAGAAAGCGGTGTCGGTGTTGCGACCCGGGCGTCGACACTCTCCCAGCAACGCACCTCGATCTGCTGACCAAAATCACGCAATCCGTCACGCATGCCGGTCACGCGGTCTTCATGAAGGATCGCCATATACTGGAATGCACCGGAGTCCTTGAGCAGCCGTTCGACCACAACGGTTGCCTTTCGAACCGTCTCGATGCGCGCCGGGGTTGTTTCACCGATCACACGTGCCGCGAGTGCCGGACCCGGAAATGGAATTCGGTCAAAGGCCTCTGCCGGGAGTCCCAGAGCCTCACCAACCTTTCTAACGCCGTCTTTGCGAAGTTGAATGAGCGGTTCGATGATGTGATAGCCAAAAGCCTCTTTGGGGTCGATTCCGAGCTGCGCAAAGACGTTGTGTTGCCGTTTTATCCCTGCGACGGTCTCGTCGATATCGGTCAATATGGTTCCCTGGAGAAGGTGTTTTGCCCCACTTTCCTTGACGAGGCGTCCGAATACGTCTCGGTAAAAAGCCTGGGTAATCGCTTCGCGCTTTTCTTCCGGATCCGTAATTCCTTTGAGTTCGGCAAAGAATTCTTTTTTTGCATCGACCACGTCAACGGTGACCCCAAGCTTTTTAAAGAGACCGACAACCTTTTCGGACTCTCCTTCACGCATAAGACCGTTTTCGATAAACACGGTCTTAAGGCGGTCCCCCAGGGCGCGATGGCCGAGCATCGTGACCGTGGACGAATCAACGCCTCCCGAGAGTGCATTGATCGCCATTCCATCCCCGACAATTTGTCGGATTTCTTTGACCTTCTCATCAATAAAGTGTTCCGTGTTAAGCGCTTGCGCGGTAATTTCCTCGATCATTCGACCGTTTCCTTTTCATTTAAATAGTCTTTGAGAAGCATCCGGGTCCAGAGGACCCGACTTTGGGTTACCCCTGGAAGGGGATTGTTTTTCCATAGATCAAGTGAGCTAAAATGCCTTGTTTCTGATGTACCCTTGAAAGGTTTCATAAATCGGAAGCATATAAAATAAAAGGAAGAGTGTCAATGTTCACAATGACTTTCATCCGTTCTGTCTTTTGGGTGGTATTCTTGTGGTTCTATTGACAGTGGCTCTCGAACAAAGGAAAAACAAAACATCAGGAAAGGGGTTACTGCCTACAGGGCCTGATCGTAAGGTTCTGCTATTGAATTCTACAACACTACCAGATATCGTTTCCCTCACAAAAAATTAAGGGCACTCCCTCATATTTTGGGGAATGCACTTTTTTCTATTTAAAACTGTCGCCTAAACCAAAGTGACATTTGTTGCAGAAGGACCTTTTTGACCCTGCTCAACATCAAAGGTTACGCGATCGCCTTCATCAAGGGTCTTGAAACCGGTTGCATTGATTCCTGAATGATGAACAAATACATCCGGACCATCTTCTTGCTCAATGAAGCCATAGCCTTTGCTACCATTAAACCATTTTACGATTCCATCAGCCATAGTGACACCCTCCTTTCAAAAAAATTCTCATAGTCCCAAACTGCAGGTTGCCACTTTGACAAATGGATATTTCCTTCAGAACGAAACTGGCCCGCCAATTAAGGACGGGCCTTTATTGATTGGTTAGATAATAAGATGTTGTTGAAAAAAGTCAAGCGGGTTATAAGATTATTTTTTGCTGAGGATTTTGGACACGTACATAAACCCTTGGTGCCTCAAGCAGCTGCTATCATTTTAAAATTTCCGGAGCCTTAAAATTACTGAAACATCTTTTTTTCTGTGGGGCAAATCCATTTCACCGGGTTTGCCTATTTCATTTTTATGGTATATGTAATCAACAAGAATCGGCTCTATTTAAAGTTGGGGGCATGAAATCATGAATGCTCAAGAATATTACCACCGTGTGATTGATCGGTTAAAAAATTGCTATCAATTCAGCCATTATGTTATTGCGGCGGGCCATGAACTTGCTGCGGAGGGGTATGATCCTGCTTTTCCAGCCGCAACAGAACCGATTTCTCAGCTTGAAAACCTTACACTTCAAAGAGGTTTTCAGGTTCATATCCCTCTTGTCGGAGAAAGATCCCAATCCGTGCTAATGCCGATTGATTTCGAGATATTCCTGGCAGAAGAAAATCACAAGCTGTATGAGGACCCGGCGGCACAGAAGAAATTCTTCGATCAGACAGTTCCTGTTATTCATTTTCTTGAAACCCTCTTCCGTTCAAGGGGCATGCCATATCTCCTGGATTACACACCTTCGGGTGCACATATCTTATTTCAAAATCTTTTAGGATATCGTACGGGCGAAGAATTGCAGAAAATCGGTTATCTGGAAAATGACCTCATTAAGGCATGTAATTACATCGATCCCAATAACATCCGGCGCTGGTATGGAATTTCGCTTGATGCGGCTCGTGTGTTCAGCGGCCTCGGCAAGATTGCCGAATATATCGCCCTTCTTACCATGGAAGCTTTTAAGGAAAACGAGTCAATGGGTCTGTTTCCGGTTACCATCTCCGATGTTCATGATCGCTGTCTGAACTTTGACAATTCCTGGAGTGAGGGATCTCCTTTTATGCGCTCCATTCGAAGCCCTTTCAGCCTGCATAAAAAAAATCAAGAAAAATACGGTAAATACCACCAACCTCCATTGGTAGATGTGATCGGGACTTACTTTGATGGAAATACGGCCAACGAAGAAACGAATATTAATTTTATTCTGGACTGTATGTGGGACCTTGAAAAAGCAGCGAATCACGCACAGAAATTTTCCGGCTTCATCCCCTGTTCCAATGAAACATTGATCGATTTTATTCATGAATATAAATCATCAGACCTTTATCTTTTTCACCAGGATTTTGACAGGCAGGAAGATATTCCCAGAGGGCTTGCTCTGGAGTACGCCAAAAAAGAGGGAAACATTCCAGACCGGACAAAAAATATCCTTTACTTTCCAAATCCCTCTGCGCTTCAACCTAAAAATATGATAGGGCTGGTTCACGATTTTCTCATCCACGCTCATTGGAAACCCAAACACATTGCAAACGTTCTTCGGGATATCTATCAAAATCCCTCATTTAATTGGACACAGGATTTTTTTAAGTACCCCGCAGAAGAAAAAGCCAATTTCTGGGCAAGAACCTACAGCGTGGTTTCACTCTGGAAAACGGGCAGACTAAATCTGTAGTCGGGAAAGCGATCTTTTCCTTCCTACCCGGGTAATCCCTGATAAGCGGTTTAAAAATTTGGCTATTACTCCTCGCTCCCGATCGTTTGTCCAGTATTCGATAACATCATTGCCTCCATGGCGTCTGCTTGACAATCAAGAATACGCCAGTTTATAAAAATAATCATAATGACGAATCGCGAAACGCCGATTGATATTGATCCTCAATAATATATATTTTAACCGGACGACCGTGTTTCTGTTTCACAACATGAATTCCCTCCGGTAGACGACTCGAATTTAACCGTAAGTATTTATTCTATATAGCCGCCCATATGGATAAAATCATAGAAATTCAAGATCTGATAAAACAATTCAATGGATTAACGGCCGTAAACGAAATTTCATTTTCTGTGAACCGGGGTGAGTTTTTTGGCCTGCTGGGTCCCAACGGCGCCGGCAAAACGACAACGATCCGAATGCTGTACGGATTTTCACCACCGACTCGGGGCGAGTTGCGTATCTTCGGCATGAACATCAACACCGACTTCCGCAGGATTAAAGCCAGAATTGGTGTTTGTCAGCAGGAAAATACCCTGGACCCGGACTTGAGTGTAGAACAAAATTTGCACGTGTTCGCCGGATACTTTTCCATCCCTAAAAAAGAGGCCGCCGTACGGTCCAGGGAACTTCTCGATTTTTTTGCCCTGAGCCATAAAAAAAATGCCAAAGTCATGGAGCTTTCCGGTGGAATGGCCCGCCGGCTGATTTTGGCCCGGTCGCTGATCAACCGGCCGGAACTGTTGATATTAGACGAGCCGACCACCGGGCTTGATCCCCAGTCCCGGCACCAGGTCTGGGAAAAGCTGGAAGAGCTTAAAAAGACCGGTTTGACGGTCGTGATCACGACTCATAACATGGAAGAAGCCTCCCAACTCTGCGACCGTCTGATTATTTTGGATCATGGTAAAATTCTGGTGGATGGCAGCCCGAAAGATTTAATCGACCGGCATGCCGGAAAAAATATCATCGAAATCGAGGGGCCGGATCAGGCCCTGATCGAATATGTAAAAGAACACGCCATCGAGCACGATGATCTTGGCCGACGCCTGATATTGTATGAGCCTGAAGGAAAGGGACTGAACAACACCATTCGCGAAAGATTCTGCAATGAAAAGTGCATTTACCGCAACAGCACACTGGAAGATGTATTTTTACGTTTAACGGGAAGGGAACTTCGAGAATGATTGATCCTGCTGCATTTTCATGGCGTTTTCTGAGGGTATGGAAAAGAAACCTGGTGGTTTACAAGAAAATCTGGAAGGTGAGCTTTCTGACGCCGCTGCTCGAACCGCTGTTCTATATTCTGGCCTTCGGTCTGGGCTTCAGCGGCTTGATCGACCATGTGAAATACGGCGGGGCAGATCTTTCCTACACGGAGTTCATCGCACCGGCATTGATCGCCACTGCGATCATGTGGAATGCTTTTTTTGAAACCACCTATGCATCCTTTGTCCGCATGTATTACCAGAAGACCTTTGATGGCATGCTGGCAACACCACTGTCGTTAGAGGAAATCATCATCGCCGAAATTGCCTGGAGCGCCACCAAGTCGGCAGGTGCTGCGACGATCATGTCAATTGTCCTGGGTCTGATGGGATTTGTTCAGTTTCCCATGGGACTGCTGCTGATCCCTTTGGCATTTTTCGGGGGGCTGGCTTTCGGCGCCATCGGCATGTTCTTTACAGGGATCACCCCGACCATCGACATGTTCAATCTTCCGATATTTCTCTTCATTACACCGATGTTTTTGTTCAGCGGAACCTTTTTCCCTGTTTCCAATCTGCCCGGGTGGGTGCAGCCCGTTGCACTGGCCTTCCCGCTCTACCATCTGGCCGAACTGGCCCGTCGGTTCAGCATCGGAACCAACGAAATTTCGCCGATCATCAGCATCGTGTACTTAACCGTATTTTTTCTTTTCTTTACAAACCTTGCCCTCAAAGCAATGCGGAAAAGATTGATTCAATAAAAAATGAGGGGTATTTTTCCCAATTTGTTGACCAAATGTTGACCAAAATTCGAATTCTGGGGTTGTGATAGATCTCAAAATCGCCGATTTGCATCTAAAAGATTTTTCATATATGAATACATAAACAAGCTGATGTTCTAATTTAGAATAAAACTCACAAGGTAAATCTTTAAGGAGAGTATTATGATAAAAGCCGTTAAAATGTATGAACCAGGGGGGCCTGAGGTTTTACTATGGGAAGAATATGATCCAGGCCAACCGGGATCGGGTGAAGTTCTGCTTCGCCAAGAAGCGGTAGGTCTAAATTTTATTGATGTGTATCACCGTACCGGACACTATCCTCTGCCCTCCCTGCCCGCCGTAATAGGGATGGAAGGAGCCGGTGTCGTCGAAGCCCTTGGCGAGGGTGTGAGTGAATTCAGAGTGGGCGATCGCGTTGCTTATGCCGGATTGCCTCCGGGCGCTTATGCCGAAGTTAGAACCATGCCGGCCGATCGTCTTGTAAAACTTCCCGAGACCATTTCAACCCAACAGGCAGGAGCTATGATGCTTCA
>JAQBBE010000104.1:0-4172 GCA_032126435.1 Desulfobacterales bacterium | reverse complement strand
CGGTACAAATTCCGCCATCCCCATAAAGCCCATGTGCTTTGTTATCGCCGCCGTCAAGGTCGTCTTCCCGTGATCTATATGCCCTATCGTGCCCACATTAACATGCGGCTTGGTCCTCTCAAACTTTTGCTTCGCCATCTTCGAAATCCTCCCATGAGTTTTGGAATTGATTTTTTTTATCTGCTTATTCTTAAAACGACGTTAATCCCTTTCAAGGCCTGTCGAGATCGCTTATGCCACCGACAATACTGGAGCCCACGACCGGAATCGAACCGGTGAACCTCTTCCTTACCAAGGAAGCGCTCTACCGACTGAGCTACGTGGGCACGCCTTTTTAATTTTATGCGGCTGCTTGAAGACGGTTAACGTTCAGTCTGGAGCGGGAGACGAGACTCGAACTCGCGACATCCAGCTTGGAAGGCTAGCGCTCTACCAACTGAGCTACTCCCGCTTGTATTTCACTAAACTTATAACCTCAAAAAATCCAACATCATCATCAACAGGTCCCCTCAAAAAGCGCAGTAAGAGTCATGCAGGAAGCCATGTAGTCTTTTTCGATCCCGGCAAACAAACCGAAATCTCCTACAACCGACTTACATTGAGGATGGTGGTGGGGGGAGGATTTGAACCTCCGAAGGCTTCGCCGACAGATTTACAGTCTGTTCCCTTTGACCACTCGGGAACCCCACCTGAAAGATATTTTTTACATATGGAGCCAGAGACAGGAGTCGAACCCGCGACATCCTCATTACAAGTGAGGCGCTCTACCAACTGAGCTACTCTGGCAGCACATTCGAAATTTTTCGTTTTTAAGTACGGAATTAATATGGATTGCCTTGTAAACAAACTCCTCATTCTTTGAGACGTTAATTCCATGGATATTGTTTTCTATTAAAACCATTTTTTATACTTAGTTCTTAAACAATTGGCAATCTTGATTATCCGGAGATATCACCAAATATAGGTCAATATTTGAATTTATATCGATATTTATTAAAAATACGGCTTTTTTCTATTATTTTTAGCGAAAATCGGCTGATGAAAAGCCATAGTCATTATTTTGCCATATTTTGTCATAACCGATTAAATTATTGGCAAAATTTTTTCTTATTACCTGCCTGACATAATGAGCATATTCGTATGTAGTTGTTATTACAATTCTTTTTACATGCCCCACAATTCGCTATCCAATGGCATGCAATTTGCTACTACTATATTACCAAAAAAGCAAGAAGAAATATGGTCCCATAAATCGCCGGATAACCGACCATTTTACGAGACCGTCTAAATTAATCCGTGAATCATGAAACGGTCCTTATCTATTTGAAACTTAATCATAAAACGCGTTTTTCAAAATCCGGCACGCACAGTTCAGGCAGCCGTCCGAAGATGATTGTTCATAAGGATTGGGTTCCATACGGGAAACGCCCATGGATAAAACGGTTATGACGTTGTCAACTGGATAAAGCCTTGACAAGAACGTTTATAGTTGTGTAATCGAACATCAACCCATTTAAACCCGGGTTTCCCTAATTTTTCATCCTGCAAACCAGTAAATCGAGGAGTTTGATTTGATAAAATCACGAGTTTTTTTTCTGCCTGTCTTTCTATTTTTTCTCATAGGCGGATGCGTACAGCCTGTCCATAAAAAGTCCGTTTCACAAGACGGCCCTTATGTATCGGATCACGTAACTATGCCGGATCCTTCAAAATCGCCCGACTCAGCTGACCTTAACGGTCAAAAAAGTCTTGAGGAGAACGAAAATGCCGAGTCAAACCCGACAGGTGCCGGTGAGTTTGCAGAACCATCCGAAAATGTCGACCCCAAAGATCAAAAATCCCTGCCGGTGGAATCTGTCGTTTCAGAAGATAATACAGAATCTTCAGATTCCAATCATAAAATAAAAAATGAAACCCGTATAGCAGAAAATTCTCTCTCAGGAGAAAAAATACAACCTGTTTTGGATGAAGCCCTTGATTTTTGTCAGGCAGCCCAGGATTTTTGGCAAAAAGGAGAACTTGAAAACGCCCTTGAAGCTTTAGACCATGCTTACGCGTTGATCCTGGGGATAGAAACCGATGACTCCGCTAAACTCATTCAGCAGAAAGAAGATCTGCGTTTTATGATTGCAAAACGCATTCTTGAAATTTATGCATCCCGAAATATCGTTATCAATGGCAATTACAAGGCCATTCCGCTGGTAATGAACAAACATGTCCAGAATGAAATCGTCCGATTTACCCAAAACAGTGAAAAAAAATTTTTCATTGAATCCTATAAGCGATCGGGGAAGTATCGCTCACAGATTGTATCGGCCCTTAAAGAAGCCGGTCTTCCGGTTGAATTGTCATGGCTCCCTTTGATTGAAAGTGGCTTCAAGGTCGATGCGCTTTCAAAGGCCAGAGCCCTTGGAATGTGGCAGTTCATTCCTTCAACCGGATACAAGTTCGGTCTCAACCGGGACAAATTCATCGATGAAAGGATCGATCCGGTTAAATCGACCCAAGCTGCCATCGCCTATTTAAAAGAGCTGCATCAAATATTCGGGGACTGGTCAACGGTTCTGGCTGCCTACAATTGCGGGGAAGGAAGGGTACTCCGGGTAATTCGGACTCAGAATATAAACTACCTTGACAATTTCTGGGATCTTTATGAACGTCTTCCTCTGGAAACCGCAAGATATGTTCCCAGATTTATCGCCACGCTTTATATCATTCAAAATAAGGAAAAATACGGTCTCGATTCAATATCCCTGGATACGCCGTTGGAATTTGAGACCGTAACCATCTCAAAACAGGTCCATCTCAAAAATGTTGCCACAGAGATCGACATCCCTTTAAAAACACTCGTAGAACTCAATCCCGAGCTCCGCTATCAGATCCTTCCCCAGGATCAATACCCCCTCAGGGTTCCCCCGGGCAAAGGAGACCTGCTTCTTGCAGAACTGGAAAAAATACCGGTTTCATATCCGCCCCAACGTGCGTATGTGTATCACCGAATCAGACCCGGCGAAAGCCTTTCCACCATTGCCAGACAATACCATACCAGCGTCAACCGCATCAAACGCGCCAACAACCTGTACCGATCAAATCTCATCGTTGCGGGGAAAACGCTGAAAATACCCCGCAGGGGCACCGTTGTTTACCCATCGAAAACGTTCACTCAGACCCAACATGGAGTCCCGTCAAGCCATGTTGTAAGAAGTGGTGATTCACTCTGGATCATTGCAAAGCGATACGACACGACAACAAAAAAGATCCAGGAACTAAACAACCTGTCCACCACACGTCTGCATATCGGACAGGTTTTAAAGATCCCGGGTTACAAATCCGAAAAAGCGGCCACTGAGAATTTAAAGATCTATCGGGTCAAAAACGGTGACTCGCCTTTTCAGATCGCCCAGCTGTACAAAATGCCCTTGGAACGATTTCTGCATATCAACCGTTTAACACCCAGGAGTAATATTTTCCCGGGGCAGAAACTGTTTGTGGAGTAGCCGAACCCGGATTGAGATATATCATACCTAATTTGAGCGATTGTCGAGTTTGCCGATCGTAAGATCCCGCACTAGCGGGGAGATGCAGGGCATGGTACCGAGCCGTATTGTTTCACATGCTCTGATTTTGCTGTCCTTTCCGACCGAGACCTTTGAAATGCGTAAAATATCGATCAAACAGATTCCCGTGGGGCCGTTTCAGGTCTTAACCTATCTGGTCGCATGCCTGCAGACGCGCCATTCGGTTATTATCGATCCAGCCGGAGATGAAGACAAACTTTTAACCTTAATTCAAACAGAAGGGCTCAGGGTCAAATATATTCTGAACACCCATGGCCATGCCGATCATGTATTGGGAAACCCGTATATTACCGATTTTATCCTTGAATTATGACCCCATTCGCTGACCTGAAAAAAACGGGCAAAAAATTATTCGGCGACTTTGGTGCCTGGGCTTTTGACGAATGGAAAACGTTGAATGAGATTTTTTTCAATCGAGAGAATATCGCCGGCAAGATCATTTGGGGATCAACACCCAACGACAGGAGCCTGGGCTATTATTCTGGAACTGAAAATCTCATTTGTTTACATAAATATTTAATGCGGCCGATCTATCCCACAAACGATCTCAAATGGAGATTTCGTCATTTTAATAAAAGAAAGGCCGGAGATGTT
>JAQBBE010000103.1:0-2589 GCA_032126435.1 Desulfobacterales bacterium | reverse complement strand
CAGGAAATCAGCAGCGGATTTTTCTGGTCACCGAATTTTTTGCCGGTTTTTTCTTCAATCGCCTTCAGACATTCGAGCATTTGCTCTCTCATTCCCTTAGGAAAAGTTTCGCCTGAAGCGAGATAGGCATTACAGGCTTCTGTGGTAACGGTAAATCCGGGGGGTACTGGAATATCGATGCGCACCATTTCCGATAGATTTGCCCCTTTACCGCCCAGCAATCCGCGAACCGCATCCCAATCACCGCCGACATACTCTTCCGCCTGTTCAATTTCATCCAAGAGATAAACCCATTTTTTAGACATTTTGAAGCACCTCTCAATATTTGTGTTGGATTAAAGAACTAACCAGCCGAACCCATTCTTATTTTTTATACGTAAGGCAATATGAACTTTAGTAAAAAAAAGTTGGAAATTTTACGCCGAAATTTTATCAGAGAATAACCGCAGCCCTGTATGATATCCGGGCTTGAATTGAGTTAATTATAAATGTTATGGGAATAAGGAAAGCATTGGATATCAGCGATCCTGACAAAAAAAAATCCGCACTTCGTTACAATGGTAGGGCCGTTTTTCTTAAAAAAAGCGGTAACTTATAAAAAAAGTGTCAACCGGGGGAAATAGACCATTAAATACATGGAAATTATAGATCAGTTCAAGGCCCATAAAAAATGAACGAGATTTTATAATGTAAGATTATTTTATAAATAAAAGTTGCTTGCCTGTCAATGGAAAAGACAGTGGCCAATGGCGGGCTTTGAATGGCCGGACCGCAAGCTTCGGCGTGCGGGAAACCGAATAAAAAAAGGAGCAGAATGGTGGATATTATAGACGCCATAATCATGCGAAAGAGCATTAGAGACTTTAAGGCAGACCCTGTCCCGAAACAGATTCTAAAAGAAATTTTAGAGACAGCTACCCGTGCCCCTTCAGCTGAAAATAGCCAGCCATGGGAATTTACCATTATCGCCGGGGATGTTCTGAATACTATCAGACAGGCGAGTGTTGAAAAATTGAATTCAAGAGCGCCCTCCCATCCCGACCTTCAAACCAAGGGGTTACCACCGGACAGCGTATTCAGAAGACGTCAGATTGAAATCGCCAAACAGATCTTTAAGCTCATGGATATACCCAGGGAAGATAACGAGAAAAGGGACCGGTGGATGAAGCGCGGGTTCCGATATTTTAATGCACCGGCAGCCATTGTTGTCTATGTGGACCGATCGCTGCCTTACCCCAGGCCGCTGTTCGACATCGGTGCCGTGACCCAGAACATCTGCCTGGCCGCACTCCATTATGGTCTTGGCACCTGTATCGCCAATCAGGGGATCGCATATCCCGAAGTGCTGCACGAAGTTGCCGGAATATCCGAATCCAAACGGATTATGATTTCCATTGCCATCGGTTATCCCAACTGGGGTTTTCCGGCCAATAAGGTTGCCAGCAAGCGGGAACCGATTGAGGATATAAGCACCTGGATCGGCTTTGACAATAAAAATTCAGATTAGCATCGGGTCCACCCGCACTCCATGTTGGAGCATACCAGACACCCTTCGGCTCGGTGAACGGTCGCGCCGCAATCCGGGCAGATGGTATTCTTATCTTTGGGTACATTAATTTCGTTAAAATAACTGTCAGCATCTTGAATCTGTTTTGCCACTTCCCGATACACGTCCGCATGCTCTAAAGCGACTTCAAGCCCCATTCCCATGCCGGCCGCACAGCTGTTGACCTCCACATCTTTACCTGAAGATATGGCCTTGGTACATGCCGGGCAATGAATCGATTTCATGGAATTAATTATCTTTTCAGGCGGCACACCCGCCCGAAGGCAGTAAGACATCAGGATGCCGAGCGCCTTGGTGTTGGCAGCGCAGCCGCCGCCGACGGTCCGGATGAAGACTTCTACAACACCGTCTGGGTCAAAATGTGGATCGACATAGAGTTTGCCGCAGGCTGTTTTCATCTTCAGGCTGGGACCCGTCGTTGCCCGGGGACGATGCTTAAGTTTCCCCCTGTCCAATTCATCCGCGCCTTCGGTTTCCACCTCTTTCTTTTGGGTGTACAGCGCCTGAACATCCCGGGAGCCGTCTCGATAAAAAGTGATTCCCTTACACCCCATTTCCCACGCTTTGAAAAACGCTTCGGAAATTTCAGATTTATCCGTGTCGTAGGGTGCATTGATCGTCTTTGAAACGCCTGAATCCACGCCTCCGGTCTGAAACGCCGCCTGAACCCTTATGTGCTCCTCAACAGAAACATCTTTGGTTGTTACAAAGAATTCAGGCAAAATTTCGGTCTCTTTTCTTTCATGCCATTCCCGAACGACATCGGGGACAATGTCAAGCGTTTCACCTTCAAGACACGCTTTGGTATAGTTGAATGCGAAGTTTGGCTCGCAGCCTGATGAGCAGTCGGCGATCAAAGAGAGGGTGCCGGTGGGCGCAATGGTCGTCAGGGTGCCGTTGCGTCTTTTGGGGCCGGAAAGCGTGTATTCTTCATAGACCGGCGCAACACCTTTTTCTTTGCCCAGCTCCGTGGAGGTCTCATTGGCCGCATTATAAATATCGGCCATGATTTCTTTTGCCAG
>JAQBBE010000102.1:0-27599 GCA_032126435.1 Desulfobacterales bacterium | reverse complement strand
TCTTTCAAGCCTTTTCGAGAGCCCGAAGTGGTTCAGGCAGTTGTAATCCAGATCGATAAGGCAGAGAATTCCTCCGGGTTTCAGAATTCGGGATATGTTTTTGACGATGTCGAAACTTTTAGATTTGTGGTATTCAAGAACAAAGCGGACCCAAATAAAATCAAACAGTCCCAGATCTTCTAAAGGTTCGCATATATTTCTGCATATGTATTCGATGCCGTCTCTATCGTAGTGCTTTTTGGCGTATTTGATTCTGTCTTCAGCAATATCGACACCGACGACTTCACCCTTCGGTTGAACGAGTTTGTGCAGATAAATGGTGGTTTTTCCGGAACCAAACCCTAAATCGGCGACACGCATCCCCGGTTTTATACCGGCCCACAGGGCCTGATTTTCAACCTTCTTGCCGTCTGTTTTCACGTCCAGGCGAAGGGTTTCTTCATCGTTTTCCATCAAATATTCATGATGATTCATACTTGTAACTTTCATAGTTTATCATAGACCAGAATTTATGAAACGTATAAATAATATGGTATATGGTTTTATTTATCAGGCACAAATTTTTTCTTTAAATTTATGTTGTTATACCGCCTATAATGTTCAGAATTTCTGAAAGCTTTTCGATAGGAGGCATTGAATTTATAGGCAATGATGGTGGCGGTCAAGCTTTTTGTGTCAAAAAATGTAGAAAGGGTTCTCTTTATCGTTTCCCAGTAACTATAATAGGCTTTTCGTAAATAGGTAAATCCCATGTATACATTTTCTATGGACATCTGCATAGGGTTGAAGACCATTTTTGTAAGGCGATAATCATCCCATGCTTTGGGGAAATCTTGATTTAGAATTCTATTTTCTTTCTGCAGGGTTTCCCAAAGTTGTGTGCCGGGTAAAGGGGTTGGCTTGGTAACTTGAAGAACATCTATGTGTGAAGATTTAATAAATTTCAGGGTAGAATGAAACACCGAATGATCATCTTCATCACCGCCCAACACAAACGCACCAAGAAAGACAATTCCCGCCTTTCGGATTCTTTTGATCAGTTCTTTGTATCGATTCTGTTGAAGTCGTTTCAGGTTGATACTTTTCCCATAAGATTTAAGGGTGTTAGGGTTTATGGACTCCATTCCGATAAAAACAATCTTGAGTCCAGCTCTGGCAGCAAGTTGAACTAATTCAAGGTCTTCTCCGAAAAGGATGGACGCCTGCGTAAAAAAGACTTTCTTGATGTTTTTTTGTAGAATTTTAGAAAAAAAAGCTCGGGTCCATTCCAGATCCTGTTGTCCATGGCCGATAATATTATCATCAACCAGCAGTATCCTTTTCTGTGGTATTTGTTCGAGTTCTTCTATAACTTCGTCCAACAGACGCCTGCGAAAGCGCCGTCCGTTGAAAGCAGTAACCGAACAGAAAGTGCAGTTCATTGGGCACCCGCGGGAGGTTTGAATGCTTCCCCATTGGTAATAAGAGTTGCGGAGGATATCCCTTCGCGGGAAAGGCAAGTTCTCCAAGTTTGCCCAAGTGCCTTTGTATTGTTTTTTTAGGGTTCCAGCTTCAAAATCTTCGAGGACCTTCGGCCAAATGGTTTCAGCTTCTCCGATGACAACTGCATCGCAGTAGCGCAGTGCTTCTTCAGGCAGCATGGATACATGTATGCCACCCATAACGGTGGGAACACCCTTCTTGCGATAAATTTGGGCAATTTGATAGGCTCGGTTGACTGAAGCCGTATAGGACGTAATCCCCACAATATCGGCTGGTCGGTATTCAAAGGGCTCGATATTTTCATCAAGAACTTCTATCCGATAATAATGTGGGGTCATTGCTGCCAAGTAAGGCAGGTTCAGTGGAGGCCAGGCGGTTGCACGGATGTTACCGAGTCCTTTATGAATATTGGAAGGGTTTATCAATAAAAGACGTGGCATGTTTTATCCTTATTTGTCTCGTCTGTTCGATTTAAGAGGCACATTATAGTATTGCTTTTTTCTTGCGGGTTCAAAATTAAAATAAAGTGAAATTTTCATTTGTTTAGCTCATCTCTTACAACGTGGCCAATTTTTTCTAATAAATATGGCTTTTTTACATAGGATGTTGCACCCAATCTCTGCGCATCTTTTACCCGTTGTGTTTCAGAATACCCGCTTGTAATAATGGCTTTCTGATGGGGATGTATTTCGAGTATTATTTTGTATGTGTCGAGTCCGTCAATACAATCGGGCTCCATAATCATATCGAGTACTATCAAGTCTGCTGAATGATTTTTCATGTAATCGACAGCTTCTTCGCCGCTTGAAACAGATGCAACAGAATACCCCAACTTTGTTAACATTTGAGTGGCGATTTCTCTCTGCGTTTCCACATCATCCACCACTAAAATGGTTTCTCCCTTGCCCATGATATCTTGAATGGAGAATGCGGCTTCGTCGCCGGGGAGTTCTTGTCTAACCACCGGGAAATAGAGGGTGAATGTGGTCCCTTTCCCTTCAACACTTCTGACATCGATGTACCCTTTATGATCTTTTACGGTGCCCCAAACCACGGCCATGCCCAAACCGGTACCGCTTTTTCCCATGACCTTTTTGGTGTAAAACGGTTCGAATATTCTTTCCAAATCTTTAGAAGGGATGCCGATGCCCGTATCACTGACTCTGAGGGTAACATAATCCCCCGGTTTGATCTTGTCGTAACCGGCAAGGGATTTGTCGACATGCCGGTTTTCTGTGGATATCATTATTTCCCCGATATCGGGAATTGCTTCGGCAGAATTGGTGACCAGATTCATGACGGTTTTGGATAGATGAACCGGGGATCCCAACATATTCATCAGATTTGTGTTCAAGCTGGATTTGACCTGAACGTCAGGATGGTATGTTTTCAAATTCTCATATTCCGGACTTTTTAAATATTCAGCGATAACAGCGTTTAAATTTATCACTTTAGTGGTGACAACGCCTCTTCTTGCCAGGGTCAACAGATCCTGAACGATGGCGGCAGCCCTTTCTCCGGCCTTTTGTATGGTCAAAATCGGTTTTCGTTGGGGGCTGTCCGGCGGAATATCCATTAATAGCAGCTCCGGATAGCTTACAATCCCGGACAAAATGTTGTTCAGATCGTGGGCGACACCGCCGGCGAGAGTCCCGATGGCCTCCATTTTTTGTGCTCTTTGAAGCCTGATTTCCAAATCCCTTTTTTCTTGCTCCGCACGTTTGAGTTCTGTAATATTCGTACCGATGCAAAGAATTTCTTTAAAGTTTCCATCGCCGTCGAATATGGGCCTGTAAGTCCATGCGATCATAACTTTTTTGCCACTTCTGAGCACACTTTCGTTTTCGGTAATAATCGGCTGATCAATTTTTTGTGTAAGAAGCCTTAAGAGTCTTTCCAAATGATTCCGGGTGGTCTCGGTATTCGGGAAAATAGTGCCTTCCAAACTTTTTCCGATTATTTCATTTTCCGAATACCCGAAGAATCTCTGTGCGAATTCGTTAAAAAAAGTAATTTTTCCGTTTATATCTCTTCGCATGATGATGCTGTTGGCATTTTCGACGAGATCACGATATTTTTTTTCGCTATCCTGAAGTTTTTGAAAAGACCTTGCATTAATAATGCTGACCGCTGTTTGTGAGGCAATGCCCATTAGAAGATTCACATCACTATTGGTAAGCGGTCTTTTCGACCTGACATTGTCTACGGCGAGTATGCCCAGAGATTCTTTCTCATAAACAATGGGTACGCATATCAGTGACTGAACATCCAGGGCTTTAGCGAATTTGAGACTTCTTTCAGAAAGTTTTCTTTCAATTTCATTGATATCATTGATCAAAAACGGTTTTTGATTTCGAAAAGCCACCACGAACACCCCTTTGGATTCAGGGTTATCGAGATGAAATTCGGTTTGTCGCAAAAGATTCTCTTTATCCTTATTGTAGCCGTATCCTGCGGTGTAAAAAAGCCGGGTTTTATCACTATCACAAAGCATGATCATCCCCCGGTCAAAATCGATGTGCATCTCCACAATTTTTATTACAGCATCAAGGAGATTGTCGGTATTTAAAATCGAAGCAGTGGTTTGGCCAATTTTCTGAATCAGCAATGCATTATTGTGGCGGATGGACATTTCATCGAGCAGATCTTTGGCAGTATCGCCTTGGGTTTTTATGGTTTCGGACAGCTCTTTATTTTGGAGTTGGTCGGAAATAATTGTAAGGAGCAGGGGGATAACCGAACAGAGAATTACCGCCGTATGCCAATCCTTGAGGGGTAATACAAAGAAGAGACCCAGACAGACAATGATGCCGATCAGCATAGAGTAGTTTCTTATCCGTTTCCAGAGGCTAGAAGCTGTTTTCTCCCATTTGATTATGTAACGACAGGAACTATCTCCTCTATGAAAACACGACGGGTGGTCAACATTGGCATATTTGTCGGTGAACAATTCGGCTAAAGATTCAAAAATGCCGATGCGGTTTTCACACTGGTAAGGTTTCTCTTTTATCCCTGGTTTGGGTGTTGAGACAATTTCTACCTTGTTAGACCCCATCTTTTTTACTTTGATTGTAGCGCCACGACTCAAGATAGGATAAAGCTTTTCCATTAACAGATAAACTGATGTGGGGCGAATAAATCCGAGTATATGCTGCTTGGCAGGACCCATTCCCTCATGCGATGTTGTATAACGACCCGCCTCTCTGGCGATCGTCGGGTTGTTGGTTTTTTTAACTACGATTTCTTGGAAGCGATCCGCCTGATCCTGGCTGAACCAGTGTGCCGAGTCTTCAATCTCATATTTAGTCATCTCTGCGTATTCAAGAAGATAATCGATATCCAGGTCGGGATACCGCTTCTTGATATATTCTATATATGTCTTCGTGATCTTACTATTGTAGACGGGTATAGAATCGGTCACTGCCAACTCCCTTTTGGGGTATCATTTTGCACGCATCATTGATCTGTGATAATTTCCAAATGCTGCGGCAATATCGGACGATCTTACGTAACGGTTTTAAAATATAAAATATATTAAAAACGTTCGATGAGCTTGTCAATCAGATATGTACTCTCCCGCATGGCCTGTTCGCTGAACGGCCCGAACCAGTCCGAGATTTTTTTAAATTCGGCAAGGAACATTTCCTTGTCACCCTTCTCCACCATGTCAAGGTTGTTTGAAAGAGAATCGAGATATTCTCTCAATAAGGTGCACCGTTCGGCTGACGCGAATATTATTTCAGAGTAAAGGGATGGATCCTGGGCGAAAAGCCGGCCCACCATCCCCAGCTCAAGGCGGTATATGGGGCTGGAGAATTCCAATGTCCGTGACAAGTCGATCTGTTTTTTACAGAGAAATTGACCAAAAGCAAAAGTGGCAAAATGTCTCACCGTTTGAACGATGGACATGATTTTGTCGTGCTCACCGGCATCGACTTGCAATATAATGCTTCCCCAGACACTGAACTGGTCGACCAGCCATTGACAGCCGGATAGATCCCTGCCGGGCGTTACGATGACAATCTGTTTGTCCATGGTTGAGGTGGTGGGACCGAAGAGGGGATGTAAGCCGATCACCGGGCCTTTATGCGCCTCGAGCATGGCATTTAAAGGCGCTTTTTTTATACTGGTGATATCTGCCAGAACACAACTGCCGGGAAGGTGAGGGCCGATTCTTTTGGCCACCGCAGCGGTTATTTCAATGGGCACACTGATCATGGCAAGTTCAATACCCTGGCAGAGTCTGACAACGTTCGGCCAATCCTGGCGGTCCAGGATACGCACCTGGTAACCGGCTTCGGCAAACCATCGATGGAAATATTGTCCCATACTCCCCTGACCTCCGATGAGAAGCACGGCTGCTCCGGCGCGTATCCCTTTTTGAGCCATTTGGGCGGACTGCTCAACCCGTGACTGGCGGAGAATACGCCGGTAGATCTCTTCGATATAATCCGGATCGAGTCCTGCTTCAATCCCCTGATTGCGGCGGTGAGAGATCAAGTTTTCTTCCCGGGCCGGATGATAGACAGGAATGTTGTAGGTTTTTTTAAGTGCAACCACGCGTTCGACTTCAGTCTGGCGTTCCGCAAGCAGAGCAACGATTTTCCGGTCAATGGCATCGAGGCCCTGCCTCAGGTTCTCGAGTTTTTGATCGACGTTGCGGCCGGCCGGTTTTTCACTTGGTGATGAGGGTCGTTTTGGGTCTTGGATGTTCATGATTTTTTGAATTCACTTGATTTTTGACGGTTTTGTAAAATGGGTCTTTTCGGAGCCATTATCTTTTTAAATGGCGTTCAGCCTCTATGGATTAGATTCAAAAACGCGCGTTTATTTCAAAAGGTCATGGTATATATCATTTTTATAAGGTGTTTGGCAAGGGCAAGGACTTTCGAAAAAAAATAACTTATATATCCGGCGTCGAGGCGCCCCCATGACAACCGGAGAGAAGGGCGAATGGCCGACCCGTTCGACCGACGCGCAGCACAGTTAGACAGGATGGATCGGTGCTTTAAAATGTGAACTTATTTTTGAGCGAGCCCGAAGTAAAGTATCAGGTTATGCTTGCCTTTGTTATTGAATCAGAGTAAAAGTCAAGCGTAAAATATTTGATCTCAACATCGTTTTAGATATGCTTATGAAACCGATTCGAATAATTTTTTTCGTGACAGGCGTTCTCTTTTTATGGGCCTGCGTGCCAAAAATGGCGCCTGTTAGGCTTGATCCTGCGGATGCGCTATTTTCAAGGGCTGAAAAAATGCTTCAGGCAGAATCCTTCCAAGAAGCCCTCGATGCTTACAGCGAGTATCTCGAAAGATTTCCGGACCGACCTATGGCCGATGCAGTTTTGATGAAGATAGGATCGGTTTATGCCATCTTTGGCGACAATGATAAAGCGCGCAATGCCTATGAACGTCTCATCATCGAATATCCGGAAAGTATCTTTGTTCCCGATGCCAGGATAGAAATACTGACCATGTTTTACAATCAGGGATACTATGAAGATGTCATCGATCAGGCAGCGGACCTTATTGAAGTTTCTGTTTCAGGGGTTCACCTTCTTAGAGCCTATATGCTGCTGGGCAACACCTATATGGCCATTGGCGCTCCAAGAGATGCCGTTTATTATTATATCATGGCCATTAGACAAGCAGGGGAGCCGGAAAAAGAAACCATTCTCATAACATTGAAAAATGCCGTCCGACAGCTTGGCTCTGAAGATCTCGTTTCTCTGATAGGCCCCTTGGAAGATGACGTTCCAAAAGGCTACCTGATGTTCCAGCTTGGGCTGAACTATACCGAGGAAGAAAAATATGATGAAGCGTTAAAGGTTTTGTCGGCTTTCATAGAAAAATTCCCCATGCACGAGAATGTGCAGCAGGCAAAAAGTCTGTTGGCTTCAATTCATAAAAAATCCGTTTATAGTCGCTACACAATCGGATGTTTGCTGCCCTTAAGCGGCCCGTATAAAATTTACGGTAACCGGGCGTTAACTGCCGTTGAACTCGCTTTGAGTCAATTTAGTGCTAAAAACAGCCAGCCTTCTATTAAAGTAATCATTAAGGATACCGCATCTGATCCGGTTAAGGCTGCTATGGCCGTAAAAGAACTGTATGATGAAAATGTCGCTGCGATTATCGGACCGTTTATTACCGCCGAATCCGCTGCCACAGCGGCACAGAATAAAGGAATCCCCATAATTACGTTAACGCAGAAAGACAATATCACTCGAATCGGTGACTATGTTTTTAGAAATTTTTTTACACCCGGCAATCAGGTTGAGACGCTGGTCTCTTATGCTGTGAAAGCCCTTGGGGTTAAAAGGTTTGCGATTCTTTATCCGGATGAAAAGTACGGTACAACGTTTATGAATCTTTTCTGGGACCAGGTGATCGCTCATGGGGGCAGCGTTGTTGGCGTCGAATCGTACAACCCGACCCATACAGATTTTGCCGATCCCATAAAAAAGCTCGCGGGACTTTACTATGAGGTGCCTGAGAATCTTAAAATTACGGATTTAGCGGCGGATGCGCAAGAAAACACTGAAACCTCAACCGACAGCACCACAGATCCCCTGGTAGTACACCCTGTTGAAGACCATGAAAATATCCAAACCGGAGAGAATGAGAAACCCGAGGCCATTGTTGATTTTGATGCCATCTTTATTCCGGACGCTCCCACAAAAGCCGGTCTTATAATTCCGCAGCTTGCTTTTTACGATGTCAAAGATACCTATTTGTTGGGAACCAATTTGTGGCATTCAGACCAATTAATTACCATGGCACGGCAATATGTACAGGGTGCCGTTGTACCGGATGGTTTCTTTGCCGAAGATGCCTCAGAGAATGTCAAAAATTTTGTCGGAATTTATCAGAAAGTGTTTGATCAGAAGCCGGGATTCATTGAGGCCGTTACCTATGATACTGCCATGATACTGTTTCAGATGGTCAGCCGGCCGGATATTCGATTTAGAAGCACAATAAAAAATGAGCTCGAAAGACTCACCGATTTTCAAGGGGTCACCGGCCTTACATCTTTTGATAATGATGGGGAGGTCCGAAAACGGCTCTATCTTCTTCAAATAAAAGGCAATCGTTTTTTCCAGCTGGAGCACTGATCGCCCCATATATTTTCTTCAAGGCGATATGAACCTTGAGGTCGGGCAAACGGTTGGGTGCGAAATCAGGGTATAAAATAAATACCATTGAAACAATCGGGCCGGCGAGCAAATCGGGCCAAGCATATGAATATTGTCTATAAAGCGTATAATTTTCTTATTATCGGGTTTTTTTTATTTTTTTCCCGCCTTTTTGGTTTTATACACGCCTAACCGGTCGCTACAGAGATGGTATAAACCAGCGTCTTGGATTTTACCCCAAGTCGCTTGTGAATCGTATTTCGGGCTCGCCCAAAATATGGTTACATGCGGCTTCGGTGGGGGAGGTGAGCGCCGCAGTGGCGATTGTTGAATCTCTGGAACGATTGGATACCCCAGGGTGCCGTAATCCTTTCAACCACAACAGAACATGGTCAGGCTTTGGCCAGAGATAAACTTCGATCAAAGGCAACTTGCGTTTATGCCCCCATCGACTTCATCGTTTCTGTTCGCAAAGCCCTGTCCACCATAAGGCCGGACATCCTCGTATGTCTTGAAACCGAGATCTGGCCAAACTGGTTGTTTGAAGCCCGCAGGATGGGTGTGAGGCTTGCACTTGTCAATGGCAGAATCTCTGTTCGTTCCATTCAAGGATACCTGAAGATTCGCTGTCTAATCCGGGAAGTCTTAAGACAGGTGGAATCCTTTAGTATGATTCAAGAGGCAGACGCACAGCGATTGATGATGCTGGGTGTCCCCCGGGAAAAGATAGTGGTCAACGGGAATGCAAAATACGATCTTTTGCTACCCATGGCCGATCCCACCATTAAAGACAAAATTGAGAAATTCTACAATTTAAATGAAAATATCCCCGTTTTTGTTGCCGGCAGTACCCGGGGATCAGAGCATGAAATCGTTGTCGATGTGTATGAAAAGATTCTCGAAACTTTACCTGAAACCCTTCTTATCATCGCACCGCGGCATTTGGAAAGAGTCCGCCACATAAAAGATATGGTTATAAGGCGCGGGCTTTCATGCCAATTCAAAACCGATATTGACAAAACCGGTGGCCTCAGAACGGCTTCGGTGGTGATTATGGACACCATCGGAGATTTGCAATCCACATACAGTATCGCATCAATCGTTTTTTGTGGGGGAAGCCTGGAACCTTTGGGCGGACAGAATATTCTTGAAGCAGCGGTGTGGGGCAAACCCGTACTTTACGGTCCGTCCATGGATGATTTTCTGGATGCCAAAGCGCTTCTGGACAAAACCGGGGGCGGTATTCAGGTAAAAGACGGCCGGGAATTGGCTGAAAGAGCGCTGTATTATCTGACACATCCCGCTGAGGCCGATGCCGTTGGAAGATTGGCCAAAGAAGCCGTCATGTTGAACAAAGGGGCTGCCGGCAAACATGCAGATGTCATATATCGATTGCTTTATCCGAATCTCCCATGAAGAATTCAACCCCGTGAGCACAATGGGTTTATGGTTGACCGATTCCGATGCAACATTAGGATAAACAGGAGGGATCAATCGTTTTTCAGCGAACCCTGACCTGTTGCGCCCAAGACACTCAACCACAATTTTCCTTTTGGATTGACCTGTTTGCGCTTTCCTGCCGAGGCACTCATGGGAATGTGCACAAAATGGTTGTTCCACCGGCCGATGAGGAGTTTTGTCTTGCCCGCCATACCCGCATGAACAGCATCACGTCCCAGGAAACTGCAGAATACATTATCGTTGGCATTGGCAGGGAGGCTTCTGATCATATAACTGGGATCGATATATTTTAAAGATATATCGATATTTTTTTCTTTGAAATAAGTCGATATGACATCTTTAAGGAAGCCTCCGATATTCTTGAGCCGGATGTTTCCGGATTCATCACGTTCGGTTTTGTTGTTTTCAAAAAACTTTTGACCTGCACCCTCTGCCGCAACAATCACGGCATGTCCTCTTTGACTCAAGCGTTTTTCAAGGGCGGCGAGGAAGCCGTTGGGCCCTTCAACATCAAAATCTACCTCGGGTATCAGCACAAAATTTACATCCTGTTGAGCCAGGGTTGCGGTGGCTGCGATGAAACCCGAATGTCTTCCCATCAGCTTAATAAGGCCGATGCCATTGGGGTATGCTGCGGATTCGTTATGAGCACTTCTGATGGCCTGTGTCGAAACATCCACTGCAGTATCAAAGCCAAAAGAACGTGAGACCAGATGGATATCATTGTCGATGGTTTTTGGAATTCCGACAATGCTGATCTTCAGGCCGCGCTCCGTGATAGAATCTGCAATTTTGGTGGCCGCCATAAGGGTTCCATCGCCGCCGACCATAAACAGGATGCCGATGTTCATCCTTTCAAGGGTGTCGACAATTTCGTCTATGGGTTGCGGGCCTCTTGAAGATCCGAGAATCGATCCCCCCATTTCGTGTATATTGCCTACAGTTTCCGGTTTAAGATCCATAATGTCATGTTTGTATTTTGAAATAAATCCCTGAAGACCGTATTTGAAGCCGAAAACATTTTTGACGCCGTAACCGTAGAAAAGTTCCAGAACGATGGCTCGAATGATATCGTTCAAACCTGGACACAAGCCGCCGCAGGTTACCAGTGCACACCGAAGCTTGCTCGGATCGAAATATAATTTTTTTCTGGGTCCGGCCAGCTCAAATGCGGTGAAATCTTTCCCTTCTTCGACCATCTTGATCAGGTTTTTTAATTTTACATCCAGAACAACCTTGTCTGTATCGTCCACAAAATTTCGGCTGAGGGTGTTTTCTTCCCTCTGGATGGGTGATGGGATTTTCAGGGGGCCGAGGGTCTGTATTGTGGTGTCAATGCCATCGAATTTCATGATGTCCTCTTTTTTCATGGTTCTTTACGTTGAACTGAAACAGCGAGCACGTTCCCTGCAGCAAGACTTCGGCGAGCCTTTGACCCGCCTGCCAAAGTTTTGTACGGCGGGCAGGTAACGAAGAAGATGGGGGATCCTTTTAACGATATCAGGCAATGCGGCCCACAAATACTCAGATGATCCGGGTTAGGTCCCATTGAATTTGAATTCGCCTTTCCCTAAAATATCATGCAGGTGCAAAATTCCCCGAACCTTTCTGTTGGCGTCGGTTATGGGGAGCACCGTGATCTGGAATTGTTCCATCATGTTCAAGGCATCATAGGCCGGAGAATCCAGGTCGACGGTCCGGGGGCCTTTTGTCATAACATCTTCAACGGTTAGATCGATAATGGATTTGTTCTTGGCGATCAGGCGTCTCAAGTCGCCGTCTGTGATGATGCCGGCCAATGTACCGTCAGATCTTATGACGAACGTTACCCCCAACTCCAGGCGATTGATTTCCCGGACGGCGTCTTTCATGGTGGTGCCTTCAGAAACCTGCGGAACCGACTCTCCGGTTAACATGATGTCTTTAACTTTGCTTGAAAGCCGCTGGCCCAAAATCCCTCCGGGATGAATCTTTTTAAAATTAATCGAGTTAAAATGTTTCTTGTTACTCAGAACAACGGCAAGGGCATCCCCCATGGCGAGAAGTGCCGTTGTGCTTGCCGTCGGGGCGAGGCCAAGTGAGCAGGCCTCCTTCTCTACGGCAACATCTATGACGATGTCACTGTGTCTTGCCAGGGTCGAATTTTTATTTCCGGTAAAGGCAATGATGGTGCATCCGATTTTTCGGATACTCGGTACCAGAACATTGAGTTCGTCGGTTTCACCGCTGTTGGAGAGTGCAATAAATATATCATCCGAGCCGACGATGCCGAGATCTCCATGCATGGCCTCGGTTGGGTGTAAAAAGAGCGATCGTGTTCTTGTGCTGTTTAGCGTTGCGACAATTTTCCGGCCGACCAGTCCGGATTTGCCGATGCCGCTCAGGATTAAACGGCCCTTGGATCGACAGATGAGTTCCACCATTTCAGAAAAGTTGTTATCAATACGTTCCGCCAGTTTCAGAATGCCTTTGGCCTCTATTTTTAAGACTTCAACAGCTTGCTTTATAATCATCTGGGATATATCCTATGTTTTTGATAATGATGTGTAAAAGTTACTGTTACCCTCATTTAGGGTATTAAGATGATTTCATCAAAGACAGCTAATTATAATGGCTATCTGTGATATTTCAATTAACAATATTGAAAAAGATGTAAATTGTAAAATTTTCCATCGATCCACACCTGACAACTTGCCAATTTTTAAACAAAAAATCAACAGTTCTTTTGTTACGGTTCCATAATAAATTTAGCCGTATTCAGCTGCACCAACGCTCGTTAATCCTTCAAGGTGTCGAAGCAAAGCGGAGATCTTGTTTCAACCGGGCTGCAGGGCGCTTCATTCCACGCATTTTCAAATGGTAAAAATATTACAGTTTTTTATTGACAAGCCTTGTTTGCCTGTTTATATTTCCCCAGCTTTTTCGACATGGATCCAAAAGGCCGGGAACGAAAGTCCCCAGGCTTTTTTTTTGATTTTTTTTTGAAAGGGGGTGATTCAAATGGTTTGTACAACAATTAGGGAAGGCTTTGACTGCCCTTTTATGACGGCAAAAGGGTGTTCATACAATGGCGGAATTTGTCACGAGACAGTAGAGAAGTGTAACGGCTGCAACCGAAGCGCTGAATTTTCAACCAAATGGTACTGCACAGCATGCCCGGACCCTTCGTTAAAATGGAAAACCGGGGATTGCAATTTTGCTTCACATGTTACCAGAAACTCCTCTGCATCGAATACGAAAATTAATCCGCTCAAAGCATCCAAGAGAGGAAACAGGTAATGTTGCTTTCTATCAACCAATGAACCCCGCTCTATTAGAGGGCGGGGTTTTTTGTCTACCATCAATTCCAATCCGTACTTTCGGCACTTTCTCATCTTCCAGATTTTTCAGTCGCTTTTCACTTGACATGCTTTATGTCTAAACTATAAGATTTATTGTAATTTATGTAGATATCATTTAAAATGAATTCCAATTATTCCATTTTCAAGGAGGTTAAATTAATGAACCCTATCGCTCAATCCCTCAATCAGGTCATTGAAAAAGGTAATCCGTATCTTATGGAAATGCTGTCTGATGTGGGGAAAAATCTTTTTTTCCCTAAAGGGATCTTGAGTCAAAGCGCTGAGGCCAAGGAAAAAGCCCACAAGTTAAATGCGACCATAGGGATTGCTACTGAGAAGGGGAGAACCATGATTTTCCCTTCGGTTATGGATTCGATTTGTGGTATCCGGCCTGCAGCGTCGCTAACCTATGCGCCTTCTTTTGGAATTCCGGCGTTAAGAAAAATTTGGCTGGATTCCCTGTTTAAAAAAAATCCATCTCTTTCCGGCAAAAGCGTGAGTCTCCCGGTCGTTACATGTGGTATTACCCATGCCATAAGTATGTTCGCGGATGTCTGGTTAGACCCCAATGATGTGGTTGTTTTGCCGGACATGATATGGGGAAACTACAACCTGATTCTGAATGTCAAAAAAGGGGCGGTAATAAGACATTATCCCATGTTTTCGGAAAACAAGGGGTTTAATCTCGCAGCGTTTGAGGAAACTATCAGAGCCGAAGCGAAAAAACGTGATAAGATCTCTGTTTTATTGAATTTTCCAAATAATCCTACTGGTTATACCGTCACTGTAGAAGAGGGGAAACGAATTGTCGAAATCCTTACCTCGATAGCTGATGAAGGTACAAATGTCATTGCTGTTATGGATGACGCCTATTTCGGACTTTTCTATGAAGACCAGACCTTGAAAGAATCCCTTTTTGCAAATCTATGTGACCGGCATTCCAGGCTGCTCGCCGTAAAACTCGATGGCGCTACAAAGGAAAATTTTGCCTGGGGTTTGAGAGTCGGTTTTATAACCTACGGGTGTGTGATAGACGGTGACGACAAGGGTGTTTACGATGCACTGGAAAGGAAGACGGCCGGAAGTATCAGGGGGGCAATTTCCAATGCGTCCCATCTGGGCCAGACCATTGTACTGAAGTCCATGCAGAACGACAACTTTATGGCGGAAAAAGAAGAAAAATTTGAAATACTTAAAAATAGGGCCATTCGCGTAAAAGAAGTTCTCTCGGATTCCAGATTTGCAGACGCCTGGGATGTGTATCCATTTAATTCCGGTTATTTTATGTGTATCCGGTTAAAATCTGTGAATGCTGAGGCACTCAGGGTCCACCTGCTGGAAAAATACGGGGTCGGGCTTATCTCCATCGGAGAGAAGGATTTGAGAGTCGCTTTTTCTTGTCTGGAAGAAAACGAAATCCCTGAACTTTTCAATATTGTTCTGCAAGGAGTGGAGGATTTGAAAGGCTAACTGCTTCTAAAACCGGATCGAATTTACCAATTGATGCACTCAGTATCTCGCGGGGTACGCTATCTAGTGGGACGATTGAACCGTTTTAAAAATATTATCGGATCCTTTGCCGGAAAAGAGCGGTCAATTAATATCGCACAGGCCGGAAAATGGACGCTTTATTTTGTATTAATTGGTATTATCGCAGGACTTGGTTCTGTTGTTTTTCATTACCTTTGCCGCCTCGGTGTACACTTTTTTCTGGATTTTCTTGCCGGCTACCGGCCTCCGGCTCCGGCCGGGGAGCACCATCTCATTCCGCCGACGAGCACGCTGTTTAACCCCATCCTTCTCTTTTTCCTTCCGGCGTTCGGGGGTCTTCTGAGCGGATGGCTGGTATATACCTATGCCCCTGAAGCCGAAGGCCACGGCACGGATGCTGCCATCGACGCCTACCACAGAAAAGGCGGTTTCATACGTGGAAGGGTCCCGATTATCAAGACCATTGCTTCCGCCCTGACACTGACCACCGGCGGTTCGGGCGGTCGGGAAGGCCCTATCGCTCAAATCGGAGCAGGCTTTGGCTCATTTCTGGCAACAGTATTGAAACTGTCGGACCGGGAACGGCGAATCATGATGGCTGCCGGGGTCGGGGCCGGGGTCGGGAGTATCTTTCGCGCCCCGTTGGCCGGCGCGCTTTTTGCCGCCGAGGTGTTGTACCGTGATCCGGAGTTCGAACCTGAAGTCATTATCCCTGCCGGCATCTCCTCGGTGGTTGCCTACTGTCTGTTTTGTCTGGTATTCGGATGGGGGTCTCTGTTCGAATCGCCGGATTTTATATTCCGCAATCCATTGGAATTGGGGCCTTATCTGGTGCTTTCCCTGGTTCTTGTGGTAGTGGGGGTTTTTTACATTAAAACGTTTTATGGCGTCATCAAAGTTTCAAAGGCCATCAAAATACCCAATCACTTCAAACCTGCCATTGGAGGACTGTGTACCGGCCTGGTGGGCTTCTTCTTACCCCAAACCCTGGCATTTGGGTACGGGTTCGTTCAACAAGCCATACACAATGAACTGACGATTCCGTTTTTACTTTTTCTAGCCGTTGGTAAGGTGTTGACCACATCATTTTCCATCGGCTCCGGGGGCAGCGGCGGGGTTTTTGGTCCGTCCGTTGTGATTGGCGGCGCCATGGGCGGTGCGGTAGGGAAGATGTTCCATCAGATTATGCCCGGTATCGTCACCGAGCCCGGGGCGTTTGTTGTGGTGGGCATGGCAGGGTTTTTTACAGCGGTTTCAAATACGCCCATTTCAACCATCATATTTGTCAGCGAAATGACCAACTCATATCATCTGCTTCTTCCCAGCCTTCTGGTATGTTCGGTATCTTATCTAGCAGCGCGCAAGTGGACCATCTATGAAAAACAGGTCAAAAGCAAGATCAACTCTCCGGCCCATGCAGGAGATTTCTTCGTGGATATTCTGCAGGCCATCAGAGTGAAAGACCTGATGCATCTTGTGAAGAAGGTGGACGTCATTCCCCAGAACATGACCTTTAGAGATTTCAGAGGTTTTTTCCCTGAGACAAAGCAGCACTATTTCCCGGTTGTCGATCAGCATAACAGACTGGTGGGGATATTTTCCAGTACGGATATTCGGGCAGTTCTCTTTACTCCGGGCATAGGAAGCCTTGTGGTGATGAATGATGTTGCCACCTTTGATATCATATTAACAACACCTTCGGAAGATTTGAATACGGTTTTGCAAAAGTTTACCATTAAAAATATCGACAGTCTTCCTGTGGTAAAAGACGAGGATCATGGTATCCTGATCGGAATGCTGAATCGAAGAGAGGTTATTTCATATTACAATGAGCAGATCCAAAAGATGAAAAACAGGTCTTAACGGGCTGTTGTCCAAACAAACATCTCTTTGAGCGGGCATTGAAACGTTTCAGAGCCGGCGAAAAATGATTTGGGCAGCAGCCCGTTAATATTTGACTTCCATCAGGAATAATCCATGTGCGGGCGCAGTTATCCCTGCAAGGTTACGATCCCTTGAAGCAAGTATCCGCTTAAAGTCGCTGGGGGTAATTTTACCAAGACCGGCATCCACAAGTGTCCCCACAATATTGCGTACCATAAATTTAAGAAACCCGTCGCCTTCTATTTTAAAAACCGGATATCCATCGTCGGTTTCCACAACATCTGCATTCATAACACAGCGGACGGTGCTGGATCTGGGGCTTCCCGACCCTTCAAATGCTTTGAAATCATGGCAGCCGACGATATAATGAAGTGCGCTTTGCATGGCATTCAGGTCGAGTTTTTTCCGGATGTGCCAGGCGTACTGACGGAAAATAGCGTCAGGGAGCCGTCGATTCAAAATCCTGTAATGATACGTTTTGCTTGTCACATCGTATCGAGCATGAAACTTTTCAGGAGCCGCTTCGCAGGACCTTATAACAATATCTTCGGGTAAAAGACCGTTGAGCCCATTTTGAAAAACTTCAGCACCCAGTGACGTGTTGCATCGGAAATTGGCCACCTGGCCATAGGCGTGAACGCCGGCATCCGTCCTGCCGGAGCCGATCACGGTGACCCTATTTCCTGTCATGGTCATCAGTGCGTTCTCAATTTCACCCTGAATGGTTCGATCCGTGGCCTGACGCTGCCAGCCGTGATAAGCGCTGCCATCGTACTCGATGATAATTTTGAAGTTCTGCATGAGAGATTCGGGTTAGAGTCTGTCACAGGGTATATTGGCAAGTCGGCGTTCCAAAAAATCGTCCATGGAATCGGCGAATTCACTCAAGGGATACTCGACGCCGCAGGACCTGCAGCACAAAACCACACACCGTCACGATTTTTGAATAACCAGTTGTCTGCCGCATGAAGGGCATTGAGCCAGAGTTTTTTCCATAGTTCATCCAACGTATCAATTCAGCCCATTAAAAACCTTTTCGCATTCAGCATAATCCAACGATGATGCTTTTATCTAAGGGCTCGGTTCCAGGTTCTGGGTTCAAAGTTCAAGGGCTGCAACCAATTAAACCGAAAATTTTGATTAAATTCCGGAATGCCTATCATAATCTGTTGGGTGGAATGGTTTTGGAACCACGATGAAGCCAGTATCACATTGATGCGAGCTGTCTGGGATTTTTCCAACCCGGAACGTTGAACCCTGAACCGATCAACCTGTGTTTTATTATGCAGATTGACAATGTTGCGCGATTCTGTCAAATAAAATTTAAGACTTAAATCTTGACAAACTTGTAAAAAATCTTTTGTGAGCGAGCAAAACGGACTTTTTACGAGACCATCAAATCTTAAAACGCGATGAATTGAGCTTTTTACAAATTCATTAGAACTATGAAGGATAAATAAAAATGAGCAATATCATGTGTCCTGGTTTTAAAGCTGCCGGCGTCGGCGCTGGTCTCAAGAAGAAAGGAAAAAAGGATCTCGGTCTCATGGTTTCACAGGTTCCGGCAACTGTTGCCGGGGTGTTTACCAAAAATCGGGTGAAGGCGGCACCGGTGATTCTTGACCGCCAGCGGATAAAAACGGGCGTCTGTCAGGCCATTATTGTCAACAGCGGCAATGCCAACTGTTGTACCGGTGAACAGGGAATCCGGGACGCCGAAACCATGGCAAGTTTGGCAGCATCTGAACTCGGAATTTCAGAGGACCTGGTGCTTGTGGCTTCAACAGGTGTTATTGGGGAGCCGCTGCCCATTGAAAAAATTGGTGCCGCCATCCCCACCCTGGTCAATTCACTTCAATCCGAAGGAATTCCGGATCTGGCCAGATCGATAATGACCACCGATACCGTACCCAAAATGGTCTCGGCACACGGGGTTGTGGACGGGAAGACGTTTACCGTCACCGGTGTTGCTAAAGGTGCAGGAATGATCCGGCCGGATATGGCGACCATGCTCTGTTTTGCCTTTACGGACGTCAAAGTCTCTTCGGAGATTTTAAAAGAGATTTTGGTGAAAGCGGTAAACCGGTCTTTTAACCGAATCACCATCGATGGAGATACCAGTACCAATGATACGGTGCTGATCATGGCCAACGGTCTGTCGGGCGCTGTTATCCAAAGCCCGGCCCAAAAAGATATTTTTCAGAAGATTTTAGATGAAATCTTTTTGGATTTGGCCAAACAGTTGGTCAGAGACGGTGAGGGCGTGACAAAGCTGGTGGAAATCATGGTTCGGAATGCCGTATCGGATTCCGACGCCCAAAAAGTTGCGGATACGGTTGCCCATTCTCCCCTTGTAAAGACCGCATTTTTCGGCGAGGATGCCAATTGGGGGCGGATCGCAGGTGCTGTGGGCCGGGCCGGTGTCCAAATAGATCCGGACAAGATCGATGTCTATTTTGATGATGTTCAGATGGTGAAAGCCGGCATGGGTCAAGGAAAAACAGTCGAGGCTGAGGCCACAAAGGTTCTTAAGCGGCCGGAATTTACCCTAACCATTGATTTGAACTCGGGCAGCGGTTCCGGTTCAATATTGACGTGCGATTTTTCTGTAGACTATGTCAGGATTAATGCGGATTACAGATCCTAATTAGTTTCCATCCATAAATGGCCCTTTTTGCCCGGATCTGCGTTCTCCGCGGGTTTTTGGCTGCGACATACAGGGAGTATGCCGCAGCCAAAAACCCTTGTGCGGCCTTGATCCAGACAAAAATTGCTCATTTATGAATAGGAAACACACCAAGTCTATTTTACAATTATGGATGGACACAAATTAGTTTGAAACAATGTCTTTAATACGTTTGCAAAAATTTCTTTCAGAAGCCGGCATTTGCTCGAGAAGAAAAGGAGAGACGTATATCCAGGCAGGGCTTGTCCGTGTCAATGACACGGTTGTTACGGAGCTCGGCACAAAAATTGACCCGGAGAAAGATCGTATAGAATTCAAGGGCAGGGCGGTGACTCTGAAAAACGATCCGGTATACATCGTCCTCAACAAGCCGGGAGGATATGTTACAAGCTGCAGCCAGCCCGGAGATAAGATAGTGATAGACCTTATAAAAATTCCTCAGCGAATTTATCCCATAGGCCGGCTCGACAAGGACTCCACCGGACTTTTAATTCTGACCAATGACGGAAGTCTTCATCACCGGCTTTCGCATCCTTCCTTTGATCACGAGAAGGAATACGATGTAACGGTGTCAAAGCCCATAACCGATGGTGCGCTAAACAATATTTCCAAAGGTATGCCGATGATGGGAACAAAAACAAGACCTGCAGAGATTAAAAGAATCTCCCCCAGACGTTTTCGCATCGTGCTCAAGGAAGGAAAGAACAGACAGATAAGACGAATGGTTCGAAAAGTGGGAAACCACGTTACGAGATTAAAACGGATACGGATTTCGAATATAGAACTGAGAAGGCTTGCCGTGGGAGACTGGCGTTATTTGACGGAAAATGAAAAAAAAGGCTTATGACCTTAATATTCCTGGAAAATATCTGTTGACATCGACCCCCCAATAGGTTAAAAACAAAAGACTCAAAAGTGGATGTTAAAATTCTTCCCATTCATTCCTAAAAAAAGGACACGTCATGATTAGATTTGGACCGACGTCCCGGGAGATGAAAAGCATGTCCAATGAGGATATTTTTTCATCGCGATTGAAACTTCTTATCATCATGTCCAAAGCGTATTTAAAAGACTGCCCTATCGGGAATTATCGAAAGCAAGCCATCATAGAAAATGCCCGCTTTGTTTTTTATCAATCTCTGAAGCTGTCCAGTGAAATAGCCGCTATTAAAAACGATGATTCAAGGACACAACCCGGGACGGCCTCCCCGGGTGATATGCACGAGGAGTATATCTTCCATCAGAGAACCCAGCTTCTTGCGGTGATGGCCAAAGCCCTGGCAGAAGGCCGTCTGAAGGGGCAGTTCAGAAAAAAGGCCCTTCAAGACAATTTGAACAAAATCTGTGAAGAGCTGATATTCAACTTCCACATCAACGACGTGAACTTCCTAAAAGTAGCGTGAGCCAGGTCAGTATCCCAAATGTAAAAATAGCGGTGATTGACGATGATTTGCTGGCCCGAGATTTCATCGTCACCGTTTTAATGTATTGTGTTAACAGAGATGTTCTTAGTTTCGACAGCGGTCAGGCTGCTTGGCAATACATCAAGGATCACGGAAGTCCTGACATTATTATTTCCGGAATCGATGTTCCCGGTTTGAGCGGCTTTGAACTCCTTTCCAAATTCAAAAAAAAATATCCGGAAAAAAAATGTCTTTTGATGTCCGCTGATCCTGCCCATGAGCAATCGGCCAGGGACGCCGGGGCAGATGCTTTTCTTGCCAAACCTGTGAGTGTAAATGACCTCTTTAAGGTTGTGGAAACCTTTGTTGTGTGAAGTTTATTTTATTTTTCATCAACCCTGGACCGGAGTAATGACAATGCTCACCCGTCTGTTCATAGCGTCATCTGAAGAGATGGGCTGTGATTCTCCGTAGCCCACGGTCTGAATTCTTGCCGGATCGACCCCCCTTTGTACCAATGCATTCTTGACCGATATCGCCCGTTGTTCAGACAGTGTCTGATTGTAAGTTTCAGAACCTTTTGAATCGGTATGGCCCTCTACTCGGATGGTTGTCTGGGGATATTTGTTGAATATGCCGGCAATTCTGTCCATCTCGGTGTATGCACCGGGTTTAAGCATTGAAGAGTTTAAATCAAAAAAGGCTTCGGACTTAAAGGTTGCAGTCAAAACATCCTGTGTTCTTTGGATACTGACGGCGTCATTTTGAGCCATGGCACCCCTCAGTTCTTGCTCCTGTCTGTCCATATATGCACCGATTTGATGACCGGCGAGTCCACCCACAGCAGCGCCGATTCCGGCGCCGATCAGCGTCCCTGCTGTATTTCCTCCGATTGCCTGACCGAGAAGCGCACCACCGGCGGCGCCAACCAGGACACCCGTTTTTGCGCCGCTTTCTTGTTTTGTTGTCCCTGCACAGGAACAAAGAAAGGTGACAAGTGTCAGACTTAAAATTATTGATGTTATTCTTTTCATTATTCAGCTCCCCTTCTATTAATTTTTGATAACCCGTTTAATGTATATTTTATACTAAAATGAAATTTTTGTGTCAAGCAGGATAGCGTCCAAAAAAATATTATCAAAGAATATCAAAAAGATAACCTTGATTGGGGTTTAAAGAGAAATCGCATATCGACCTGAGTAAACCTTTTTGTCATATAAGCGTCTAAAAATATAAAGTAAAACCCGAGACGGACCCATGGTCGATAAGGCGGTATAGCCTGGATTATCACTTGCACCGTAAGAAAACTTAAGGTAAATAGTAGGTTAAATATTAGACTCCAGTCCCTGAATAGAATTTTTGTGATTTATCTGGGCCAATCCGGACCGGGTTCCTGTCGTTTCCGAGGAGAGAAGATCAGTCAGCGGGGCATGAGATTTGGAGATTGGCTTTTGTATAATAGTGTGGCAAAAGCGGTAAATGGAGCAGGACGGAACCCAAAAAAGCCGAACGGGATGACCCCCCTATGTCATTGGAAGATAAAGAGTTGGTTGCTCGGGCGCAGCATGATGATCCGTCGGCTTTTGAAATTCTTGTCCGACGGTATCGGGAAAAAGCCTATGCTATCGCTTACAATATGTGCTCCGGGGACAGTGAAGAAGCCCAAGAACTTACCCAAGAGGCCTTTCTACGTGCTTTCCGGAGTTTAAAAAACTTTCGAGGGAAATCGTCTTTTTATACCTGGTTTTATCGCATTCTCGTAAATACGTGTTTAGACAGTCGACGCCGCCGCAAAAAATGGGAGAGAATATTTACATTTTGGCGGCGTGATCGGCGTGAGCGAACAGACTCAAAAGAGATGGATGAGGATTATCCGGATCTGGGGGTAAATTCTAATCCTGTGACTGCATTAAACAGCAAACAGCTTGCCCAGGAAATCAGTCAGGCCTTGGAGACGCTCCCTGAAAAACAGCGGGTCATTTTTCAGTTGAAAGTTCTCCATGGAATGAAAATACGGGAAATTGCTCAAATTGTGGGATCCGCGGAGGGAACGGTCAAGAGTCATCTCTTCCGCGCTACCCATTCCTTGAGAGATGCTTTACAGGACTGGGCCCAGCCATAGGAGGTGTGTGTATGAAAAATTGTCGCCACTGGCAAGAGACACTCTGGTTGGAAGCGTACGGGGAGTTGGGTCCTGAAGAACAGCAAAAATGGGAGAATCACCTATCGACATGCGAAGCCTGCTTGCAGGAGCGAAAACGTCTGATCCATCTGCTTGAAAATGTGAAGGAAGCCATGCCGGAACCGTCGCTTTCCCGTGAGAGCGCCCGGGCACTCCATACCGCCATTGCAGAGAAACTCAGGGAGAACCACCACAGGGCGTGGTGGCGAAATCCATTTTTGGCAGGGTATATCAAACCCCTGCATGTGGCGGCTGTGTGCGGTATGTTGGTCGTGGCCTTTGGGTGGTTCGGCGTTAGGGGAATTCAAGATGCACGAACAGTTAAGATAGTATCGGACGCCGGCGTGGAAGAAAAAATGATCGTCAATCATATCGACATTCTTGAAAACCTGGATTTATTGGAAGAGATGGACACCCTCGAAAAATTGGATCAAGTGATGGGTAGAAAAAACGCCACGATATAAGGCCTATTTTTGATGAGTTGTTCAGGATTAAAAATACTCTGGATTTATCGACGATGATGAGAGACAAATACAGATCGTTAAAATACTTGAAGCTGTTGACGGTTGTTTTAGCTTTTGTACTTATTATTCTTTTCTCTTCTCCATCCTTAAGCTTTAGCCGATCGAAAAATTATAACGAAACGGATCAGTACCATAGAACACAAAAGACCTACAAAGAGACTGCGCCAAACCATCGGCAGTTTATCGATTATCGGGATCGCCAAACAACTTACCCTCCAACAGACCGGGGGAGACAATTGCTTCTTCAGGTAAAAAACTACAAAAGAGGCTATAATAAATTGTCTCCTGAAGAAAAAAAGATGCTCAAGAGAAAGTATCGGCAATGGCAGCGGATGCCCGAGGAAAGACAGGAAATCTTGCGTCAGCGCATGGAGAAGTGGAAGCAGCTTCCTTCCGAAGAACGCGAACATATGCAGGAGCGCTTTCAGCAATGGCAAAAACTCCCTCCGGAAGAACGGGAGCGAACCCGGGAAAAGCTTCGAAAATGGAACGCGTTGCCTCCAGAGGAAAAAGAACAAATCCTCCAAAAATTTCGCGGGCCAGGATCCAAACGCCGTCCATAGGATATTGACACCCATGACATTCAATTAGGGTTCAATCGATCAAATTTAGGAATACTTACGTAGACATCCGGAAATGCCGCCAGAAAACGACAAAATCATTTTATAATATTGTTGTCTTATTGAATTCTTTTACTTTTTTGTAAGAGTTTAAATTAAACGGGAGTACATCTAAATAGAAAAATTTTAAGGGAAAAAGCCTTTTGAGAATAGATTTCCACGAATAAAAATGTTTTGTGGCAATGGACGTTAACTCTTCGCCTGTGTAAGGATTACCAGGGTATTTGATTAATGCCGACGGCCCTTCACCTCTTGTTAGCCACCACTTATTGTCTACCAGGAAACCTTTCTTGTCCAATCGTTCAAATAATCGGGTGCCGGGAAAAGGCGTAACACGAAAAAATGATGCCAATCCAACTTTCTCATTAATTAAAAATTCTGCTGTTTTTTTAGCTGTTTTCGGATCATCGTTTTCAAAGCCAAGTATGATACTCGCATAAACGTTAATTTTATTTCGATGAAGCATTTTTATAAGTTTTGGATAGTTATCCGGTTTATTAAAACTCTTGTTAATATTGTTAAGCGTGTTTTTGTTAATGCTCTCAAAACCTACGAAAGCCATAAAACATCCGCTTTTTTTGAGCGCTTTTATAATTTCCGGATGTTTGAACGCCAGACTATCTATTTGGCATATATATTTGATTTTCAGAGGCGTTAGAGCCTCACATAATTCAAGCGTCCTTTGGGAATTGGCTACAAAATTATCATCTGTAAAAAATACAGAATCGGCTTTACTAAGAGAAATTTCGTTAACCACCTCTTTTATGGGTCTAAATCTTATCTTATTTCCCCAGAACTTGGATACCGAACAAAACTCACAATTGAAAGGACAGCCTCTTGCTGTTTGAATAGGTATATTCGGGCTCTTTCTGAACGGTAGACGGACATACTTAGTCGTGTCTAATAAGTCAAATCTCGGTGCTGGAAGATGATCAAGTGGATCTTTTCGATTGGTTTGATAGGTTCTTTTTAACTCATCATTTGAAGCATCTTGAAGAACTATTCCCCATAAATCATCGGCTTCTCCAACAACTACGGCATCTGCATGCATAAGGGCTTCTTCGACAACAGCGGATGCATGGATTCCACCCATAATAACCTTAACATTTCTCTTTCGAAATTCATCTGCTATTTGATAGGCTCGTTTAGCAGTAAACGTCATTGAAGTTATGCCAACGAGATCAATGGGTTCATCGAAATCTATCGTTTGAACACATTCATCCAGGATTTTAACATCATACTCTTTTGGGGTGAGTCCTGCGATATATAAAATCGAAAGGGGAGGCAGAGTTGCCCGTTTGACTTTTATAAGCTTATTGTCAAGATCATACGATGTTGGGCATATAAGTTTAATTTTCATCAAATTTCTCCTTGGAGAAAAACGCAGCCTTAAAGGCTTTTCTTGTATCAACCCGGATTTCTTGAGTTTTATTTTTATAAAAAATATTGCTCATTTGCATACCTTCTTCGGATCGCCCCGATCTCGTTAACGATATAACAAATCCAATAGCAGCAAATGAATCTGAAAATAAGAATAGCCAAGAAATCATATTTATCAACCAATATCAATATTCTTTTTAATCACTGGGTACAACAAAAAAATTTAAGTTATGCGTCAGCCTTAATACTCAACCACTTTCATTTGTCGCTTCGAATTGGATCGGCCCCACTTGCGACGGTTATGAGAAGACTCTAACCGGATATGATATTAATTTTGATCGCAGGCATCGCGGCGATGGACATCTTTTTCAAAACATCTTCAATCCATTTTTGGTCAAACGGCGAGCCCCATCGGTGTTTCGTGGAGAAGACATTGCTAAACGCAGCCAATATTAACTCATCAAATAAAAATTTTAAAAGTGAAGAGCTTTTCCTATATTATATGGTTGATGTTGTCTTTAGGTTTTGGTACGAGTACCAGAGTCTCCGGAATTGAGGCCTGAGCTCAATTTTCATTATTGATGCTCAAGTCTGATGAATGTATTGTGGGAAAAAATTATTCATGCGAAGGAGAAGATCACAGTGAAAATATTGGGGTTGGACGGAAGTCCGAGAAAGAATGGAAACACTGAAAAACTTGTTAAAGCGATTCTTGACGGCGCCACAGAAAAAGGTGCCGACACAAAGTTTTATAAGCTTGCTAAAATGAATATTTCTCTCTGTCTGGGATGTTTCAACTGCAGAGAAACAGGCATTTGTGTTACTGAAGATGACATGCAGCTGCTGCACGAGGAAATACAGGCCTCAGACGCAATCATCCTCGGCTCACCGGTCTATATGTGGCAAGTGTCCGGACAAACAAAGCTCTTTATGGATCGACTCGTCCCATTTATCAAACCGGATTTCACAACCCGCTTAAAAGGAAAGAAAAGTTTATTTATGGTCTTCACTCAGGGCAACCCGGATGAACAGGTCTTCAAATTTTACTTTGAATATCTTGAAAATCTGTTTTCATTTTTACACTACGATATCAAGGGCACGATGGTGGCCACTGGAACGAGGGACCAGAACGATATTCTTCAGCAGACAGACCTGCTTGAAAAAGCAAGGGAAATTGGAAAAAATCTGGTTGCATAATTCAACGGTTGTGCACACGATGGTTTCGTTCGCCGAAAAGTTAACCAAGCGTTTATTTTGAGAAAATATGGAAATGAAAAAAGAACTACTGAGGGTGATGCGCGGGCAACTTGAGAATCGGGCTATGGACATGGGTGCTCGGTTTTTCGGTGTGGCCGACCTGACCGAAGCTCAGGAGACCATCGTGGAACAAGGGGGTGATTTTCTGGCTGCCTTTCCTCGTTCTATTTCTTTGGGCATAGCACTGAACGACAGCATCGTCGATCAATTATCTCGCCACAAGGAAGTCGGTGTGGCGCGGACGTATGATTACCTCTATTATACTGTTAACCAATCTTTGGACCGGATAGCCCTGCATCTCAGCGCCATTTTAAATGCGAATGGTTTCCAGACACTCCTTATCCCTGCTTCAGATACAATTGACAGCAAAAAAGTTCATGGGCTTTTTTCCCACAAACTATCCGCAAGGCTTGCGGGACTGGGTTGGATTGGCCCAAGTTGTCTCCTGATCACACCAGAATTAGGGCCTCGAGCACGTTGGGTTACAGTTTTAACCGATGCTCTTTTAGAGGCGAGCAACCCAATTCCAAATCAGTGCGGTGAATGCCAGAAATGCGTAGAAGCTTGTCCCCCAAAGGCTTTTACGGGCCGTTCTTTTGATTCATCAGAATCTCGCGAGGCTCGTTTCAACGTTCAACGCTGTATAGATTATCGCATCCACCTAAAAAATAAGGTCACAGGCGTCAGGGTTTGTGGGATGTGCGTTCATGTGTGTCCAGTCGGCCGCAGAGAAGTTTAAACCTTATATCAAGA
>JAQBBE010000101.1:0-6563 GCA_032126435.1 Desulfobacterales bacterium | reverse complement strand
ACCCCATACGGTACGGCAACCCGAATACCTTTGAAGGGTCTCACCGAAATATTGACCCGTGTTGCCTTCCGGCTGCGTTCAAAGAGAACCTCTCCCACACCCTCGATACGAAAAAGATGACCGGCCATACAATCTCTGCTTATGCCTCCTCTTTTGGGTTTTGCGGAGTTGGAATCCGTTTCAATGCTGCGGCCTTGAGGTATTGAAAGACATCGGGCCCCTCTGCAGATGCTTTCTGCATTCCGCCGGCAACCTGTTGAAAAAATTCTATTTTACCCTTGTCAAAACCGCCAATCTGTTCATCGATCAATTTCAGGGTATTGTGAATCATGCTGTAAAGAACCATGGGGCCGAACAGATCCTCTCCGCTCTCTGTTTGGGTTAAAGCACCTACAATTTTGTTGTGACGGATTCTGAAGGTTTTCGGCGCAACGCTGTAATTTACAATTTCTGCAAAAAGATCGAGAGATTCAATGACCCCGTCCGTGTATTCTTTTCCCAAAGAAGCCAAACCATCCTTGGCGATTTCATCGATATCGGATGCATCGAAGAAAAGATTCAGTTTGGCGATGCATTCTTTCTGAATGGTGCTGACAGACGCCACCTTTTTGCTCATAACCACATCCGTGTCTTTTAATATTTTTATAATATTATATGGATTCATCATTTCCTTTACCGTGGGGCTTTTGCGCATGGCCACGTCATAGATGGAAGTATTGTAAATGGCCAGATCATTGTCGAGAACCAGAATCCTGGCTTTTTCAGCATCAACATCCTCGACATAAAGATCGAGATCACGCTTTCTTTTAAAGGTATAATCGGTCATTTCAAGAAGACTTCGCATGATTGTCTTGTCAATTTTTCTGCCGCTTTCGGGCGGACCCATGGAAGCGATCACCTGTTCGGCCATTTTGTCGATCTCTATCTTCTTCAAAAGATTTTCTTTGAAAGACATGATGCCTCCTTATGTTTAGGAAAAAAATGTTGTCTTGCATCCTTTCGATATTTACCACAACCCAGGTTCTATGTAAACGACACCTCAATTATTCAGCGTCCCCGGCTTGACCCTCAGATAATATTCAGGTATATAACTTTTCTTATTGACGATTTGGATTTTCCACAAAAAATTTACACTGCTTTTTTAAAAGAGGCGAACCATGAATGAGAACGTTAAGATTGTATTTGAAGGAAAAACATATGAGTTGCCCGTTGTTGTCGGTACGGAAGGGGAAAAGGGCATCGACATTTCGAACCTTCGCCAAATGACGGGGTTAATTACACTCGATCCGGGATATGCCAACACCGGCAGCTGCAGCAGCGCCATCACGTTTATGAATGGTGAAAAAGGAATTCTACGATATCGCGGCATTCCGGTTGAACAGCTGGCCGAACATTCGAGTTTTATCGAAACGGCCTATCTTTTAATCAACGGCAGGCTTCCCAGCAAAAAAGAGCTTAATCAAGTATCGGTTCTTTTTAATGACCAGTCCCTGGTGCATGAGGACATGCAGGATTTCTATCGGAACTTTCCCAGGGCCTCTCACCCCATGGGCATCCTATCGAGCATGGTAAACGCACTCAGAAGCTTTTATCCCGAACTGCATACCATTGAAGAAGATATCAACATCCCTGTTACCCGGCTTCTCTCCAAGGTGCGTACCATGGCGGCCATGTCATACAAGATATCCAGAGGCCACAAAGTCGTTTATCCCCGTCCCGATTATAAGTACTGTGCCAATTTTCTGAACATGATGTTCGACACGCCGGTGAGGCCGTATCAAATCAATAAAACCCTGGTAAAAGCATTAGAGGTTTTCTGGATTCTGCATGCCGACCATGAGCAGAACTGTTCGACATCCACTGTGAGGCTGGTCGGCAGCGGAAGGGTCAATCTCTACGCGGCCATTTCAGCAGGAATTGCCGCCCTATGGGGCCCTTTGCACGGCGGTGCCAATCAGGCCGTTATCGAAATGCTCACCGACATTCAAAACGACGGCGGCAATTATCAGCGGGCCATTGACAGAGCCAAAGATAAAAAAGACCCGTTCCGCCTGATGGGTTTTGGCCACAGAGTATACAAGGCCTATGACCCCCGGGCCAAAATTTTAAAAAAGATGTGCGACAGCGTCCTAGAAGAACTCCACATCACCGATCCCTTGCTCGATTTCGCCAAAAAACTGGAAGAGGCGGCGCTGACCGATGATTATTTCATCGAACACAACCTTTATCCCAACGTCGACTTTTACAGCGGCATTATTCTCCGCGCCATGGGCATCCCCACCAACATGTTCACCGTTATGTTCGCAATCGGCAGGCTGCCCGGCTGGATAGCGCAATGGAAAGAGAGTCTTGACGATCCCAAATGGAAACTGGGAAGACCCCGCCAGATTTATACTGGACCCAAGGAGACCCAATATATTCCGATTGACGAACGCTAACCTTGCGGGCGTATCGATCCATAGTATCGAGATAATCGTCGGATCGACGCATTAACCCTAATCGAGCGAACATCGAGGGTAAAGCCGCAGTCTGCAGGGGTGTCGGGAGCAATTTATGAATGCCATAGATACGAAACTCAAACGCTTGCTGGAACATCTCCCCTTGGGTCCGGTTGTGAAGCCGGCAAATTTGTTTGAAGAGAGAAAAGCCTTCCTGCATCCTCGTTGCCCTCGCCGGAAAAAATCTCCTGTGTTCAAGTATGAAAACTCCCCGTCACAATGGAACAGCTTCGAGCCGGTTTTTTCTCTTGAATCCATGGATGCTCCGGATGAAGTATTTGAAATCTATCAGGAAAAGCAGCGCGAACTGGGCATGATGAAAAATATGTTCGCTGCGGTCGGAAAGGACAGTTTTACAGGTTTTGCCATTGAAATCTTTGGTGCGCCAACCGCTGAAGACGCCCGGCAGTCTCGCAATGTTCTCGAGGAACTGTCGGATGTTGCCCCCCCTGAAAGAAACTGCTCAGCAAAGGAATTTGCAGGGTTGCTCGAGATGCGTCTAAAAAAAATCGGTATTTCCATGAATATTAAACGGGTCTCTTCCATGGCGACCAAGATTTCGGTAGACAGCGTTTCTTGCACCATCCATCTTAACCGGAACGCCCTTTTTGCGCCCGAGGAAGTCAGGCGCCTTCTGGTACATGAGATAGATGTTCACGCAGTCCGCATTCACAACGGTTCTCAATTGCCCTGGGGCATTTTCTCTCTGGGCACAGCAGGATACAGGGAAGCCGAAGAAGGACTTGCGGTGTACTTTGAACGCCAATCCGGACAGCTCTATCCTTTTCAGGAGAAAATTTACGCTGGGCGCTGTCTCGCGGTATACCTATCGCTCTCAGCCGGTTTTGCAGAAGTTTTCGAAGAGCTGCGGGTCTATTTCGATGAAGAAACCGCCTATACCCTTGTGGAGCGGGTAAAGCGAGGACTGACCGATACCTCCCGTTCAGGGGCGCTCACAAAGGAATTTCATTACTTCACCGGACCCGCAAAAGTTCAGTCATACTGTTACGAAAGAGGCAATCTTAAAATGCTTATGGGCGGAAAAATAGCTTTCAGGCACGCAAAAGTAATCGATCGATTGGTGCAAAACGGCCTTGTGGACACCTCGAAATGGGTTTTCCCAGTGGAAATGAACGATGATAAAGAATCTGTTCCAACTTAAAAATGCCTTGCGCAAGTGCCGGGGGTCCTGGGCTTGGGTGGGACAAAGGGGAATCGATGCGTTTACAGTACTCGACTTTATTCCCGTAGATGCTGGATTCTGTTGTGACTTTGGTGAGGAGTATTCCAGACTATGGGCAAGGGAATCCCTGTTTTCTGTAGAAAAAGACCGCGGGAGCCGGGAAAACTGGGGGAATCGGGATCTTGAAAAATTGTGGGAAGCGCCCACACACAAACGGATTGAAACATACATTGGCGGTGTGAATGCGCCCATCAATACAGTCTGCTACCGTTCCCTTGAAGTTCTGGAAAAAGACAACCGTTTTCGGGTCTTGGCGCCCCCCTTGAGGCTTAAAGACCTGTTTGACGACAAGTTGCGGCAACTGGAACTGTTTTCCAGGTTGGGTGTAAAGACCCCAGCCACGTTTGCATGCCGAATGGATGAAACTTCGTTTGTCAAGGCCGTCGACATCTTAGACGGCCCATTCGTCGTACAACCCCCGGTGGGCTCTTCCGGAGAAAACACCTACTTTGTAAATGATGAAGTCGAATTCGACCGGGTCAGGGATGTATTTGGATCCCACCAACGCGTAAAACTATCCAAGTACTTGCCGGTGCCGTCTTTAAACGGACATTGCATTGTTTTAAGAACCCGTGAAGGATTGCGTTCAATCGCTGTGTGTCCGTCGGTTCAGGTTGTCGGCAGCCCCGGTTGCACAAGTCGGGCTGAAACTTACTGTGGAAACGATTTTTCTGCGGCCGCCATGGTATCGAAATCCATCAGAGAAGAAATCTGCACAATCATGGAGAAGATAGGGCTTTTCATGGGCAGCAAAGGCTTTCTAGGACTTTTCGGCATGGATTTCCTCCTACACGGTGACCAGGTGCTGGCGCTGGAGATAAATCCGAGGTTTCAGGGATCCACCATGCTTCTGTCATTGCTGCAAGTGGACAGGGGAGAAATCCCGCTGGCAGCGCTGCACGTAATGCAGTTCATGGGCCTCATGGAAGCGTTTTCCCAAGGGTTCTTAGAATATTTGAAAGCGGCGTACCGGATCCCTTATACCGGCGCCCACTTGATTGTTCACGCTTTGGGAGACACCCCCTGCCGTATCGAACACGATCTAAACGCGGGGGTCCACATCCTCGTGGACGACACCATCGAACGGGTTCGAAGTGGAACCACCTACCGTGACCTCGAAATCCCAAATGAATGGTGTATCCTGGGGAATCTTCCTCAAAAGGAGACGGAAATTTGCCAGGAAGCCCGATTTGCCATGATACAAACCAGCAAAAATGTTCTTGACAGCAACTTACAACAACTCGAGTCCCATGCCGCGGCTTTTATAGAGGCACTTCAGCGTCGCTGCAGAACGATTCCATTTAATGGAGGTAGTAAATGAAACAATTTTCCATGGAAACTTACGACATTGAACAACGTTTTCTCGAGTTGTATACGCTGGGGCATGAGGGGCCTGTAAATGAGGCACCCTTTTATCTTCACGCGCTTGGGTTTGACAGCGAACCCGGAAAACTTGGCGCAGAACTTATCGCTTCGTTCAACGAGCGGTCTCAATCAGACGAAGAACTTTCAAAATATGCCTTGGATCTCCCGAAAGCCGACCATTTTCCCGACACCATCGTCTTGATTGATGCCTCCAACGACCGGCTGCCCACCGGCCCTGAATCCTTTCGGGTTCTGCAAGATGAAGTCATACGGTCGGGCATTAAGGCCCGTTGCCGCCTGGTGAATTCCAAAGAAGAGTTGTTGGCGGCTGTCGACAAGAACCCAACGTCTACCTTGGTTATCAGTGAGTGTGTCGATTCCGGCGCATACAATATTGAAGTTCTGGACCTTCTTGAGCGTATGGGGGTTATTGTCCTGCCCGGTCGGGTCACGGCACCGGGGTCCATATTTTCCAACAAGGGGAAGACGTATCAAATGCTTCAGGATGCGGGCCGGGAAGACCTCCTGGCGCGGTATGTAACGGTGCCTGCATCGCAACTGAACACGTCTCAAGTGGTTTCGACCATTTTGGACAATGTGGACAAACTTTCCCAAGATTGGAATACGCGCCGCTTTTTTGTGAAACCGGTCACAGGGGGAAGCGGCGTCGGCGGGTTCCGGATTTCCCGGACAAACAGAGGATATTTTGTTCCCGACCTTTCCAAGGTCACCGGCGATGCTTTGGAAATTCATCCCATACCCATGGATGTCGACCCCCGGGACGACCATCGGCTCGACGAGCTTTTGTGGATCTTCTCCTTGTTCTCATCCGACCCATACTATAGCAAGCAGTACATGTGGGTGAATTTGGAAACGCTAAGGGATCGGTATGGCACCGGCAACGACCGGGAAGCACTCAGGCAGCATCTTTTAAAGACTGCAGCCCTCCAGACAGCCGGGGCTGAAGAGAGAAGCCTTGACCGTGACAGCATGCATGCAAAACTTGAAGCGGCGGTCAGACGCTATGAAGCACACTTTTCCAAGCGGTATGATCCCGTCTTCTGCGAGCATATCGACTTCGGGGCGTGGGGGCTTAGGGCGCACTACCGCCTCACTCGCCGGAGCATCGAGTTAGAGTCCATATACGCCAGGATTTTTCAGTTGGCGCTGACCGAAGAAGGGGTCAGTTATGTCGGTTCCGACAATATTTCCAACAAGCATACCGGAGTGCTCGAGTCCGTTCGGCTAACGCCGATCAAAGAAGCCATGGTCAATACGGTCGGGGGGCGCGTCGCTTTCCTGGACCTTCTCAAAAGAGGCGGCCTTGCCGCTTCGGCGCTGGTCGCTACCCAGGAGCCCGAATTGCGCTGCCGCATCCCCGTTCGCTGCCAATTGGACATTGCACCTATTGACGGAAAAATAGGAGAAGGCAACGCTGACACAGCCAGAGGACAGGC
>JAQBBE010000100.1:0-11547 GCA_032126435.1 Desulfobacterales bacterium | reverse complement strand
AGGCTCTGGTAAAGACGGAAGAGATTATAAAAAATAAAATTACCGCTCAAGATCAGGAAAAATTGGTGGATGAATATTTAGAAAAGGTGGTGGCATAGTGAAAAATTTGACGATAGCACGGCGTTATGCCAAGGCACTTTTAATTATCGGTAAAGAGGACGGTCAAGCTGAAACCTATCGAGAAGAATTAGATGGGTTTGCGAGTTTGATGTATAAGGAAAAAGATCTTAAACAGGCCATTTGTAACCCCCTCTACGCTGTTTCAGGCCGCAAAAAAGTTTTAGAGGCAGTCATTGAAAAGGTCAATGTTTCCAAAGTGATGAAGTCGTTTCTCCTTTTACTGTTCGACAAAGGACGATTCGGATTTATACACACCATCAATGACTTTTATCAGAAACTGGCTGACGAACTCAAAGGTGTTTTACGTGCCAGTTTGGTTTCGGCCACGAAACTTTCATCCGAGACTGTTGAAAAGATTCGTACAACTCTGTCCACAAGGACGGGCAAAGATATTATCCTGGAGGTCGATCAGGACCCCGGTCTTATCGGGGGCATCGTTTCCAGAATAGGCGATCTGGTTTTGGACGGTAGCATCAAAACACAATTACTCAATATGAGGAAATCATTAAAAAGGGGTGAGAGTATATAATGGAACTAAGAGCTGAAGAAATAAGTCAAATTATCAAAGAGCAGATTATGGACTACGACAAGAAGGTAGAGCTGAGTGAAACAGGAATTGTCTTGTCGGTTGGTGATGGAATTGCCAGGGTATATGGTCTAGAAAAAGTTATGACGATGGAGCTTGTTGAATTTGCGGATGGTACTCTGGGGCTGGTATTAAACCTTGAAGAGGATAATGTCGGCGTAGCCATTATGGGTCAAGATATCCATATCAAGGAGGGAGACATCGTCAAGCGAACCGGACGGATCGCTCAGGTTCCGGTTGGCGAGGCTGTTTTGGGCCGTGTTGTTGATACAACAGGCGCACCTATTGACGGCAAGGGGCCTATTGATGCAAAAGAGTTTAGAAGAATCGAGGTCGTTGCGCCCGGTGTTATTGCCAGAAAGAGTGTTCATGAACCCTGCTATACAGGTGCAAAAGCTGTTGATGCTATGACGCCTGTGGGCAGGGGACAACGTGAGCTTATCATTGGCGACCGCCAGATCGGCAAAACAGCACTCGCTGTTGACGCAATTATTGCACAGAAGGAAACGGATATTTACTGTGTCTATGTTGCATGCGGTCAGAAAAAATCAACAGTTGCCCAGGTTGCGGATATTCTTGAAAAGCACGGTGCGATGGAATACACGACAATAGTTGCTGCATGTGCGAGCGATCCGGCGTCATTGCAGTTCCTGGCTCCTTATGCAGGATGCTCAATGGGTGAATATTTCCGTGACAACGGCAAGCATGCTTTAATCATTTATGATGATCTTTCAAAACAGGCTGCTGCCTACCGTCAGGTTTCTCTTCTTTTAAGACGTCCGCCGGGACGTGAAGCATACCCCGGTGATATTTTCTATAATCACTCTCGTCTGCTTGAGCGCTCCGCAAAATTGAATGATGAACTTGGTGCGGGCTCTCTTACAGCTCTTCCGATTATTGAAACCCAGGCTGGTGACGTATCCGCCTTTATTCCCACAAATGTTATTTCAATTACTGACGGCCAGATATACGTTGAGCCGAACATGTTTTTTGCAGGCATTAGACCGGCAATTAACGTTGGACTTTCAGTATCACGAGTCGGCGGTGCCGCACAAGTAAAGGCCATGAAACAGGTTGCCGGTACACTGAGGCTTGAGATGGCCCAATTCCGTGAGCTTGAAGCTTTTGCCGCATTCGGAAGTGATCTTGACAAAGCTACACAGGCACAGCTTACACGAGGTTCGAGGCTTGTTGAAGTTTTGAAACAGGGTCAGTTTCAGCCGCTTACCATGGAAAAGCAGGTTACCATACTCTACGCCGGTACAAAGGGCTTTCTTGACAAATATCCGGCCGACGTGGTGACAAAGTATGAAACAGGTCTTTACCCTTTCATCGAAGACCGGTATCCGCAGATTTTTTCCGATCTTAAGGAAAAAGAAGCGATCGACGACGACCTGGACAAACTGATGAAAGAGGCCTTGAACGCCTATGACGAGGAATTCAAGGACACGATAAAGTAAGTTATTTGTTGATAAGTTCGACCACTGGCGAGTAACTGATAACCGATAACAAATAACCTTAAATATAAGGGTTTGAGTTATATGGCAACATTAAAGGAAGTCAAAACAAAGATTGGAAGTGTAAAGAAGACAAAGCAGATCACAAAGGCTATGAATATGGTGGCAACTTCCAGATTGCGTGGAGCCCAGCAGAACATGGACAGGTTCCGGCCGTATGCTGAGAAGTTCGAAGAAGTTCTGGGAAGCCTTGCTGAAAAATCCGGTGAGGAAGCAAGTCCTTTGCTGGTCCCCAAAGAGGAAGTTGCAAAAGTTCATATTGTACTGTGCACGTCAGACAGGGGGCTGTGCGGAGGTTTTAATATGAACCTTATTACAAAGGCTAAAGAACTCCATAAAGAAAAAGCCGGTGAAAATCTTGAAATATCTTTCACTAATTTTGGGAAAAAGGGACGTGACTGGTGCCGGAAGAACAATATGGCCAGGATAAGCGAGCATCTCGGCGTTGTTGGGGCAAAATTTGGATTTAATGTGGCATCAACGGCAGCCAGTAGCCTGGTTGAAGGGTTCCTTTCCGGGTTATATGATGAAGTTTATGTAGTGTATGCAGAATTTGTCAGCATGGGAAAACAGGTTCCGGTCGCAAAACAGATTCTTCCGATTGCTTCGATTAAATCTTCAGAATCTGAAGATAAAGGTGATGAAGATGCGCCTTATCTCGCAGAACATATTTGTGAGCCGCCAGCCGCTGAGCTTTTAGGGATTCTGCTTCCCAAGAACGTCTCTGTCCAGTTGTTCAGTGCCCTGCTTGAAACATCCACCAGTGAACATGCTGCACGTATGATGGCTATGGATAACGCAACCAACGCGTGTAGTGATATGATTGATGAACTTACGCTCACTTATAACAAGGCAAGGCAGGCTGCTATTACTGCAGAATTAATGGATATAGTCGGTGGAGCCGAGGCGCTTAAAGGTTAAACCCGACATTCAATATATAAAAATATATAAATATAGATTTTATAGGAGGTCTATAGATGGCTGAAAATGTTGGAAAAATAGTACAGGTTATGGGTCCTGTAGTGGATGTCGAGTTTGAACCTGGAAAGCTGCCTACAATTTATACAGCGCTTTTAATTACAAACCCGGTTATCGACGACCAAGCCGACAACCTTGTTGTTGAAGTAGCACAGCATCTTGGAGATAACGTTGTAAGAACAATCGCTATGGATGTTACAGACGGTCTTGTCCGCGGAATGGAAGTAAGAGACACCGGCAAGGATATTATGATGCCGGTTGGTGCGGCTTCTTTGGGAAGAGTTCTGAATGTTGTAGGAAGACCTGTTGACGGCCTTGGCCCTGTAAGCCAGGAAAAGATGATGCCGATCCACAGGCAAGCTCCGGCATTTACAGAGCAGGACACAACTGTAAATGTTCTTGAAACAGGAATCAAGGTTATCGACCTTCTTGTACCATTTCCCCGTGGTGGTAAGATGGGACTTTTTGGTGGCGCCGGTGTTGGCAAGACCGTTATCATGATGGAAATGGTTAACAATATTGCTATGCAGCATGGCGGTATATCCGTATTTGCAGGTGTTGGCGAACGGACCCGTGAAGGTAACGACCTTTATCACGAGATGAAGGATTCAGGCGTTCTCCCCAAAGCAGCATTGATATACGGTCAGATGACCGAGCCTCCTGGAGCCAGGGCCCGTGTTGCTCTTTCAGCTCTTACATGTGCTGAATATTTCCGTGATGTGGAAGGTCAGGACGTTCTTATCTTCATCGATAACATTTTCCGTTTTACACAGGCCGGTGCCGAAGTATCTGCTCTTCTGGGTCGTATTCCTTCTGCTGTTGGTTATCAGCCGACGCTGGCTGTTGACCTGGGTGAACTTCAGGAACGGATTACTTCAACAGACAAGGGGTCAATTACAGCTGTACAGTGTGTTTACGTACCTGCTGACGATCTCACCGACCCTGCTCCTGCTACCACATTTGCACATCTTGACGGAACTGTTGTTCTTTCAAGGAAGCTTACAGAGCTTGGTATTTATCCTTCAGTTGATCCTCTTGACTCAACTTCAAGGATTCTTGATGCTGCGTATATCGGAGAAGAGCACTACAGAGTCGCTAGAGAAGTACAGCAGATTCTTCAGAAATACAAAGAACTGCAGGATATTATCGCAATTCTTGGTATGGACGAACTTTCAGATGAAGACAAGATTACTGTTGAGCGTGCAAGAAAGATTCAGAGATTCCTGTCACAGCCTTTCCACGTAGCTGAAGTATTTACCGGTAAACCTGGAAAATACGTAAAGATTGAAGATAATGTAAAAAGCTTCGCGGAAATTATTGACGGAAAACATGATTCTATTCCGGAACAGGCGTTCTATATGGTAGGAGGCATTGAAGATGTTCTTGAAAACGTTAAAGAGTAATGCCAATAAGTTTACAAGGAAATAAAAATGGCTGGAAATATTAGATTAGAAGTGGTTACCCCTGAACAATATGTCGTTAACGAGGAAGTCCAGATTGCGGTGGCGCCCGGCAGCTTAGGAGAGTTTGGTGTGCTAATTGGCCACACGCCGTTTTTGACAACCCTGAAAACAGGCACGATTCATTATACGGATGCCAAAGGGGTTGAAAAATTCGTTTTTGTCAGTGGTGGGTTTGCAGAGGCATTGCCTGATAAAGTTACCGTACTGGCAGAATCTGCTGAGCGGCGAAAAGATATCGACGTTGATCGTGCCAAATCTTCCATGGAACGCGCTCAACAGCGTTTGGCACAAGAGAAGGCCGAAGATATCGATTTTAACAGGGCCAAAGCAGCTCTTGAAAGGGCTTTGTATCGTATTAGGGTGGCTGAAACGCGATAATAAGTGTCTTTATTGTATCGGAATTTGACTTCATAACCTGAATTTATCCCTGAAAAGGGGATCGGTGATCTCATCTTTTTGTTTTGAGGGCAGACCCATTATAAGGTTTGCCCTTTTTTTGTAGATTCTTGTTAAAGATCGACATACAATGATCAGAAGCCGTTTCAAAATCTTTCCTTCGTGGGCTTGAGCCTTTTGTAAGGCGCTAAGTTCGCAGCAGTTTATCCCCGAACGGCGGGATGAACGCGCCGCGGCGCTATGCGCTTTTCGATAATAGACTCAAAAATCACTCACCGGAAGGTTTTGAAACGGCTACCACTCAATTTTTCATAACGATAGTAAATAACTAAATTTTAAAAAAATACATGGCAAATACCGAAAGAGAACCGGCTGTAATCATACTTGCGGCAGGCCAGGGAACCCGCATGAAATCTCCGAAAGCCAAGGTGCTTCACGAGATACTGGGCAAACCCATGGTGATGTATGTTGTGGAGACCGCCAAAAAAATTGCGGGTCAGAACGTGGTCTTGGTTATCGGGAGTCAGGCTGAAAAAGTGCGAAGTGTGGTGTCAAAAAATACCGATATTATCTTTGCCGTGCAAGAAGAACAGCTCGGAACGGGTCATGCTGTTTTGTGCGCACTTCCTTATCTGTCTGATAATACGAAGGAAGTGATTATTTTGTGCGGCGATGTTCCGTTAATTACTTATGGAACGTTAATGCGGTTTTTTGAAGATCATGTTAACGCCAAACGTGATATATCGCTATTGGCTGTCGAGCTCGATAACCCCGAGGGATATGGAAGGATTCTCTTTGATGAAAACCGTCGGTTATTGGGGATAGCAGAGGAGGCAGACGCTTCAACGGAACAAAAGAGAATAAAAGCCATTAATACCGGTATTTATTGTGTGAGAAAGGCGTTCTTATTCGATTCGTTGAAACAGGTAAAATCGGATAATGTTCAGGGTGAGTTTTATCTGACGGATATTGTTGAAATTGGATATAGGGAAGGACGGGTTGCTGGCGTAATGGTTGGCGACAATTGGGAGGAGACCGTTGGGGTCAACAATCCACAAGATCTTATTCATGCAGAAAGTATTATGCGTAACAGGATGCGGAATAGGTCTTGACTTTCGGCGATATGTGAGATTATATCAAACTAGTATTATTGTGAGGTGTAAGATTGGACAACGAATTTATTGTAGAACAATTTGAGGAAATTGAGAAAAAAGTTGAAAAATTGATCGATGTTTTAAAGTCGCATGAAACGACTAACTTAGAACTTAGGAATAAAATTAAGGGGTTAGAGGAAAGGCTTCAAGGTAAAAATGAGGCTGAAAGCAATTATTCGCAAGAGAGAGCCTTGATCCGGTCAAAGATTGACAGTCTTTTGGTCAGACTAGGGGATATCACGGAAGCTGGGTAGTGACCGCAAAGGAAGGTTTTGGAAAGGTAAAAGACATACTCATTGGAACAACTTGTAACGATAGAGATTTTTGGTCAGCCTTATACATTTAAGGCGGAAACCAATGTGACCCATGCCAAAGAGGTTGCGGATCATCTGGTCAAAGAGGTGGCCAGAATCGAGAAACAACATCCGAGTCAATCATCAGGCACTAAACTTACCACTTTACTCTTGGCCGCACTTAATATAGCCAATGAAAATGTTGAATTGAAAAAAAGTCATTCAGATTTGTTAAGTAATATTTCAAAAAAGTCGGCGAATCTGATACATGTGCTCGGTGTGGCAGTAAATGGTTGAAAGTTATCGAAAAATTGATGTCAAGAATCTGTAACATGTTGTTTTATTTCCACTACCCTCCTTTTTGTCTGTATCCATAGAGGACAACAATAGTTATCTCTTGTGATCCTCCCGGAATAAAACACGACCTTGAAGGTGTTGCACTTTTTAACACAAGCTTGCGGCCCCTGCCGTGTTTGTGATTGGAAGATGTTCTTTGACCCAACATCCATTTAAAGGGAGCCTTCTCTGATTTTGGTGTGCAGGTTCTGCTTGTACAGAAAAGCCTAAAGAAATTAAAAGGCACCCACTTTATTTTTATGGTTCAAAGACCTCCCAACACGGCATTGTGGCAGGGGTCCTGCTTAATTTAGATTCCGAAAAAGCGCTGAAAAAGTTATTCGGCCTGTTGCTGTACCCGTCTGTTTTTTAATTTAGTAAACATCGAAAAGATAGCCTTACCTTTTTCCTCCTTAAAATCTCATTCCGATCTACCTCATAAAACGATTTTCTATACGGCGTCTCATAAAATAGGCAATTTCGTTTTTGTCTGATATAAAAAATTAAACGGACAAAACGAGACAGTTTTGTAATGTCTTAACGATATGCATATTAATCTTTAACTGGGTTGATAGGATATAAACATTTCCAGGGAGAAGGATAATGAGTGAATATAATTTATTAATCGGCATAGTTGCATTTGTTATAGGTTTTGCAATTGCCTTTTGGGTCAAAGGATTAATTGTCGCTCAAAAAGTTAAGGCGGCTGAAAAAGAGACATCACGAATATTAGAAGATGCAAAGTTAAGATCTGGAACGTTGATTAAAGAGGCCAAGCTGGAGGTTAAAGACAGGCTTTTCAGAATGAAAAGCGAGTTCGATGCTGAAACCGAAGACACTCGATCTGAATTGAAAAAGAAAGAAAAAAGGTTGATGCAAAAAGAGGAAAATATCGAACGCAAACTCGAGCAAGCCGAACGTCGGGAACGGGATATTTTACGGAAAGAAAAGAAGTTTGTCATGAAAGAGGAAGAGGTCGAACAAAAGGAGAAAAAATACGACGAGCTCATTGAAGAACAGAAGCGGCAGCTCGAAAGGATTTCCGGTTTAACAGCGGATCAGGCCAAGGAGCTTCTTATCAGGGCCATGGAGAACGAGGCGCGTTATGAAGGCGCCAAAATAATAAAAAGGATAGAGAATGAAGCAAAAGAACAGGCGGATAAAAAATCTGCAGAGATAATGGCGACTGCGATTCAGAGATACGCCGGTGATTTTGTTGCTGAGCGAACGGTGTCGGTGGTTCAGCTCCCGAACGATGAAATGAAGGGGAGAATAATCGGGAGGGAAGGTCGAAATATCCGTGCGATAGAGGCGGCAACAGGGATCGATCTTATTATCGATGATACCCCCGAGGCAGTTATCTTGTCAGGTTTTAATCCGGTTCGACGTGAAGTTGCCAGGCTTTCACTGATCCGATTGATAGCCGACGGTCGAATCCATCCGGCCCGTATCGAGGATGTCGTGAAAAAAGTAGAAAAAGAAGTTGATTCGACGATCAAAGAGGCTGGAGAACAGGCGGCCTTTGATTTGGACGTTCACGGTATCCATAACGAGCTTATTAAATATATCGGGCGGTTAAAATTTCGCACCAGTTATGCCCAGAATGTGTTACAACATTCAGTTGAGGTTGGAGTGTTGGGTGGTATTATGGCGTCTGAGTTGGGTCTTAACCCTAAACTGGCAAAACGCATGGGGCTGCTGCATGATATCGGAAAGGCCATTGATCATGAGGTTGAAGGGCCACACGCAATCATCGGCGCTAAGTTGGCGAAAAAATTTGGTGAAACCCCTAAAATTGTGCATGCGATTGCTGCCCATCATGAAGATGTGCCGCCGGATTCGGTGTATGATTTGCTGATACAAGCTGCAGACGCATTGTCGGGGGCCAGGCCGGGGGCTCGCAAAGAATTGCTTGAAAACTATATAAAAAGATTGGAAGACCTTGAAAACATAGCAAATTCATTTAAAGGGGTTTCAAACACTTATGCAATTCAAGCCGGGAGAGAGCTAAGGGTTATTGTGGAAAGCGGGATTATTTCTGATGAAGAGGCAACCCTTCTCAGCAGAGATGTTGCTAAAAAAATTGAAGAGTCGTTAACCTTTCCAGGTCAAATCAAAGTAATGGTGATTCGTGAGACCAGGGCGGTTGAGTATGCAAACAAATAAGAGCCCCTGTGTTTAAAAATACAAATTTCAAGCACCAAAAACCAAAACATTTAATCCAGAAATAGGAAAGAGAAAAGAGGATAAGGGAAACCACGGATGAACACGAATAAGCACAAGTATTTTGAAAAATAAGAAGGTAAGAAGGTGAAGAGCAAGAAGGTGAGAAGGTGGGAAGATTGGCATGTACGAGAGTCTCCGACCTTCTAACCTTCTTAACTTCCTGTTTTCCGAGACCTTCTCATCTTCTAATTACATTTGCGTCCATTTGTGGTTATATATTTTCTATTTTCTAATTCCCATTTCCTATTTTTTAAGAGGATTACCATATGGCGAACTTAATCGATGTCCTTAAAGAACGAGGATTTATAGACCAGACCACCCATGAGCAAGAACTGAGAAATTATCTCGAAGCCGAACGGGCCACGTGTTATATCGGTTTTGACCCGACAGCATCCAGTCTCCATGTTGGAAGCCTTGTCCCGATCATGTCGCTGGCACACGTGCAAAGACACGGACATCGGCCGATAGCCCTTGTGGGCGGCGGTACAGGCCTGGTGGGGGACCCGAGTGGAAAGACCGAGATGCGGAAGTTGCTGACCCCCGAGATGGTTGAAGAAAATGCCGCTGGCATCAAAAAACAGCTTTCCCGATTTCTTGATTTCAGAGAGGGAAAGGCGCTGATGTTGAACAATGCCGACTGGTTGACTAAACTGGAATATATTCCATTTTTAAGAGATTTTGGCCGATATTTCTCTGTGAATCGTATGATAAAGGCTGAAAGCTATAAAATGCGTCTTGAATCCGAAGAGGGACTCAATTTTATTGAATTTAATTATATGCTTTTGCAAGCATATGATTTTTTGGAGCTTTATGATCATCACGCATGCAGATTGCAGATGGGCGGAAGCGATCAATGGGGCAATATTGTTGCCGGAATTGAATTGATTCGAAGGGTCCGCCAAAAAACTGCATTTGGGATTACCTTTCCTTTGATAACCACCAGCAGCGGTGCTAAGATGGGTAAAACAGCAGAAGGGGCTGTGTGGCTTGATCCGGCCAGAACGTTGCCATACAATTATTATCAGTACTGGGTAAATACAGATGATAGAGATGTAGCCAGATTTATGGCTCTTTTCACATTTTTGCCCATAGAAGAGATCAAGGAGCTTGAGAAATTAAGCGGTGCCGATTTAAACAGCGCTAAGGTTGCCCTGGCATTTGAAACCACTAAGATTGCTCACGGAAAGGAAGCGGCGATCAATGCATATAATGATGCTAAAAGCCAATTTGGCACTCAAGTTGTTCCTAAAGACATTTTGCCGTCAAGTTCGATCCATCGAAATGGTGATGTTTTACCGGCCTTAGAGATTGAAGCGGCAGGGAGTGTTGATTCGACCCCGCATTCAAATATAAAAATAGATCGGTTCAAAGAGGGGATTCCGGCCTTCAAACTCTATCAGATGGTCGGTCTTGCAAGCTCGGGAAGTGCGGCCAGAAGGCTCATTGAGCAGGGAGGGGCCTATGTTAACGGCCAACGGATAGAATCGTTTGACGATCTGTTAACCGAGCGAGATATTGTTGACCAGGAAATACTGTTAAGAGCAGGAAAAAAAAAGTATCATAAAATTAAAATAATTAAAAATAATGCTTGACAAAGTTAACGATTAATTTTAGAAGTATTGTTTCCGTTCGATTTAAACAGATTGAAAATCTTGGCTCAAATTGGCGGGAAAATATTAAAAAAAACATTGACAAATTGGATTAAAATAATATAATAAATGTGCTTATTGTTTTTTGCCAATGCAATTAAAAGTCGTTATATTTTAACGGCGTTCTTGATCTTTGAAAACTAAATAGTGACAGCTTGTGAGTTAGGTCTCATAGTTAATTAATTGCATCTGCCGCAAATCAGTTGCAATTATCGTGTTTAATTGGAGAGTTTGATCCTGGCTCAGAATGAACGCTGGCGGCGTGCTTAACACATGCAAGTCGCACGAGAACTCTTCTGCTTGCAGAAGATAGTAAAGTGGCGCACGGGTGAGTAACGCGTGGGTAATCTACCTCCGAATCGGGGATAACCCGCCGAAAGGCGAGCTAATACCGGATAATATCTTTGAAACATCGGTTTTTTGGATCAAAGGTGGCCTCTACATGTAAGCTACTGTTTGGAGATGAGCCCGCGTACCATTAGCTTGTTGGTAGGGTAATGGCCTACCAAGGCTTCGATGGTTAGCTGGTCTGAGAGGATGATCAGCCACACTGGAACTGACACACGGTCCAGACTCCTACGGGAGGCAGCAGTGAGGAATTTTGCGCAATGGGGGAAACCCTGACGCAGCAACGCCGCGTGAGTGATGAAGGCCCTTGGGTCGTAAAGCTCTGTCGAGTGGGAAGAACTTGATGGATGATAATACCATCCTTCACTGACGGTACCACTAAAGGAAGCACCGGCTAACTCCGTGCCAGCAGCCGCGGTAATACGGAGGGTGCAAGCGTTATTCGGATTTATTGGGCGTAAAGGGCGCGTAGGCGGTCTCT
>JAQBBE010000099.1:0-2867 GCA_032126435.1 Desulfobacterales bacterium | reverse complement strand
CGGGGCGCTGAAATATCGGCAGGGCCGCTTTCAACGGGCGCATCAGGGAACCATATTCCTGGACGAAATCGCAGAGATGGCGCCTCAAACACAGGCCAAGATCCTTCGTGTGCTTCAGGAACGCGAGTTCGAACCCGTAGGCAGCTCGAATACTGTTCGGATAGACACCCGTGTGATCGCTGCAACCAACAGGAATCTGGACGAAGAAATTCAGGACGGCCGTTTCCGCGAAGATCTTTTTTATCGAATCAATGTGGTCACCCTCAGCATACCACCCTTGCGCGAACGGCGAGAAGACATTCCACTACTTACAGATTTTTTCCTTAAACAATATGCGGAAAAGAACCGTAGGCTTATCAAGGGATTTACGCCCCGTGCAACCGATTTGCTCATGCGTTACGACTGGCCCGGGAATGTCCGAGAACTTGAAAACATGGTGGAACGCGCAGTGATTATGGCCCGCGGAGATATGATAACCCCTGACGAATTTTCTGATGTCTTGCGGGCCCTGGATCCGGAGGTGGCAAAATCTGAAATCGATCTCACGCCGGGAAGATCTCTCAAAGAAGTTGAGAAACAGATGATCATAAGAACGCTGGAGGAGACCGAAGGTAATCGAACCCATGCGGCAAAGATACTGGGTATCAGCCGCCGGACCCTGCAGATAAAACTGAAAGGGTATGGAATTAATTAGTTTCCATTCATAAATGGCCCTTTTTCCGCAATAGAACCTGCAAGATCCCCCTGACGCTGAAGTCTGTTTTAATTCATTGGGAAGCTGCTTTTCACGGGAGAATTCTTATACATTCACTTTCCGGTCATACCGCTTTCTTCAAGACGACATGAACCTTGCCTTCTTTCCGTGACGTGTTATTTTGGATTGGCGGCCTGAAATGATAGCGGTGTTTTTGTTAACCAGTCGTTTAAATTAAATTTTTGCTTGTGCAAATTTTGGATGGGCAAAAATTTAGGTTCCGGCAGTTGTAACCAGCTGAACCAATCCCATTGGTCACATTTTTTAGGCTCTTTTACCGTTAATACACCCGAATCGTATTCTGCGATGACAAATAGGGTGATATAATGCTTATCTTCCGCCTCAAAAATATCGTTGGTATAGGGTCCAAATCTGAGATTTCGTATTTTTAGACCCGTTTCTTCGAAAAGTTCTCTTTTGGCACAATCTTCTATGGACTCTTTGAATTCTAAATGGCCGCCTGGAAACTGCCAAGTGCCGGGTCCGTGTGAACCCACACGTCTCCCAAGAAGAATCTTAGAGTCTTTGACAACGATGATTGCGACGCCAACCAGGGGTCTCATAGGGTTTTTCCTTATCCATCGATGGTGATCTGTTTTTCAAATCATTCCTGAACACGTCCCCTGAATTTGTCCAGCAATATATTTATCCGGCAGGATAAAGGGGTGACGGGGTATATTTTAGCGTATGGAAAGAAACTCCAAAAGGCCCAAAACCGCATCCTCGATATCGAGAAAACAAAAACGGTATGCGTCGTATTGAAGTCCGTAGGGATCGGCAATGCCGCGGTTTCGTGAGCCGAAGCGTGCAAAATGCCTTATTAAAAAAGCCTTGTCTGCTGCTCCTGGAAAGGTGGTTAGGAGTGTATCCTTGTGGGACTTTTCCATGACCAGGATCAGGTCTGATCCGTTCACCAGTTTTTCAGATACAAGTTTTGCCTTGTGCTCGGTTAAATCGACACCGTATTCGGCCGCAACTTTTTGTGCAAGAAAAGTGGCCGAATTTCCGTGAAGCGCAAGTAAACCTGCAGATTCTGCATGAACGCCTTTAAGCCCTTTTTGATCCGCAAGCTTTGTGAAAAGGCTTTGAGCAAAAGGACTCCGGCAAATATTTCCCAAGCAAACAAATAAAATATTAGATGGCTGATGGCTCATACGCATGCGTTTTTTACCGAAGACCCATATCTGAGAAATCAGATTCTGTCAAATCAACAAGCTATCTCAAACGGTTCTTCTCCAATTTAGTTGGGGAAGAGGGTCCAAGGATTTGAGGTCTTAAGGTGGCAAGGGTTTGTTTTCTAAAAACGTTAGTTCCCAAAATACGTTGATTTTGTTTCGAAATCTGCTATAAATTCAGAGGAATTACAGGCGTGGCATCGATCCCATTTCAACGGGGCCATGGGAAGAGAGAGATAAAAAAAATGACAGAATACCTGATTGGAAAGCGTTCCCGCAGCGTGTCGGAGCAAAGTTTACCCCGTGAAACCTATCTGCCTTTTCTGTTTAACCGGGGCGGAGATCCCGTTTCAAAGGGGTTTCGGGGGATCTTCAATGGAAAGTTATTTGTCTTAATGTCATGGGGTCTTATCCTGTTCGCCTCGATGCTTAACGCCCATTGTTCTTCAGGTGGGCAGAGCAGACCTAAATCCCAGGACCACGTGAACCCCCTCCATGACGCACGGACTTCACCGACGGAAGATAACTCCATTGGCTGGTTTAAAGCCGGAACCCCGGATAAAATAAACGGTGTGGCATTGGTCATTCACGGGCTGAATCTGCGGCCTTGCAAAATGGAATCCATTATTACACTGCTCACGGATTCCGGAATCGATGTGTTAAATTTATCGCTGCGGGGACATGGACGAAATTGTTCTCATGAAGTCAATGTTGACAGCAGTGAAGCCCGGATTGAAGCCTTTAAAACCGTATCGTATAAATTATGGATGGATGAAACATACCGGGCATATTGCCACGCGAGAAAGCGGAGTGATGAAAAAAAAGTCTCCTTGTTTTTTGTCGGTTTTTCCCTGGGAGGGTTGATCGGTGCCGACCTGTTTGCATCGCATCCGGATGTGTGTTTTGACAAGATGGTGCTTTTAGCACCCGCATTGGAT
>JAQBBE010000098.1:0-5823 GCA_032126435.1 Desulfobacterales bacterium | reverse complement strand
ATCGGCCATTTGGGCAGCGACCCTGAAGTTCGTTATACACCCGACGGTACCGCTGTTGCCAATTTCAACATTGCAACGTCTGAAAAATGGACGGATAAGGCGACCAACGAAAAGAAAGAACGTACCGAATGGCATCGCATCGTTGCCTGGCGCAGACTGGGTGAAATATGTGGCGAATACCTGTCAAAAGGGAAGCAGGTTTACGTGGAAGGCAAGCTCCAGACGAGATCGTGGGAAAAAGACGGCGTAACTCGATACACCACCGAAATTGTCGCATCTGATGTACAGTTCCTCGGCGCTAAGGAACCCGCCGATGCCTACAGGTCTTCTGATCCATCAGAAACGACTCAATACTCGAAGCCACCGCTGGCGGACAGACAGGATGATGATATCCCTTTTTAAGCCTTTATTGAAATCGAATCGACACGGCATTTAACTTTGGTGGGTTGATATTAGATAAGGCATTGAATTTATAATTCAATCGCGGATAAAGTTCGAATTAACCAAACAGGGCTGACGCATAGGTTTATAGCTCAACGTCCCTCGTATTGTGCGAACTATACGCGGATACTACAATTATTACCGGTATGTTTTTGTGGGAGAGATTTTTTTAGAAGCTAAGGGTTCGCGAAAAAATAACTTCGCAGAATTGGCGCTCAGATTTGGTTCAGGTTTGGCCGATCCGAGAGAGCAAAACCACAGGAATAGCGAGCTATTTCGCGGATTTTGCGAGTGAGGTATCGGTCAAAGATGGGCTGAAGGTGAGATGCAAAAATATGAAGTTATTTTTGCGCGAGCCCTAAGATTCTTTGTTTTCTTCAATCTTGTCGGGCTCTATTTTTTCAGATTCCGCGGTAGCACCTTTAAAGTTTTTTATGGCCTTGCCCATGCCCGCCCCAATTTCCGGAAGTTTACCGGCACCAAAAATAATCAGGATAATAACAAGTATTATAATAAGTTCCGGCATTCCAATTCCAAACATACGCCCCTCCAATTTGATAAATCTATTTTTTTCTCAACAATTTTCATGCAAGAATCAGGTTTTGTCTTTAAGTTCCTCCAAAAGTTGCCTAAACTCTTTTGATTTTAAATATCTGTCGATAACCCCCTGATAATCGACCCATTTCCTCCATAATTCGAGCCAAATATCGTTGTGCCAGTAATATTCTGGATTTCCCTTTCCTTTGACCCGTTCAGTGTAATCGATATATTCCTCGGTACAACTCTCACAAAATCGGAAGGGTGCCCTGAGATCGTCGATGAATCTTTGTTTACCGGGTTCATCCGGATGAATCTGTGTACCACATTTCTCACATTTGAAAGCACACTGTGTGCATTGAAAAACTTTCTGAACCGCCAGAATTTTACGCTTTTTTATTATTTCAGCTTTTTTTTCTTTTGTGTGCTTCAGTTTGTCGTCAAGTTGGATAATATTAGACACGCTCGGCAACTCCCTGCACATCCTGTTTTTTTGACATAAAGGATGCAAAATTAAGAGCATAATAACACCTGGGTATTTGCGTGTCAATCTATTCCAACGGAGTTTTGAAACGCCTCAATAGAAGCTCTCTGCAGCCTCGCAAGGCAGGATTTCCGCCAAGGAATTTTATCCATTTTAATATTCAACCGTTTGTTTTTTTCTATGTCTTGTAAAGTGATATTAGTCGTGGTAATTACTGCAAAGGATCCGGCTTTGGGTTCATCCCATAAGAGGTTGATTAACATCTCATTGCGCGTGGTTGGAAGGCTGGAATATTGGAATATTGGAATACTGGAATACTGGAATATTGGGCCAAAACTCGGAACGTTGCCTAATTTGGGAATATTAAAATGCCCATGTATCTTATGAAGTTTGTGGCAGTCCACAACCCATCATTCCATCACTCCATCATTCCATTTTTTCCCTCGAATAATCTATCAGCATAACCAATTGTTTGCGACTCCCGCAATGGGGAACAGGTTTCTCAAGATTAAAAAACACGCAACCGAACTTATAAGGATGTTTATTCATGTTAAGAAACTTTCAGGCAAATTGTCTCCCGGTCTTGATCGGAAGCCTTCCGCTGCATGATCATGCGGAAAGCGTTGAACTGGTTTTTAAATATACGCCCCAAATACCCCTATGGGTTCAATTGCCGATGAATAGAAAAGAAGGAATGGTCGCCCAATTTCTGCCGGGCTTTCCGGGCCTTGCCATTGAGAAGGACAAATCCTTTGTCAATACCGCTGATCCATCTTTTGATGATGATCTGTTAGGGTTTTACAAAGACTATATATCTGTAAGCGAAGGAGAAACGGATCTGGACGGTTCCAGGTTTACCATGACCACCGATACCGCCGAAGGATTTTTTGCATTTATTGCGCATCTCCGGCACCTTTCCCATCGCCCGATAGCGTTAAAAGGGCAAATCACCGGTCCCATAACCTTCGGGTTGGGATTAACCGATGAAAACGGGAAGGCGATTTTTTACAACGAACAACTTAGGGATGCGGCCGTGAAGCTTCTGGCCCAAAAAGCCAGGTGGCAGGTGAAAAGTCTTTCAGAATTTGGATGCCCGTCCATTATTTTTTTTGATGAACCGGCACTGGCCGGATTCGGTTCTTCTGCCATGATAAGCATCTCCCGCAAACAAGTGGAAAAATGTTTTGAAGAGGTAATCGACGCTGTTCATAACGAGAACGGCATGGCTGGAATCCATGTTTGTGCCAATGCCGACTGGTCCCTGCTTCTGGAATCCAATGCCGACATCATCAGCTTTGACGCATACGCTTTTTTCGATAAGTTGATGCTGTATCCGGATCATCTCAAGGGTTTTATCGAACGCGGGGGAATATTGGCCTGGGGGATCGTTCCCACTTTAAACAGCGACGACATTGAAAAAGAAACTTCTGAATCCCTTGTCGCTAAATGGGAAGATCAAGTCAGGGAGATAGCGGCGCTCGGCATAGAAAAATCCACCATACTGGCGCAGACGTTAATAACGCCGAGCTGTGGAACGGGTTCACTGAGCATCGATCTAACAACAAAAGTGCTGACGTTAACCAGACACGTTTCTGATTTAATCAGGGAAAATGCATTTAAATCATAGAGAAACAGTGAAAGCTTTTTTGTAGGGGACGCTGAGCCGTTTCGAAAAAATTTTTCAGGTCCATGGAGCGAAAAAAATGCGGACTGTTTGCCTGTATTCTGAAACCATTATCCGACATCCAGTTATCACATATCCGATTTATAAAACTGTTCCGGCTCCGTCATCGAATCCGGCTTCTTGGAGTATTCGGTGGGAACGGTCCCTTCCTTAAAGCATTCAAAAATGGTCTTTTTCGACTCAGGAATCGGCAAAAAACCTGTTTCAGCATCAATGTTTGAAAAGACAACCCCCTCGGGCACTTGAAAAACCCTGACGGGCTTGCCTGCCAGGATCTTCTGCATGAAGCCGAGCCATATGGGACTGGCCGCTTTGGAGCCGGTTTCTCCCTTCCCAAGGGAGGTCTCATCATCAAAGCCCACCCATGTTCCGGTTGTATATCGTGGCGAATACCCCACAAACCAGGCATCATGAAGATTGTTTGTCGTGCCGGTCTTGCCTGCCACCGGCCGGTTTAACGCCATGACCCTGCGGCCGGTTCCATGTTTGACCACACCCTCAAGCAGGCTGGTCATGATATAGGCGGTACTCTCTTCGATGACCTTTTCCCTGACAAGTTCGGCTTCTTCGATGACATTTCCATCCCTGTCCAAAATCTTTGTGATAAAGACAGGATTTACAAGGTAGCCGAGATTGTTAAAAACCGAATAGGCCCGAACAAGCTCGAGCAAAGATACACCCGAAGATCCTAAGGCTATTGAAAGGTCCCTGCTCAGGGTTGACGTAATTCCAAGTTTTCGAGCATAATCAATAGCATAATCGATGCCGACATCTTTTAATATCTTAATGGTAACGACATTTCGTGATTTTGCAAGGGCATCCCGAAAAAGTGTTGGCCCGTAAAATCTTTCCTTGTAGTTCCTGGGCTTCCATGTAAAGTCGTGATCTATGTCCTGATACACAATCGGAGAATCGATGATGGTCGTTGCAGGTGTGTATCCTTTATCAAGCGCCGATGCGTAAATGATAGGCTTAAACGCTGAACCCGGCTGACGCCGCGACTGAACCGCGCGATTAAACTGGCTCTCTCTAAAATCCAGCCCCCCGACCATGACCTTTACGTACCCGGTTTCCGACTCAATGCAAAGCAGAGCGGCTTGAGCCTTTGGCGCCTGTTCCAGAACCAGCCACCATCGGTCGGTATTGAAAATTTTTTGTTTAACCCTAACCTGTATCACATCACCGACCTTTAGAACTTCTCCGGGATGTTTAACTCTGGCTTCATAATAGGCAATCTCAGGATCCGGCTTTCTTGCCCAACGCATATCCTCGATTCTAATTACGCCGAGGGCCTTTCCCATACGAACAATGGCCGTATCGTTCTTGTCATTGACTTCTATAACAACACCGTTTACGATCCGGCCGTCTTCAAGGGGTGCCATATCAAGTTCATCCTGAAGCGCTTTTGAAAACGATTCGATCGCTTCCGGCGGAAGATGCGCTATCGGCCCCCGATATCCCTGGCGCTTATCGAGTGCAGACAACCCCTCTTCAATCTTTTCCCGCGCAATCTTTTGCATCTCAACATTTACTGCGGCATAAATCTTGAGACCGCCTTCGTACAGGACGTCATTACCGTATGTATTTGAGATATAACGTCTTATGTGTTCCGTATAAACCGGGACCTCTTCGATATAAATATTTCTCCTGGGTTTAATATCCAGCACTCTATTGATGGCTTCCGTGGCCTGGTGTTTGTTAATATAGTCTTCTCCAACCATCCGGTTTAAAACGTAAATCTGGCGCTGTTTTGCTCTTTCAGGATACCTGAACGGTGAATATCTACTCGGTGCTTGGGGCAGACCTGCCAGAACCGCACATTCAGCCAGATTCAATTCCTGAGCAGATTTTCCGAAATAATTCTCTGATGCGGCCTCTACCCCATAAGCCCCGTGCCCCAGGTAAATCTGATTCAAATACAAAAATAGAATTTCTTCCTTGGCAAATTTCCTATCAATGCGATATGCAAGGATTGCTTCCTTTATTTTGCGGGCATAGCTTTTTTGGGGGGTCAAAAAAAACGATTTGGCAACCTGCTGGGTAATTGTGCTGCCGCCTTGAACGATGGCCCCTGCCTCGATATTCTTAAAAAATGCTCTGATAATACTCAAAATATCTATCCCTTTATGAGTATAAAATCTTGCATCTTCGGCAGCGATAAATGCATTTTTCAGCATGGGGGACATTTGGGAAAGCGGGATTACAATTCTGCGTTCTTTAAAAAATTCAGCGATCTTTCGGTTGTCGTCCGAATAGACCGTTGTAATGACAGGGGGACGGTAATCCTTTAAGGTTGCTATTTTAGGAAGCTTTTCGCTTAAATGGAAATAGACGCCGGCAACTCCGATGACGCCGGATATTACGGTAAAAATAAATGCCAGTAAAAACCATCGGATAATCTTTGCACCCCCCCTCCTTCGGTCCTTTCTAGCGCGCTTTTTGAGTACTTGAGATGTTCTTTTGTCTTTTGCCATATCTTTCAAACTTAAAAAAGTAAATATTACCATACGCCATTATGCGTCATACGCAGAGAGTTTAAATATCAAATATGGTGCCGTTAAGCAAGATACTCTGTTAATAAAAAAATAAATTGACATTATTCTCTATAATAGATAATTCTTTTGGTTTTAAGTATTTAATTGCAATCTGAACGAAGAGATAACACAATGATCGAACT
>JAQBBE010000097.1:0-2730 GCA_032126435.1 Desulfobacterales bacterium | reverse complement strand
CATTACCTGAGGACCATACCGGTTGAAGAGATCGAGCCTTATGTTCGTGCTGAACTGGAGAAGGCGGGGATTTGGGACCCCGAGTATGAAAACGCCAAACACCGATGGTTTCTGGAAACCCTCGAACTGATTCGGAGCCGTTTTCATGTTACAACCGATTTTGTCGATCGTGGCCGGGCCTATTTTTCAGACGACTTTCCCATAGAATCCATAGCCCTGAAAAAAAACATTTACAAGCACCCGCAGCTCAAAAAATGGCTGCCGATGCTGGCGGATCGTCTTGAGGGACTGGAGTCCTTTACGACCGCGGAGACCGAAAGCGTCATTCGCGAAATGGCTGAAACGCTTGAAATCAAACCGGGAGTGTTAATCAACGGCATTCGAACTACGGTTACCGGTCAGCTGGCCGGCCCGGGGATGTTCGACATTTTGATCACAATCGGTCAACGCCGTGTGGTGGACTGCCTGCGCAAAGCCCCGGCACTTTTCGATAACCCCTAACCCGGACAAGCCGGAACCAAAAATATTTGCCACCAAGGCACAAAGACACGAAGGATTTTATTTTGTTATTCGTTCTTAGTGTCTTGGTGTCTTTTTGGCGAGAAGAAAAAAGTTTTGCCACAAAAAGGACAAAATTTGCAAATAAACCTAAAAATAAGAAAAGAATGGAACTTTTGATATGACCAAACCCGAGTCCACCCCTGCTTCTAATTTTATCCGAAATATCATCGCCGAAGATCTAAAAAACAATAAAAACGACGGCCGTGTTGTCACCCGTTTTCCACCGGAACCAAACGGTTATCTTCACATCGGACACGCCAAATCCATCTGTATCAATTTCGGCATTGCCGAAGAACATGAGGGGGGTATTTGTAATTTGCGTTTCGATGATACCAACCCCAGCAAAGAAGAGGTTGAATATGTGGAATCCATAAAAGAAGACGTTCAGTGGCTTGGATTCCATTGGGATGACCGGCTTTTCTATGCATCTGACTATTTTGAACAACTGTATGCATATGCGGTACAGTTGGTCAAAGGCGGCAAGGCTTATGTCTGCAGCCTGAGCGCCGATGAGACCAGAGAAAACCGCGGCACGCTGACCATGCCCGGGAAAGACAGTCCTTATCGCACACGGTCAGTTGAAGAAAATCTGGACCTGTTCCAACGCATGCGGGCAGGGGAATTCAAAGACGGTGCCCACGTACTTCGCGCTAAAATCGACATGGCCTCCCCAAACGTGGTGATGCGTGATCCGACGCTCTACCGGATTCGACGGGTCCCGCATCACAGAACCGGAGACACTTGGTGTATTTATCCCATGTACGATTTTGCACATTGTCTTTCAGACTCTATAGAAGGGATTACCCATTCTCTTTGCACCCTGGAATTTGAAAATAATCGTCAATTGTACGACTGGATACTCGACGAACTGGATGTGAATTGTCATCCCCAGCAAATCGAGTTCGCACGCCTTAATCTCAGCTATAGCGTTTTGAGTAAGCGCAAACTTGTGGAATTGGTCGAAGGGGGATATGTTTCAGGATGGAACGATCCTCGAATGCCGACCATAAGCGGTCTAAGGAGACGCGGCTATACGCCGGAATCGATCCGAAACTTTTGTGAACGCATCGGTGTCGCCCGGCGGGACAGTATGGTGGACATTGCACTGCTTGAGTTCGGTATCAGAGAAGACCTGAACAAACAGGCGCCACGGGTCATGGGGGTTCTGCGCCCCTTAAGGGTGGTCATCGATAATTATCCGGAAGATCAGGTTGAAGAACTCGACGCGCTGAACAATCCCGGGGATCCGGCCATGGGCACACGGAAAATTCCTTTTTCACGTGTCATTTACATCGAACAGGATGATTTTCTGGAAGATCCGCCGAAAAAGTTCTTCCGTTTGGCTCCCGGTCGCGAAGTGCGATTGCGTTACGCGTATTTTATCACTTGCGTAAAGGCGGTTAAGGACGAAAAAACCGGCCGGGTGATTGAGCTGCATTGCACGTACGACCCAAAGACCCTTGGTGGATCATCCCCGGATGGGCGCAAGGTCAAAGCGACGTTGCACTGGGTTTCGGCGGCCCACGCCATCAAAGCAGAAGTACGCCTGTACGATCATCTGTTTTTGAAAGAAAATCCGGATGATGATAAAGATGTCGATTTTAAGACACATTTAAATCCAAACTCTCTGAAGACCCTGTCTTCTTTTGTCGAACCCAGCCTGGCGGATGCAAAGCCGGGTAGCAGATACCAGTTCGAAAGGCTGGGTTATTTCTGTGTCGATCCTGTGGAATCTTCTGGCAAATCCCTTGTATTCAACCGTACGGTCACACTGCGTGATACATGGGCAAAAATACAGAAAAAACAGCAGAAAAAACAATAAATGAGGTGATACCATGCCAATTTATGAATTTTATTGTAAAGACTGCAATACGCTTTTTAACTTTTTTTCCAAAACCGTCAATACGACAAAAAAGCCCAAGTGCCCAAAATGCAAAATAAAAACACTTGAAAAACAGATTTCTGTGGTGGCGTTTACCGGACGAGCAAAGGAAGACGGCGATATGGATGATCTTCCATTCGATAGCGGTAAAATGGAACAAGCCATGCAGATGCTGGCCAGTGAAGCGGATAAAATCAATGAGGATGATCCAAAACAGGCCGCCAATCTCATGCGCAAACTTTCCCATATGACCGGGATTAAACTCGGAGACGGCATGGATGAAGCGC
>JAQBBE010000096.1:0-3275 GCA_032126435.1 Desulfobacterales bacterium | reverse complement strand
CCAGCGATCCGGAAAATTAACGGAAGGTATAGTGAAAGACATTCTGACAAAATCGCCGACTCACCCTCATGGCATTAAAGTCCGTTTAGAAAGTGGTGAAGTTGGGCGGGTGAAGGAAATATTGGAATAAGGGAGTATTGGGGTCAACCCTATCATTTGCTTGGATTAAAAAAATGGATTTGTTTAGCCTTACGGCTAAATTTTTGAATATCAGATCAGGAAACCATAGCCATAATGCTATGAAGATGGGGAAAATAAGATTGTTTTCCCCATCTTCATGAACCCCATGATTTTGTGCTACCGTTTGCTTAACAAAACGACACGGAAAAAATTTCGATAAAGAGTCGTTTTCTTTAACAGAACGATACTGTACGTGACTCCATTACTCCGTCTTTGTTTTTGGCATTTCGGTAGCTTCTTCAGCCTTTTCTTTTACCATTTCGGTAGCTTCTTCGGCCTTTTCTTTTACCATTTCGGTAGCTTCTTCGGTCTTTTCTTCTGTCATCTCGGTCGTTTCTTCGACCTTTTCTTTTGCCATCTCGGTCGTTTCTCCGGCCTTCTCTTTTACCATCTCAACAGCTTTTTCAGGTTCACTGACAGTTGCTTTTTCAGTTTTATCGCCCTGCCCACACGAAACGAAAACAAATAGGCAGACTATACTCAGTAAAAGTGCAACATGTTTCATAATTTATCCTCCTTGATAAAATTAAAATAATTTGCCTGTCCACAAATACACTTTAAAGTATTATATTTCTAAATGCAACTCCTTAATTGAGGGTGTTGATTGGACCACCTTCAAGAAAATGGGCATCCATTTAATCTATTAATACGTGTGGCTATTAATCTTATTGAAGGCAAGTTTTTAACGCCTAAATTTTTTAACGCATCACCGTTTGAAACACTGGATCTTCAAATGATCAGATATCGCTCACAAAAGACTTTTTACGAGTTTGTAAATATTGGATCATCTCCAAAAGAGTTGATGATTTTAAAAGGATTCAAGAATTCAAGGGTCCAGTTTGGCCCCCTTTGCGCGCGCCGGTCTCTAAAAAGGCTTGATTTATCAGATAAATCAGCAATAATATGTCTATGAGGGTTTTCGAGTCCGAAATTGAGAAATCGGCAATCTTTGGACGCTTAACATGACGATATCTCTTGGTTTTTGAACCCGATCGCTATCCAAATAACCCCATATCAACACATCAGAAAGGTTTGAAAAATGAACTTTCCCAATCTTTTCTCCGCGGGCGGTATGGGTGAATGCCGCCTGAAAAACAGAATCATTATGCCCCTTTTTCCCACAAAATACGCCACAGAAAGCAAGGTGAATTCAAAGATGCTGGAATTTTACCGGGCCAGGGCTCAAGGCGGCGTTGCCCTGATCGTTTTGGAGTCACCGTGCCTGGATTATCCCAGAGCCTATAAAGGTCCTAACCAACTTCGCTTTGATCTCGAAGAATATGCCGGGGGTCTATCGGAACTTATCGACGTCATACACCAAGAAGGCTCCAAGGCCTTTATGCATCTGAACTATCCCAGGGAGAGAACTTTCAGGGAAACAGTGCCCGGTGCCAAGAAAAAAGGAGACGTCTGGGTTGTTTCACTGGCGAATTCCATGTCGCTTGACGAGGCTGATGAGATACTGTCTATCATGGCCGACGGCGCCCGGAGGGCAAAGGAGATCGGTTATGACGGTGTGGAAATTCAGGCGAGCTACGGTGATCTGATTGCCCAGCTGCTTTCTCCTCTGCTGAACCAGCGAAATGACGAACTGGGCGGGCCCTTGGAAAATCGGGCCCGTTTTTTGGTGCGATTGATTCAAGAGGTAAAGAAAACGGCGGGCAGGGATTTCCCGGTAATGGTAAAACTGGTGTGCGATGAGTTTGTACCGGGCGGGTTGGGGGTTGAAGATGCCGGGAAAATTGCCGGCCTTGCGGAAGCGGCAGGTGCTGACGCCATCGTGGCCAATGCCGGCAACAAATCGACCAAATTCATCACCATACCTCCCAATGACAGTCCTCCAGGGCCTTTGATCGATTTGGCGGCCCGGATCAAAGCCTTCGTCACCATACCGGTCGTTGCCATCGGTAAAATCAACGGCCCTGAAATTGCTGATGCGGCCATCGCTCAGGGAAAGGCCGATTTTATCGGTATGGCCCGGGCTCTGGTCGCTGATCCTGAGCTTCCGTTAAAAGCATCGGCCGGTCTTGTCGAGGACATCCGGCGCTGTAATTACTGCCTCCAGGATTGTGCTGAAAAAGGTGTTCCGGGCATCGGAAGATGTTGCGGCGTAAACCCCTTTGCGGGAAACGAATATTCATGGAAGGTTTTTCCGGCAACCGAGAAAAAGAAGGTATTGGTCATCGGCGGCGGGCCCAGCGGTATCCAGGCGGCCATCACGGCAAGCCGGAGAGAACATGCGGTGGAACTATGGGAACAGCAGGGGCAGCTCGGCGGGCAGGCCAGACTGTCCTGCATAGCACCTTTTAAACAAGACAACTCCGATCTCGTGCGCTATCTAAGCCATTGTCTTGATAAAAGCGGGGTCAAAGTCCGCTGCGGACAACCGTCGGAAGTCTCGGAAATATTGGCTTTGGCTCCGGATGTGGTCATTGTGGCAACCGGTTCCCGGCCGGGTTTGCCCGACATCCCCGGCATCGATTCAGATTGGGTCACGGAGGTTCGAAAAGTCTATGAAGACAGGTCCGTGATCGGGCAAAAGATCGTAATTGTCGGCGGCGGCGACATCGGCTGTGAAACCGCCGATTGGCTGGCCGGCCCGGAAACACAGGTGACGGTCGTGGAAATATTGCCGCAGGTGCTTCATAGAATGAAAAAAATTCCAAAGGAACGGCTCTTGTCGCGGCTTTCAGAAAAAGGGGTCGTCATTTATACCGAAACCGAGATAACATCGATCGAAGACAACCGTGTTCACCTGAGAAAAAAGGACGGCCATCCGTTTACGCTGACGGCCGATACGGTGATTTTTTCTATTAATGCCGAGCCGGAAGACAGCCTGCTACACCGGCTTAGGGGTAAAGTCAAGCAAGTTATGGCGGTAGGCGATGCAGCGTCACCGGGCAATCTTGGTTCGGCGCTGAGGAGTGCTACCGCAGCCGCACTCAATATCTAACCCGGTCGTCCTGTAAATGTTTGGGGGTGGAGTAGGGGAAGTTCTTTTATGAAAATGGCATCCCTTCCCGCTCCGAAGCCATAAGGCGCTTTTTAGACGAAGGCCTTAAAAAATACGGAAAGAAAGGCAAAAAATGCTTTTA
>JAQBBE010000095.1:0-4515 GCA_032126435.1 Desulfobacterales bacterium | reverse complement strand
TGCTCAAAAATGGATGCCAAATTGGCCATTAAACTCTTAATGTTGGCATCTGTTGAAAAAAAATTAGACGATAATACGGTTGTTAACTTAAAGGATAAATTTGTCAGTTTGGGTTCATTTCAATCCATTGATCAAGAAGATGTTGTAAAATTAATAAACCATATCAGCGACATTCAAAAAAAATCCATGGACGCTGATACACCATCTTTTCCAGAGTTAAATAAATACATGGATTTGATCATATCGGAACAGAAAGCTTTGCTTGACGAGATAAACAGCTTCATTGAAGACATTCGAAAAATAAAAAAGAATTTTTAAATAAAGCAACCATTCACAAAAAGGGCGAGTTTCCCAATATAGTGATACCAAAGAGGTTATAAAGTGATACTCGTTGTCGGTGAAATCTTATTCGATGTATTTGAAAAAGAAAAGCAGCTTGGCGGGGCACCGTTTAATTTCGCCTATCATCTCAAAAATTTCGGATTCCCGGTGCGCTATATTTCACGTATTGGAAACGATACCCATGGAAAAGAGATCTTAAACATATTGGAGCATCATCATTTTAACGTCGATGACATCCAAATTGATGACAAATATGATACTGGCACGGTCATCGTTCAACTCAGTTCATCAGGCAACCCGACCTTTCACATCAACACCGATGTGGCTTATGATTATATCAATTATCTTCCAAAAGAGCATTCAACTCTCATTGATATGGCCGACTTTATTTATTTCGGAACGTTGGTACAAAGAAGTAAACAGGGATTCGAGAACATTCAAAGATTCATGGAGAACCGACGTCCTGATACCGTTTGCTTTTATGATATCAATTTGCGGCCGGACTGTTATTCTGAAAAGGTGATCCTCACTTCCCTGGAACACGCCGATATACTGAAACTTAATACACAAGAACTTGATGAATGTAAAAGAATCTTTCGATTTTCAAAAAATAACGACGCATTTATTCACTTTTTAATGGATCAATACGCATTGAAAATTGTGGCAATAACCAGAGGAGATAAGGGAAGCGAATTATACACCAAAGACGGTCACTTCCAAGCAAAAATAAACCGTGTTTCGTCGATCGTCGATACTGTGGGCGCCGGAGATGCCTATTCTTCAATGCTGGCCATAGGAATTATTAAAGGATGGGAACCTGCAAGAATATTGTCCATTGCATCCATGTTTGCATCGCGCATTTGTGAAATTAGAGGTGCCATTCCCGAGTCCCAGGAGTCTTATGAACTTATAAAGGAAATGATTGAAAATTGAGGATAATATGCCTTCCAAAGGTTTTTACATCCAAATGTTCAGCATTCACGGTCTGCTGAGGTCCGAAAGGATGGAGCTTGGCCGTGATGCAGACACCGGTGGACAGATAAACTATGTCATTGAACTCTGCCGCCACTTAAGCCGGGCTAAAGAGGTTGGAAAAATCGATCTTTTCACTCGGCTGATTGTGGACAAAAAGGTTTCTGAAGACTATTCCCAACCCATTGAAAAAGTAAATAAGAAATTCCGGATCGTTCGAATTCAGTGCGGCGGCCGCAAGTACTTCCGGAAAGAACTTTTATGGCCTCACCTGGACGAATATATTGACAAGACCATTAAATTCATCAAACGCGAAAATACCATTCCGGACATTGTCCACGGTCATTATCCTGATGCCGGGTATGTGGCCATGCATCTGTCACGCATTTTCGGAATACCCTTAGTGTTTACCGGTCATTCCCTGGGCAGGGCCAAAAAACAAATGCTCCTGAACGATGGTTCGAAAGAAGCGGAGATCAACAAAAAATACAAAATCGACCACCGGATTGCTGTTGAAGAAGAATTGCTGAAATATACGGATCTGATTGTCGCAAGTACGACTCAGGAAGTTAATGACCAGTATGGCATGTATCAACACGGTGATCTGCCTGATTTTCAGGTTATACCGCCGGGGCTTAATCTCGACAAATTTTACCCCTATTATCACGATATTCTACCTGAGAGTGAGAAGTCCGAAGCGGAGATGTATGCTCAGGCCTCTATTTTACAGGAGTTGAACCGTTTTTTTTCCCATCCCGACAAACCGCTGATCCTGGCTTTATCTCGACCGGACGAACGTAAAAACATTTCCGGGCTTATCAAAGCTTACGGCGAAGACCGAGGACTTCAAGCCGTAGCCAATCTGGCGGTTTTTGCGGGGATTCGGAAAGATATCGAGACAATGGAAGAAAACGAGAGAGATGTACTGACCCGTATGCTGCTGCTCATGGACAAATATGATCTATACGGCAAGATGGCGATTCCCAAAAAGCACGACTTCGAATATGAAGTTCCGGAGCTGTATCGTGTGGCTGCAAGCAAAAGGGGTGTGTTTGTCAATCCGGCATGGACGGAGCCTTTTGGCCTGACCCTGTTGGAGGCATCCGCCACCGGCCTTCCTGTCGTTAGCACACAGGACGGCGGACCCCAGGACATTATTGCCAACTGCCAAAACGGCATCCTGGTAGATCCGAGTGATACGATAAAAATTGCTGCCAGTATCAGACAAATTCTCACCGATGACGAAAAGTGGGATCGATATTCGAAAAACGGTATCATTAAGGTTCGTGAGTACTACACCTGGGAACGCCATGCTCAAAAATATATCGAAGAAGTAAAACAGCTCGCAGCAGCACAAAAAACCTCGGATATGCAGGTCATCGTTCCCTCGGATTCGATCGGAAGACGATTGGTCAAGCTCAACTATTTTTTAATTACCGATATTGATTACACGCTGATCGGCGGAAACAATGGCCATCTTCAAAATCTGATCGAATTGCTCAAAAAACATCGAATGTCTATCGGCTTCGGCGTTGCCACCGGCCGCGATGTAACATCCGCCGTTGAATTTTTAAATGAACACGGCGTGCATCATCCCGACGTGATCATTTCATCGGTGGGTACGGAGATCTATTATGGCAAGGCATTGCAGTATGGGCAGGGATGGGAGACTCACATATCGAACCAATGGGACCGGGAAAAGATCGTCACGCTTCTCGAACGTTTCGGTTTTCTGAGATACCAGGAGGAATCGAACCAGAGTCGATTCAAAATAAGCTATTATATGGCCCCCGGTAAAGATAGGATGGCCAAGATCCACGATCTGTTGTCCAAAAACAAATGCCGCTACTGCCTCATCTATTCCGGTCAGAAGTATCTGGATATCCTTCCATTCCGGGCTTCCAAAGGCAAAGCCATCCGGTATTTGAGTTACAAATGGGAAATCCCGCTAAGAAACTTACTGGTTTGCGGGGATTCCGGCAACGATGAAGAAATGCTTCGTGGAGAGCCTCTGGCCGTCGTGGTAGGTAACTACAGAAAAGAGCTTGAAAAATTAAAAGGCGCCAGAAATGTTTATTTTGCCGAAAGCGAATACGCCGGCGGAATCCTCGAAGGGATTGAAAAATATGGGTTTATCGAAAAGGCAAGAGGTTGAGCACAATGACCATTAAAAACCAGGTCCAATTGATAACGTACCCAGACAGTTTGGGCAAGAATCTAATGGAACTTCACTATGTGCTTCGGAAATATCTGATCGATTCCATAGGCGGTGTTCACATTTTACCCTTCTACCCCTCATCGTCCGACAGGGGGTTCGCGCCATTGACTTATGATGATGTCGACCCGAATTTCGGAACGTGGGAAGACGTGAACAAAATCGGAGAAGATTTTGATTTAATGATCGATTTCATGGTCAACCACATTTCCAGACAATCTCTTTTTTTTCAAGACTATTTGGAAAACGGCGAAGCTTCGGAATACGCGGATATGTTTTTGAGTTTCAACAGACTCTCGCCGGACGGTGAAATCAGTGATGAGGATCTGGCCAAGGTCTATACCCGGAAACCCCGTCCGCCTTACACGGTTATCGAACGTGCCGACGGGTCCAGAGAGAAAATATGGTGCACATTCGATTACGAGCAAATTGACCTGGACCTGCAATCTCCCAAGACCAGGGAAATTTTTCGAAATTTTTTGATACGTCTGGCACGCAGCAATGCAAAAGTCATACGGATGGATGCCTTCGCATATACCACGATCAAAATCGGAACCAATTGCTTCTTTTTAGAACCGGAGGTTTGGGAACTTCTGGAGTGGTTGAACGATTTCGTTTCCGCATTCAATAAAGACATTCTGCCTGAAGTTCACGAACACTATTCCTATCAGCTTAAACTCGCCGAAAGAGGGTATTGGGTATATGACTTTTGTCTTCCTATGCTGGTATTGCACACGCTGTACCACCACAGCAATCTAAGGTTGGTCAACTGGCTTAACATCTGCCCCCGAAAGCAGTTCACCACTTTAGACACCCATGACGGTATCGGCGCGGTAGACGTTGCTGATCTGCTCAGTCAGGACGAAATCGATCGCACACTAGAAGGCTTGTATGATAAAGGATCCAATCTAAAAAAGATTTACTCCGGACCGGATTATCAAAATCTGGACATTTATCAGGTGAACTGTACCTATTATTCGGCCCTG
>JAQBBE010000094.1:0-7088 GCA_032126435.1 Desulfobacterales bacterium | reverse complement strand
TATCCATAAGGTCGAGGCCACAAGACCCGGGAGAATGGAGACCGACCCCGGGATCCGGATTTGAATCCCCATCATTTCAAGCAGAACCGTCAGACCTCCCAGGGCCAGAATAACGCCCACGACAATGAGGATAGGCATGATTTCCCAGAGGAACCCCCGCATATCTTTGGAGGAAAAAGCCCCGCCGTCCCTCGCGGGTATTTGGCCCAGGGGCCTCAGGATGAAAAATATCCCGGCTAAGACCGACACCAGGGTCATGGGGGCCATGATGGCCATGAACCGCCAGGCCTCCACCTTGAGCAGGGCCACCGCGAGCACCACTCCCGGGTAAAGTGGCCACCAGTATTCCCAGATGTGACGGAACCAATAATTTACCGCGGTCTTCTCCTCCGCGGACATTTCATTTTTGCAAAGGGCCGTATCCACCATGGGCGCGGAGAAGAGGGCTCCCCCCGGCATGGGGAGAAGACCTATCAGGGCAGGCATCACGGACCCCGCAACCCGCGGGTCTTTTGACAGGGCACTGAAGGCCGTGACAATCCTATCCAGGTGTCCCGTCTCCTTCATGAGTCGACTCATGAGCAGTATGATCCCCACGATCAGGATCAGGCTGATGGTCTGGACGTCCCCGAGACTGCCCAAGGCGCTTTCCAGCAATCGGCCCGGTCCGAGCTTCATCCAGAGCCCCAGGATCAGGGAACCGCCGAGAAGTGCCATGCTCAATCCAACCTTCAACCGGTTGAGCACAAGGATCAGGCCAAAGACAGAGAGCACTTTGATTATTGCCGGCATTGTAAACATCTAATTTTCTCCAAGAAGGATGAAATCCGCTTATTTTCCAAAGGGGCGGACAGGGTAGCGGCACACTTCGCAATTTAGGGAAAGCACCCCGGAAGACATAAGGGTCAGGTCTTCATTCTTCACTCTCCCTTAAATTCTGTCAAGAATGAAGACCTGACCACCTTGTTTTTCGTACGGCGTGACCAACGGCCGTGCCTCAGTCTTTGACCCTTTTAATGATGACTTCAACGCCATCTTCTCTTTCTATGATAAGCTCGTTTTCTTGTCTTGAGACTATTTTTGTACCTAATACCTCCCGTACTTCCAGTCCGCTTGTTTCCTTGTAGATCAAAACAATTGCTTGGCGAGTGGTAAGGTTCTGAGGCATTTCGACATTACCCAATTCCCTTCCACCGACTACCCTTTTATGTGCATCAAGAAGTTTGTTGGCAGATAGTTTCATCGTGTATTCCACATTTGGGTCAAGCGTTGCCCATATTAAGTCCTCCCACTGATGTTCTTCGTAAAGCAATTTTACAATAGAGTTCCCTTCGATAAGCTTTATCGCCGCGACAGTTTCCAGAGAGGGACTTTGGATATTGTATTTTTCACCCAGGTGGAACGTACAGATATTTTCTTCGGATAGTACTTTATAATAATGACGGCTGATAAGAATACCAATTTTACCCGGAGGGACTGCAATGATACGCCCGGTGCCCAACTGAACTGCATGAGTTGCAATACCATAGGGCGTCAAACTATAAAGCAACTTTCCGATGACTTTGGCATCAGAGTCGGCAACATAAGGCGCTTCAAAGTCTTTGGGGTGTTGAGATTGATCAGTATAAAACCCCTTTATCGTTGATGTTACAAAGTTTTCTTTCAAATCTTTTTCCTTTATAACTGCATGCGGCGCCCCATCTTTCATTGATGGAAGTCTGTAATCGAACCTGACTGTTGATGCACAACCAAACATGAAAACAGTCAGTATGATGAATGCTGATAGACCAAACAATTTTGACCTCATATTTTCACTCTTACTCCTTCCTGGCCTTCTAATAGGTTTGGGCAATCGCAATCGGGGTCGGGTCGCGCTATCTTAATGATATTTAAAGATTATCGCTCCAAAAATAGGTGCTTTTGGATCTTAACTCGCTATTTTCATAGGTAAAATTGCGACGCTAATCAGCCTGCGCATCACGAAGATGGTACAAACCCTCGGCCCCTTGATCGCCGATCACTGTTCAGATTTCGTTGTCCTTTGCCGATATTTTTCTCTTATATGTGCGTTTTTGGCGTCCCGAAATGCCCTTTTAAGACCTTTTGGGACGCCAACTATAAACATATTATCGATTATATCAAGATGTTTCTGTAGCCCGCCCCGGAGGTCCTCCCATTCACTTCTTGTGGCGTATATTTTTCGGCAGAGATCCTGGACTTGAGCTTCTAAATGATGTATTGGAAAGAGATGTTTTTGCAAGGTGCATAAATGCTGCAACAAAACCAAAAGAAAGTTGACATCATGACCAAAGTAATGATTCATCCTGCCAGCTATGAGAATGTCCGCCAGGCCGTGGACAGGGCTTTTGAACACTTTCCATTGAAAGTAAAGGATAAACGGGTATTAATAAAACCGAATGTTCTTCGGGCTTCCCAATGGAATGAAGGCATCGTTACGCATCCTTCGGTACTGAGAGCTGTGGTGGAAAAAATAGAAACAATGGACCCTGCGTCCATCATTGTGGGAGACAATCCCGGACTGTTCAGCTATGGCGCAAACGAGGAGAGTTTTGAAAAAACAGGATTGATGGACGCAGCCTGCGGTCATTACGAGAATATCGGGAATGATTCTGTGAAGGTCGATTTCAATCCCGTTTTTTTACCTTCGGTCAGTCTGTCCAAGGCTGTGGTGGACGCCGATATCATCATTAGTCTGCCGAAATTCAAAACCCACGGACTGACGGTGGTCACCGGTGCCATCAAAAACAGTTACGGATTTTTACCGGGTGCACAGAAGGCCAGGCTGCACAAAATTGCAGGGACTCCCCAGCGTTTCCATGAAATGCTTGTGGATGTCTTTCAACTCCGGGTTCCCGACCTTTTTATTGTGGATGCCGTGGTTGGCATGGAAGGCAACGGTCCGGCCTCACCGGATCTTAGAGACATCGGTCTGATTTTGGCTTCCGACAATGGCGTAGCACTGGATGCGGTTATTGCGACGCTGATGGGATGTGAGCCGGGTCTGCTGAGATTCCTTCAGAAGGCAAAGGAAGCGGGCTTGGGGGACTATGATCTCAAAAATATTGAAATACTTGGGGAACTGAAGCCACTGCCTGATTTCAAAATACCGCCCCTCGGCGGGGAAGCCATTATGCACAATGAGGCCATGCAGGGAATGCTACTTGATCGAACCTTGTTGCGACCCCAGGTTGATCCGGAGTTGTGCACTGCCTGTGGTACATGTATTGATCAGTGTCCGGTGTCGGCCCTTTTCATGGATGAGGATATACCCAAAGTGGATGCTGACACGTGCATTACCTGTTTCTGCTGTCAGGAAATGTGCCCTGAGAAGGCCATTGCTTTGAAATAAACCCTTAATCACCGATCACGTTTCACTGTTCACATTTCATTGCCCTTTGTCCATACTATTCTCTTAAATGCGCGTTTTGGCCCCCAAAAGTGCCCTCCTAAGACCTTTTGGGACGCCAGTTTTAAACGTTTTGCTTATTATATCAGCATCTTTCTGTGGCCCGACTCCCATTCATATCGACAGCAACAAAGGCGCCTTCCGGTCAGAATGCCAGGGCTCTTTCCCTGCAATAATGAGCCTGCCTCTCTTGGGCCACCCTGGCGCTTGCCAGGTAGTCGTCAAAACCCATGGCCCGGTCAATAGCGCCTTTCGGGGTGAGTTCCACGATACGGTTGGACACGGTAGAGACGAACTGGTGGTCGTTGGAAGCGAAGAGAATCACCTCGGGAAAGGCCATGAGTCCGTCGTTGAGGGAGGTGATGGCCTCCAGATCCAGGTGGTTGGTGGGCTCGTCCAGCAGAAGCACATTGGCGTTGGTCAGCATCATGCGGGCGAGCATGCAGCGCACCTTCTCCCCGCCGGAAAGAACCCCGGTTTTTTTCATGGCCTCTTCTCCGGAGAAGAGCATGCGGCCGAGGAAACTACGGGCAAAATTTATCCCCTCATCCGGAGCGTATTGCAGCAACCACTGGACAAGGGGTATATCGGTCTCGAAGAAGCGGCTGTTCTCCTTGGAGAAGCAGGCGGTGGTGACGGTCTGGCCCCATCGGAAGCTGCCGGAGTCCGGCTCCAGCTCCCCTGCCAGGATCTGGAACAGGGCGGTTTTGGCCAGGCTGTTGTCTCCGACAAAGGCGATCTTTTCCCCGGCGTTCACCACCATGCTGAAGTTGTTGAGAACCTTCTGTCCATCGATGGTTTTGGTAAGATTTTCGATCTCAAGAATTACAGTCCCGCAGGCGCGCTCCGGCTTGAAGACGATCCAGGGGTATTTTCGTGACGAGACCGGCATCTCATCCAGGGTAATCTTTTCCAGAAGTTTTTTCCGGGAAGTGGCCTGTTTGGCTTTGGAGGCGTTGGAGCTGAAGCGCTGGATAAACGCGGTTAACTCCTGGGCTTTTTCCGTGGCTTTCTTGTTTTGGTTCTGTTTCTGCTTCTGGATCAGGCGGCTCGCCTGGCACCAGAAGTCGTAGTTGCCCACAAAAACCCGGATCTGGCCGTAGTCGATATCGGCAATGTGGGTGCAGACATGGTTGAGGAAGTGGCGGTCATGGGATACCACGATCACGGTATTCTGAAAACGGGCCAGGAAATCTTCCAGCCAAGCGATGGACTTGTGATCCAGGTGGTTGGTGGGTTCGTCAAGAAGCAGGACATCTGGGTTGCCGAAGAGGGCCTGGGCGAGAAGCACGCGGACCTTGTCGCCCCCTTCCAGTTCTTTCATCTTAAGGTGGAGCAGCTTTTCGGGAATGCCCAGGCCGTTGAGGAGAACCGCCGCTTCGGACTCGGCTTCGTAGCCATTTATCTCGGCGAATGCCGCCTCCAGTTCACCGGATCGGATGCCGTCCTCTTCGGTGAACTCCGCCTTGGAGTAGATGGCGTCCCGTTCCATCGTGAGGGCATAGAGCAGTTCGTGCCCCATGATCACCGTATTGATGACGGTTTCCTCGTCGTAGGCAAACTGGTCCTGCTTCAGGACGGCGATACGCTCGCCGGGCCCCACGCTCACCGTCCCCTTGTCGAATTCGTTCTCCCCGGAAAGGATCTTAAGGAAGGTCGATTTGCCGGCACCGTTGGCGCCGATAAGGCCGTAACAGTTACCGGGGGTGAACTTGATATTGACATCTTTAAACAAAACGTGCTTGCCATAGGCAAGCGCCACGTTGGATGCGCTGATCATAAGGTGTTCCTCATATGTGTGCCGCTGAAAGGCAAGCCCCTCAAGGCGGCGCTGCACATTCCGGTATCAAAGGGCCCGCAACGCGTCCGCCCATTGGGGCTCCGTAACCTGTGATCCCCGGAAAGCAGGGAAAAAGTGACGTGGCGTCGACAGGTTACGAGTCTACCGCTATACCGAAATGCAGGTTTGAACAATAAAAAACCACGGGTCATTCCAGCCCGTGGTTCGTGAAGACGCAGCTTATAGCCTATCGGATTTAAATCCGCAATCAAAAAAAATGTTTTGGAGGCCCAAAGTGGTCGTTTAAGATACTTTTTCAATAATATCGGTTAGGTAGTGTCCGTCCACAAATCGGCAATTTTGTTCAAGGTCATGGAAGGCGAAAATTTTAACCCCTTGTCCCGGGAGCATTCATAGGATAGGCCATTAAAAATGGCTCTTTGGTCACGGTCTTGTCAGGCGGTTTCTTCTTTGAATATGTTCATTGCCGCCAATATCCATTTTAAAGGTTCCAATATAACCAAAATTGAACAAATAGAATATGTTGCCCCTGGTTTGCCATAAAACAATGGCTATGGTCCAAAATGAAATAAAAAGGTTTAAGGGGGCTCTGAGGTTTTTTAACGCCGATTTATCTCAAAGGTGGGTCATTATTGCATGCCGATTTACAGCCTGCACATCACGAAGATGGTACAAACCCTCGGCCCCTTGATCCCGATCACTGTTCACAGTTCATTGCCCTTGCCCATACCGTTCTCTTAAAGCTGCATTTTTGGCCCCAAAAATTCCCGTTCAAGACCTCATTGGACGCCAAATTTAAACATATTATCAATTATATCAAAATGGTTCTGTGGCCCGGCCCCCATTCCAATGTTTTGCCTTATCATTCATAATGAGTCCACATCCTAATGACTTTAACCACTTTTTCGTCATCATGAATCTGATAGACTATCCGGTGTTGTATATTTATTCGCCGGGAAAAGGCCCCGGATAAATCACCCAAGAGTTTTTCGAATGGTGGAGGCGTTTGGTAAGGATTCTCACGCAAGATTTCAATCAGATTTTCAGCTTTAGGACGTAGACCGGCAGAAGATAGCTTTTTGGCGTCTTTTTGAGCCTGTTTTGTGAAAACGACTCGCCACATTACCAGTCAAGTTCCTGGTTACATTCCTCGATCGGAGTGGCTAATCCTTTCCGAATTGATTCCCGCATACCCGGGATATTAAGAAGGTACATGGTTTCCTGGATAGCGCGCCAGTCATCTTCGGAAATAAGTACAGCGTTGCCGCGCTTACCCTTTATGATAATTGGCTCGTGGGAAGACGCTGCTTCGTCAATAAGTCGATAAAGTTTTGATCTTGCTTCAGTGGCTGTTAGTGTCGGCATGATTCTCCTCTGATTTAATGGATTTTCCACACCCAAACAGTACGTCATTGCGTACGCCTTGTCAAGTTTTTTAAATCGAGGCATAACGCCCGGCTTCACGCGCGGCGGATTTATGCCGTCGCCGTGCAAGCCGTTGATACTAGTTATGGCCTTCCCTCAGATAAAGGTGTTACAAATTGCATGGGGTGATGCATGGGTATCCAAAATGCCAGTAAAAAATGGACCATGCCGATTCAGAACTGGTCTTTGACCATCTCTCAGTTAGCGATCTTTTTTGAAGGAAGACTGGATAAAGTGCATGGGGTCAAACCTTGAATTGTGAATATAAACAGTAACTTTTATTCTAATTCACAATTCAAGGTTTGACCCCAATTCCTTCACCCCATCTTTCCTGCTATTAAATCATGTACGTATTCAAAATTGTCACTTGTAACATAAACAGGTTCACAAATTTTCATTTCTATGGTGGAGAATGGGCGAGCAAATTTTTTTCGG
>JAQBBE010000093.1:0-4977 GCA_032126435.1 Desulfobacterales bacterium | reverse complement strand
AAAACTACCGGATCATATAAATGATAACAACCTTATCACCGCTGCAGTAGAAAAATCGAAGCTCCAATCTTTTTTAGATACACTTGCCACGTTTAATATTGCGCCCGAGACGGTTACCGTCGGCGGCTATCCCATTGCAGTGTGCCTGACCAAACTTTTAGACCACCGTAAGAATTGGCTTGTCGTCGACATAGACAGCAACAAAGGCGCCATATTTTTTATTTTGTCCGGCAGGGTTTGCCTGATACGTTCTTTTCTAATACGTTCAGATGTCCGTTCCTACAAGATAAAATCCCTTTGCAGCACCATACGGCAGACACACGCTGCATTGGAAAAGATGATTGGATTGGAATTTGATCCGGACGGTTTGTTTATTACAGGATGTGGGCTATATGATTTGGGTTTTGAACAGGACATGGCACAGGCATTGGGATTGCCCATCGAACGGATAGACCTGTTACGGGATACAGATCTTTTTAAACATCAAGATCCGCCAAAATCCTGGGTTCCATTCCTGATGGACAATGCCCTTTCATTGGCGCTTATGGAAGTTGAAGGTGCGAATGGATTAAATTTCCGAAAAGGCCCTTTTGCTTCAAAAAAGTTCTGGGAGGAAAATAAGAAAGGTCTGATCCAAACCGGAGTTTTCTTTGCCCTGGTGGTGGCATTGGCGTTTTTCAATGTCTTTATCGACTCATATTTTATGGGGAAAAGGCTGGCCCGTCTTGACAATCAAATCACAGATATTTTTACTTCGACATTTCCGGATGTCAAAAAAATTGTCGACCCGGTTCAACAGATGCGGATAAAAATACAGGCGGCTAGAAAAAAGATGTTGTTTCCGGGAGAAACCGAAAAATCGATACGGACCATTGATATTCTAAACAATATCAGTAACCGTATTCCGAGAGAAACGGACGTTACCCTTACACGGATGGTTATAGGATCGGAGAACGTTGTTATTTCAGGGGATACAGATACCTTCAATTCCGTGGACAATATAAAGAGCCGGCTGGAGCAGGAAGACGCTTTTAAAAAAATCATTATCAGTTCCGCCAATATCAACAAATCGGACAACCGCGTGCATTTTAATCTGAAGATCACATTTTGACAGGCTGTTGTCCAAACAATAATCTCTTTGAGCGCTCATTGAAACGTTCTTTATCCATAAATCTTGGCGAAGTGAAAGAAATGCGATTCCAACGGCGGAAATTCCTCCTTGCGGAGCTGCAGGGAGCGTCACTTTAAATTAACGTCCACAAACCGAAAACAGACGGCACATATGTTGAGAAAGCTGACAAAGAGAGAGAGAATCGCAATTTATGCGTTATCAGGGGTTGTCTGCCTGTTTATTGTTATTCGATTTTTCGTATTCCCATCCATTGAAAAAAGGGAACGCCTTAAAAGAGCACTCCAGGTTAAAGCAGAAAGCCTTGAAGAGATGATCGCCCTAAAGTCCGAATACAGTGCGATTAACCAGACAGCAAATTCGTCAAGGATGGGTTTGGAAAACAGGGAAAAAGATTTTACCCTGTTTTCTTTCCTCGACAGACTTAGCGGTGTGGCAGGGATCAAAGAACGTGTAACGCACATGAAGCCTTCGACAAGTGTTCAGAAAGACAGTCCATACAAAATATCTCAGGTGGAAATGAAACTCCAGAGCCTAACATTGGAGCAGTTGACCACTTACCTGCACATGATCGAAACATCAAAAAACATGGTCTACATAAAAAGGCTTTCCATATTGAAGACCGGTAAACAAGAGGGGTTTATCGACGCGGTTATACAAGTTGAAACGGTTGAAAAATAATGATGAGCAATACCCGAAAATGGTTGCCGCATGTCATATACAGCATGGGGGCTGCACTATTTTTCATTTACTATCTGTTTCCGTCAGATACCGTAAAAAACATTATAACATCTAATTTTAATAAAGCCAATCCAGGGATGAGTATTACCATCGATCATATAACCCCTTCTTTTCCCCCTGGTTTGAAGTTACATCATGTAAATTTGTATTATGTAAATGATGTGTTGTTTAAGGCAGAACGGATTAAGATCGCCCCGAACCTTTTGTCCCTTTTTCGTTCAAAGATCATTTTTTTTTTCAAAGGGAGCGCTTTTAAAGGCATTTTAGAGGGAAGGGGAGAGTTTTCGAAAAACAGACCGTATCAAAATTTTATGTTTCAAGGAAAATTTTCCGGTGTTCAGATGGAAGAAATATCCGCTGTTAAACATTATTTCGGCCGTTCGTTAACAGGGATGGTCAAAGGTGACTTCACCTGCAGAAGTGGTGGAGAGTCCGGAGGGAGTCTTGGGGCCAAGCTTGTCATTTCAGACGGTGAAGTTGAACTGTTAACGCCTGTTTTCAATATGAAACGCATACCTTTCCGTAAAATTGATGCCGACCTGACAATGATCGATCGGAGGCTTAAAGTCAAACGATGCGACATTGAGGGAGCGCCGATGGATGGCAGCATCTCCGGTGCTGTCACATTAAAAGAGCCTTCGGGAGACAGTTATTTAAAACTTTCAGGTGTGATTAAACCGAACCGGTTATTTCTCGAAAATCTGGGAAAAGATCTTCCGGCGAATCTATTGCCTGAAAAGGTAATGAAAAAAGACGTCATTCGAATCAGAATATACGGTACGCTGGACGAACCCCGTTTCTCTCTGAATTAGCGGGGAATCTTGAAGTTCAAGAAACTGATGTTTCACGCGAACCGTGAGCCGTGTTAAAATTTATGAAACGATATCTTACCCTATTGAATGTTCTGTTAATTACAGCAGCTGTTTTTTTTATGGTTAAGGCCTTTTATAAAGTTGCCGGCGCCAAGATTGATCATGCGCCGCCTTCCAAAGCTGCAGCCAGGCATGTGATTCCAAATGAAGCGTCGACTCGACATCCATTGTCTGATTACAGAGACATCATTGATCGTAATCTATTCAAAACAAAAACAGGGACCGGGGGCCGCCCCGAAAAACTCGACATCGAAAGCCTTACCCCGACGGATCTTAAGCTGAAACTGCTGGGAACCGTTACGGGTGACGAAAAAGAAGCCTATGCAGTCATTGAAGACACTGCTGTAAGACGCCAGAATCTATACAAAATTGGAGATACCATCCAAGATGCAACCCTTAAGATGATTTTAAGAGAAAAGGTTGTGCTCAATGTCAACGGCAAGGATGAAATTCTCGGGATAGAGAAAGTCCGAGAAGAGCGGAAAGCAGACAGATCTCCCGAGAGAAAAAGTGCATCGGGTTCCCAAAATATCACCATAAAACGATCACAGATAGATACGGCCCTCCAAGATGTCAACACCCTAATGAAGCAGGTCAGGATACAGCCGCATTTCCAAAATGGCAAGCCCGACGGCCTTCGCTTGACCGGTGTCAGGCCAAACTCCATTTTTTATAACATGGGGTTAAAGAGCGGAGATATCATTATGGGTGTTGATGGAAAAAATATCGAATCCGTGGATGACGCCTTAAAATTTTATCAAAGCCTGCAATCGGCTTCCAAGGTGCAGCTTCAGGTAAAACGAAGGGGCCGGCCGAAAACCATTGAATATAACATTGAATAAGTGATAAATGTATGATAATATATAAAATGTTAAAAGTGATGGCGTCGTAAAAAGTCCCATCTACTGCGTTGGTGTATTTTTTCAGACACTCGGCATACTACATGTATGGCCTCGTTCCTGAAAAAATACAACGCCTTGTATATGAACCTTTTTACTTAGCTATCGATAGTTGAATTCATGACTTTTAACGAGATCATCAAAGGTCCGTCAAACACAATCGGTATTCAAATAAATTCTGATGAATTCGTATCACATCGAATTTATTTTGTTTTTAGATTTTTATCATTAAAATGTGAAGATCGGATTAAAACTCAACCCTACGGTATAATCGACGACAAATGAGATCACACGCCTCCGGTTCAAAAGTTATTAGATGCTTGTTTATTTTAACGGTTATGATTTTGACGGTGCATATAGCCATTGATGCTCAGGCAGACACTTCCGGAAAGGTTCCCAATTCGCCCAAAAATAAAATAGCAGCCCAGGGGAGTCAGGATTCGGAAAGATTCATTTCGATAGATTTCAATGATGTCGATATCAATGTTTTTATAAAATTTATCAGTGAATTGACGTCAAAGAACTTTGTTGTGGATCAACGTGTAAAGGGAAAAGTGACGATAATTTCACCCAGCAGAATTTCCATAAAAGAAGCTTACAGGGTTTTTGAATCGGTTCTGGAAGTCCATGGCTTTACCACCGTAAAAGCCGGAGAAGTCATTAAAATTATACCGTCTCCAGATGCACGATCAAAAAATATTGAAACCCGGCTTAAAGAAGAAGCCGCCTCACCTGAAGATCGAGTTGTTACGCAACTGATATCTTTAAAATTCGCAAGTTCTTCTGAAATAAAAAAACTGTTCGCGCCACTGGTTTCTAAAAACAGCGTGATTCTGGCCTATCCTCCGACGAACATGTTGATTGTTACCGATGTATATTCCAATATAAAACGGCTGATTCGAATCCTGAATGCCATCGATATTTCCGGCATGGGGCAGGAGCTTTCCATAATTCCGTTGGAATATGCCGATGCCGCAAAATTTGTGAAGATTCTCGATTCTGTTTTTCAGGAAAAGAGAAAAACCAAAGCACCGGATTTGGAAACAGTCAAATTCGTGGCGGATGAGCGGACCAATACAATTATCGTGATGGCCAGCGAGGTCGAGACCTCAAGGATAAAAAAACTGATCGATATGCTCGACCGGGAAACGCCCAGGGGAAAAGAAAGGATCCATGTCTATTACCTTGAAAATGCCAATGCCGAGGATCTGGCAAAGGTTCTTCGGGAACTGCCGACGAAAAAGGCCGGGACACCCGAAGAGAGAAAAGTTCCGTTTATTTCGGAAAACGTCAAGCTGGCGGCCGATAAAGCGACCAACAGTCTGATTATCATGGC
>JAQBBE010000092.1:0-21070 GCA_032126435.1 Desulfobacterales bacterium | reverse complement strand
CGGCAGCCAGATTCGGTATCAGCCGGGGAATCAGAAAGGGCGATACTTTTTTACCTTTATAGAAACGTTCAAATTCGGATTCCCAAGTTTTGGGGCCGCCTAAGCCGGAGCCGATAATGACGCCGACCCGATTCGCATCAACATCTCCTTGTTCTAAATTTACATTGGCATCAGAAACCGCTTCCAGTGTTGCTGCATAAGCATACTGGGTGAAGGCATCCATATATTTAATCTGCTTAAGATCCTCTTTTGAAAAGCCGTGTTTTCTTTGTTTAACCAAATCTTTAATGTTAAAATCTTTGACTTCTCCGGCAATCAGGGGAAAGTCCTCCGCCAGTTTAAATCGCGCCTTAACTTCTTCCAAATCGCCCCACTGTGTAATTTGATCTATGCCGGATTTCCCGGCGACCATGGCCTCCCAAGTTGTGTGCACATCCAGACCCAGTGAAGTCACCATCCCCAAACCGGTGACCACCACCTGTTTTAATTCTATTGTTTTTCTCATTTTTTTCCTCTTCAGTACCGACAAATTCGCAAACAGGTCGATTTTATAATTTTTGGGAAGGGCTTAAAAACTGTTTTCCGGGTTTTTATCAATCCCGCATCTGGAAACAGCATCCATGAAGGCTTTGATTTTGTCAAGATCCTTTTGGCCGGGGGCCTCCTCCACACCGGAACTGACGTCCACTGCATGCGGAACACTCATTTCCACAGCAAGTGCAACATTTTCAGGCGCAAGGCCTCCGGCAATGATAAGCGTATGCTTTTCCCCGAAACTTTTGGCCAGTTTCCAGTTCCACTCCAGTGCATTCCCACCCGGAAGTTTTCCTTGGCCGCATTCCACCAGGAACGCCGATGCCTGATATTCTGAAACATTTTTCAAAGACGGCTTGTGGTCGATGAACAACGCTTTGATCACATGAAGTTTTTCTTTGCGAAGACGGCGGACCAGTTCAGGGGATTCATGGCCGTGGAGCTGTACGGTGGAAAGATGACAGTGCTCAACATGCTGCATGATCTCAGAAAAGGTTTCATCAACAAAAACCCCCACAGTCTTTACCCGTTCCGGCACCGCCGAGCAAATTTCTCTGGCTCGGGCTTGGGTTAGATATCTCGGGCTTTTAGGGTAAAAAACACATCCAATGGCATCGACACCGAGTTCCACACATCCTATGGCGTCTTCAATCCGGGTTAGGCCACAAATCTTAACCCGTGGCCTAAATTTATTTTTGAACATCGTCCGTCACCCAAAATCGGTCGTTCATGACAAAAACATTGCAACAACTATATTCATTCGCTGGGGTTTGATGCAAGAAATTTATTTTTTTTGTAACGTCGATGGTCTTTTTCGGGACATCTTATCCCTGGAGGAATCTAAGAAAATCCTTTGGGTTTTGTGACCTGACAAGACTTTCACCGATTAAAAAGTTCCAGATTCCCGAATCTTTTATTTTTTCAATGTCTTCTCGTGTCTGGATTCCGCTGGCTGCCACCGCCACCTGATCGGGCCCGAGAAGCGATCTCATGCGGATTGCGATGTCTATATCGGTTTCAAAAGACCGAAGGTTGCGGTTGTTGATCCCGATCAGGCGGGCGCCTGCCCGGGTGGCCTTTTCAAGATCATCTTCTGAATGAATTTCCACCAGCGCATCCATTTGTAGTTCATCGCACAAGCTTAGATAATCCTTTAGCTGTTCCTGTTCAAGGATGCGAACAATCAGAAGAATGGCGTCTGCTTCCATAACGGCGGATTCAAAAATCTGGTAAGCGGAAATCAGAAAGTCTTTCCGAAGTACCGGAAGGGTTGTTGTCTCACGGGCGATTTTCAAATCTTCAGGGCTCCCCTTAAAATGAAGTTGATCGGTGAGTACAGAAAGCGCCGCCGCACCGCCCAATTCATAGTCTGTGGCAAGAGCAACAGGGTCCAGATCTGCACAAATGATACCCTTGGAAGGGGAGGCCCGTTTGATTTCAGCAATGATATTAATTCCGGACGGCCCGGGCTTTTCAAGGTTTTTTAAAAACGGGCGTTTTCTCCGAGGTTTTGAGCATTTTTCACGAAGCATGCGTTCCGGCAAAATTCGTTTTGCCAAAGCGATCTCCTGCTGTTTATCTTCAACGATTTTACGCAATATGTCTTCAGCCATTAGCCGTTTTCCTGGGTATACTGGATCAACGCTTTCATTTTCTCGGCTGCAGCACCTTCATCAATGGAAGTTTCAGCCAATCGGATCCCTTGCTTCAAATCATTCGCCGCTCCTGCCGCCACCAGAGCCGCGGCAGCGTTAATGAGGACCACATTCCGTTGTGGTCCGGTTTCGCCGTCTAAGATATTTCGGGTGATTTTGGCATTTTCTTCAGGATCTCCTCCCAAAAGATCTTTTGAGTCCGCCTGTTGACCGAAAAATTGTTCAGGAAAAATATCATACGTTCGGATAAAACCGTCTTTGAGCTCTGAAACACGGGTGGGTGCACAAACGGTAATCTCATCGAGTCCGTCATGGCCATGGACCACAAAAGCTCTTTTTGTCCCAAGAAGCTGTAAGGCATTTGCAAACATCTCCGTCAATTCAGGCGCATATACCCCGAGTAGCTGGCAATTGGCCCCGGCGGGATTCGTAAGCGGCCCCAGCATGTTAAAGATGCTGCGCAGTCCCACTTCCTTTCTTGCTTTGGCCGCATATTTCATGGCCCCGTGATAAAGGGGCGCAAAAAGAAAACCGATACCGATTTCCTGGACAGCTTCTTCAACGATTTCAGGATCGGTATTGAGTTTGACCCCCAGTGTTTCAAGAAGATCTGCGCTGCCGCATCGACTCGATACAGATCGGTTCCCATGCTTGGCGACCGTCACCCCGCACCCTGCAACCACGAAGGCTGTTGTGGTGGAAATATTAAATGTCTGAGCGCTGTCTCCGCCGGTTCCGCAAGTGTCCACAACCGTCGCGCTGGATGCTTGAATACGCAGCGCTTTCCGACGCATGGCGCGAGCGGCTCCTGCCAATTCTTCAAAGGTTTCTCCTTTTGTGGCCAACGCGGCCATCAGCGCGCCGATCTGAGCATCGGTAACATTACCCGAAAAAATTTCGGTGATCATTTGAGCCATCTGAGCTTCATTCAAGTCGTTTCTCTGGACAATTTTGCTAAGATTTTCCGTAAACATAATGGTCCTTTCCTACTATTAATCGTTATTCGTCACTGGTGATTGAGTTTTTGTGTTGATGAGAAAATTCCTCAAAAGCCTTTTCCCCACACGTGTCATAATAGATTCCGGATGAAATTGGATTCCTTCTGTTTTGGGATGTTCCTTGTGCCGGATGCCCATTATTTCCCCGTCATCCGCTTCCGAACTAATTTCCAAACATTCAGGAAAATTTTCTCTGGAGACAGCCAGGGAGTGATAGCGCATCGCCTCAAAGGGTTTGTGAATACCCTGATAAACCATTTTTCCGTCCGCATGGATCATGGATGTTTTTCCATGCATAAGTCGTTTGGCGGCAACCACTTTTCCACCGAAAGCTGCGGCGATAGCCTGGTGGCCGAGGCACACGCCAAGGATAGGGATTTTGCCGGAGAAATGTTGTACCACCGGCAGTGAAATTCCCGCTGTTTCAGGCCGGCCAGGTCCGGGTGATATGACAAGTCCTGCAGGTTTATAGGAAATAAGGTCTGAGATTGAGACGGCGTCATTCCGAACGACCTTCACGGAAGTACCGATTTGTTCCAGGTACTGAACCAGGTTGTAAGTGAATGAATCGTAGTTGTCTATCATTAAGATCATTGTTTTCCTCTTTTAGGTGTTTCCGGAGATATTCGGGTTGTATTTTTTTGAACAAGTTGCAGTGCTTTCTGCATAGCCATCGCTTTATTAACAGTCTCCATTCGTTCGCTTTCCGGAATCGAATCGGCGACAATTCCGGCACCTGCCTGAACCGTGAGTTTTCCGTTTTCAATGCTCGCGGTCCGAATGGTAATGGCCATGTCCATATTCCCATGGAATGAAATATACCCCACAGCACCGCCGTAAGGACCTCTGGGTTTTTGTTCGAGTTCTGCGATTATCTCCATGGCCCTTATTTTAGGTGCTCCGGACAGAGTTCCGGCTGGAAAAGTAGCCCGAAGAAGATCCCAAGCATCGTGCTCGGATCGCAGATCGCAACAGATGTTTGAAACCAGGTGCATGACATGGGAATAGCGTTCAACAATCATCAAATCGGTGACCTGAACGGTTCCCACATTTGCAACGCGTCCCAGATCGTTGCGGCCCAAATCCACCAGCATCAAGTGTTCCGCCCGTTCTTTCTCATCGCCAAGAAGCTCATTGGCCAGCGATCTGTCTTCCTGCTCGTTCTTTCCTCTGGGACGGGTTCCGGCAATAGGCCGCAGGGTGGCAACGCCGTTTTCTAATCGAACCATCGTTTCAGGAGAAGAGCCCACGAGGGTCATCTCTTCAAGACCGAGAAAGTAGAGGTAGGGGGAAGGGTTGATGAATCTCTGGGCCCGATAGAGTGTCCACGGATCGGGTGGAAAGGCACAGGTAAACGGCTTGGAGATGACGGTTTGTATGACATCGCCGGCCCGAATATATTCCTTCACCTTTTTTACAAGAGACCGGAAATGATCGTCCTCCCACGGTGCCTTCAAAACAAATTCAACGTCATTCGGATAGATATCGTCTTCAGGCACATGCTGTTCCATTTCACCCAGTAAAGATTTGAGGCGATCAGTTGCCCGATGAAACGCTTCATCTGGATTCTGTGCGCTTTCCAGAAAAGAGATAACAACCAAAAGTAGTGTGTGCCGGATATTATCAAATATAAGCAGTTCATCCGGAATGATGAAATGCGCAAGTGGCTTGTTTTCCGGCAAAAGGTTGGGAATTGATTCGAAAAAGGACACCATCTCATAGGTTAAATATCCCACCAATCCCCCCCAAAACCTTGGAAGCCCGAAAACTTGTGCCGGTTGATACCGGTTCATTAAACTTCTTATGACAGCAAACGGGTCTCCGTTATGGGGGATCTGGGAACAGGAACTGTTTTCACAGACTTCCACAACTTGTGGAAATATCCGTATGTGTGTTCTGGCGGAGACGCCCAAAAAACTGTATCTCCCCCATCTTTCACCGCCCTCAACGCTTTCAAAGAGGAAGGCGGATGGGTTGTTTTTATAGATTTTTCTTAAGAGAGATACCGGCGTTTCCGTATCGGCCAACATTTCCATACAAACCGGAATGACATTGGCCTGTTTTGCCAGGTTGCGAAATTCATCTATGTCAGGAAATTCATTGATCAGCATGGATGTTCCTTTCTATAAAAGCAAAAAAAGCCGTGAAAATTTTCACGGCCTGTTCGAAGCAAAAAAAAGACCGTGGGTTTGAGTTGCCCTTGGTCCTTTGTAGATTTTTTAATGATACGTCGGTTTATCAAGTCCCTGGGGCAGACCCGTTGATTTGGGTTTGCCACCACCAGTATTTTATATCGACCTTTTTTAATGTTTTTTGGATACTGTTGTCATTCATTTTTTTAACCGGATTTGATTTCCAAACTTATCCTTAATCAAAAGCATTTGTCAAGATTTTTTAGATCTTTGAAAAAAAAATACCTGAATGAAAGTTGGAATCGTTTTTTCCACAGGCTAAATCGATATATGGTTGGGCAAAAACACATTGAAAAAGATCTTGACAAGGCCTATCCGGTTTCAGTAGTTTTAGTTAATCAAAAAAGGGTGTTTTAAATAAAATACAAAGATGGAAACTTTAAGGAAACAAAAATATTATGGGTGCTGGTGGTGGATAACCGGAAGGATGAAGTGTGCCGCCCGGTTCAAGTCTGCTTGAACCATTACCATGACGGGTAATGAAGGACCGTGGGCACCTTGAAGCTCACGGTCTTTTTTTTTGAAAAGAAGTCTGCGGCTTAATGCAGGGGGATTTAATCAAAGGTAAAGGAGGCAGGTGATGCTGATTGTTATGGATAAGAAAGCCAAACAGACGGAGATCGATACCGTGGTGGCTGCAATTGAACAAAAAGGGTATACAGCGCGTCCGATTCCAGGAGGAGAAAGGGTGTCCATCGGGATATTGAACAATAAAGGGCACGTTGATGCAGCTCCGTTTTTGAGTATGCCGGGGGTAAAGGATGCCATCCCTGTTACACGTCCGTATAAACTCGTAAGCCGAGAATTTAAACCTGAAGATACCGTAATAAAGATTGATGATATATCTATCGGCAGTGGCAGCCTAACCATTATCGCTGGACCCTGTGCCATAGAGAGTGAATTGCAAGCCTTGACAATTGCCGAGCATGTCCGGAACAGCGGCGCACAGCTTTTCAGAGGTGGTGCTTTTAAACCCCGAACATCGCCGTATTCATTTCAGGGGCTTGGGGAAGACGGACTGAAAATATTATCAAAGGTTCGTGAAAAGACCGGGATGCCGGTGGTCACGGAAGTGATGGATTATGAAACTTTCGATTTGGTGGAAGAATATACCGATGTCATTCAGATCGGAACACGGAACATGCAGAATTTCAGTTTATTGCGGCGAGCGGGTCGGGCAAGTAAGCCGGTTTTGCTCAAAAGGGGCATGGCTGCAACCATCGATGAATGGCTGATGGCGGCCGAATACATTTTAGAAGTTGGAAATTCCCAGGTAATTTTATGCGAAAGGGGCGTCCGGACTTTTGCCCATCACAGCCGAAATACGCTGGATCTTTCCGCTGTTCCTGTTGTGCTTAAAGAAAGCCACCTTCCGATTATTATCGATCCCAGCCATGCAGCGGGTCGCCGAGACCAGGTAATCCCTTTGAGCCGTGCATCTGTTGCCGTGGGGGCGCATGGACTGATGGTGGAAGTGCACCATGCTCCTGAGGAGGCGCTCAGTGATGGTGCCCAGTCTCTGTATCCAAATCAATTTGAGAAGATGTGCCGGCAGGTTCGATGGATATATGATGATTTGAACCGCCACAACTCGCTTGGTTGAATTGCGGGGATTAAAGCTTCCCGGTTTGGCGTAACGTTCGAATGGAAAAGTGATGGGGAGTTTAGTTTTTTATGATTATAGAGATACTTACCACAGGGGATGAAATCCTGACAGGCGCCGTAGTCGACACCAATTCAGCGCATATTGCACAGGCGCTGAAGGAAATTGGACTTCTCGGCGTTCGTCACAGCTGTGTCGGTGACGACATGAATCATCTGGTTTCAACCCTCCAAGAGATCGCAATCCGAGCAGATGTTGCTGTTGTAACCGGCGGGCTTGGCCCCACCACCGATGATATTACGGCAGAAGCGGCTGCAAAATCAGCAGGTGTAGAACTTGTTCTGAACCGGTCGGCTCTCCGTTCGGTTGAAGATTATTTCAGGACCAGAAATCGATCCACGAGCAGTTCAAACAAAAAACAGGCCCTGCTGCCATTCGGTGCCGAGGCGATTTATAACCCTGTTGGAACGGCGCCCGGATTTACTTTAAAGATAGAAAGATGTTTGTTTTATTTTCTTCCCGGAGTCCCTTTTGAAATGCACAGAATGCTTTCAGATTCGGTTCTTCCGTCCATAGAGACGCTTCGGGGAGGCCGAGGTGAACTCAGAAGGGTCAAGACCATATCAACTTTCGGCCTAACAGAGTCGGCCACTGGTGAACGGATGAAAGGCTTTTCGGCCGAATTTCCGGGGATAAAGCTGGGCTTTCGCGCGAAATTTCCGGAGATCCAGATAAAACTTTATGGCTCGGGCAAGGATAGCGAGACGATCGATAAACTTATGAACAAGGCCACTGAATCGGTTCTAAAGAAGATCGGGGAAAATGTTTTTTCCGTTGACGGCATGTCCATGGAAGCTGTGGTCGGCGGGCTCCTTACAGAAAAGAAAGCGACGCTGGCTGTTGCAGAGAGTTGTACCGGGGGGTTGATCTCCCACATGCTTACCAATATTCCGGGGAGTTCGAAATATTTCCTCTTATCAGGGATTACCTATTCAAATGACGCCAAAACAAAGTTGCTGGATGTGTCCCCAGACATCATAAATCAGTTCGGAGCCGTTCACGAAAAGACTGCAAAGAAGATGGCCGAGGGTGTAAGACGGATCGCCGGAGCCACTTACGGCCTTGCAGTCACTGGCATTGCAGGACCGGATGGGGGAACCGACGATAAACCGGTCGGGACGGTCTGTTTAGGTCTTGCCGACGCCCGTTCTGCCCGAGGATTTCGGTTCTATTTTCCGTTCAACAACAGGTCGAGGAATAAAAAAATATTTGCCATGAAAGCCCTCGACATCCTTCGTCAGGAGCTCATGGGTTAAGTTGAGGCTCTTCTAATGTGCCGGAAAAACATTTCTGGAACCATAACGCCGCTTTCAGAACAAAATCTTCCTGGTATCTTTTGTCGCTCATGCGGTGGTCACCGTTTTTTTGAATGATCATTTTTTTTGGATTGCCGGCTTTTTCATAAATCTCATGCGCATTGGACACTGGGACAAGCTTGTCGGAATCACCGTGCACAATTAGAATGTGGTGAAGATTTTCGAGCCTATCCGAAATGTCCCACTGAAGCGCTTTTTTATCAAATGTCGAATCCATGGAATCTGTATCATCCGATTTTGACCGGGATTCTGTTATGGAAGCGGTGCGCACAGGAGCGGCAAAGGTGACCCACGAATCGATATCAAAATACGCAGCTGCCGATATACAGACAGCACCGCCCATGCTGCTTCCAAAAAGCCCGATCCGGTCACCGGTATCTTTTCCGAGTTGAATTGTTTTTATTGCGCTGATAAGGTCATTACAGCGGGCCTCTAAAGACGTAACTTCTTTAAAAACGCCCTCGCTTTTCCCGCATCCGCGGTGGTCGAATCTGAAAAATGCAATGCCGAGTGCATTGCAAGCTTCTGCCAGAGCGATCTGTTTTGGAGAATCGATGCTGCTTAAAAGTCCGTGGGAACCGATGACCACCGGCGGCAGGGGGATATCCGGATAGTGAAGAATGCCTCTGAGAGATAAACCGTTGGATGTAAACGTGATATTTTTTTGATCCATGCTTGGTTTATCTCATGAATCGTGATATTTTTCAATTCTTTAAATCGTAATGAAATATAAAAAATCTTGGCGGTTTGTGTGCCTTTGTGGCTGAACGAGTACAAAAAATGATTGTAAAAAAAGGTCAACTGCTTGAACTCGATATTTCCGGGATTGCCTTTGGCGGAAAAGGCCTGGCAAAGGTCGATGGATTTACGGTTTTTGTTGATAAAACGGTCCCTTTGGATACCGTTATTGCCCGCGTCGTTAAAAGAAAAAAACAGTATGCAGAAGCCCGTGTTGAAACGGTTTTAAAGGCCTCGCCGTTCAGGGTCGACCCTCCATGCATCTACAGCGGTTTTTGCGGCGGCTGCAAGTGGCAGTTTTTAAGTTACGATAAACAGCTAGTTTACAAACAACAGCATGTTGAGGAATCCCTTGAACACATCGGGAATATTATGGACGCACGGGTGCATCCTGCAACAGCTTCACCGTTGATTTTTGAATACCGGAACAAGATGGAGTTTTCTTGTTCCGACCGCAGGTGGCTGTTGCCGGACGAAATGGATCAAAAGGATATTGACAGGGATTTTGCCCTTGGACTTCATGTGCCGGGGACATTTTACAAAGTCCTGGATACCAGAGCATGCTTGCTTCAACCCGAGCTCGGCAACCTGATTCTCGATGACGTGAGGACGTATATCCGAAATTCGGATGCCCCTGTTTATGGACTCCACAGTCATATCGGCTTCTGGCGTTTTCTTATGTTGAGACATTCTGTGGCTTACGACCAATGGATGGTAAACATTGTCACGGCAAAAGAAGATCGGGACATGGTAAAGCCGCTTTCCGATAAACTGATGGAAACCTATCCTCAAATCGTATCGGTTGTAAACAATGTCACTTCACGCAAAGCCGGTATTGCCATAGGCGAACGTGAAATTCCGCTTTCCGGGCTTACCTGTATCAAGGATAAAATCGGCGAATTCGAATTTGAAATATCGGCGAATTCTTTTTTTCAAACCAATACCCGGAGTGCTGAACGTTTGTACAAAACCGTTAAGGAATATGCAGGTTTAACAGACCAGGAGACGGTTGTGGATCTCTACAGCGGCACCGGAGCGATTGCCATATATTTATCCGGATCCGCTAAAAAAGTGATCGGCATGGAAATCGCTGAAAGTGCGGTAAACGACGCAATGAATAATTGTCGCTTAAACGGAGTTTCAAATTGCAGCTTTATCCTTGGGGATATAAAAGAAGGACTTAAAAAACTTGTGTCCCGCCCCGATGTGATGATCATTGATCCTCCCAGGGCAGGGATGCACAAGGATGTTGTGCGCCAGATTATTGATATGGCCCCCGAAAAAATCGTTTATGTATCCTGCAATCCCTCTACCATGGCCAGGGACCTGGATATGTTGAAGGACAATTATGCTGTTCTGGAAGTCCAGCCCGTTGACATGTTTCCACATACCTATCACATCGAGTCCGTGGCCAAGCTTGAACTGAAGTAAGGGATCGGTTTATTTGTCGACGGTGAGGATTTCCGCATCGAAGGGTGAGGTGTCTCCCTGACGAGAGTGCTTCGCAGGCGGGGAGCAGTCCGGTCAATTACTTAAAATGAAAGTTTGTCGGCATGCCAGGGAAACCTAAAAATGATATAATAAAAGTCCCTCCCAGGTACTGGGACGATTTTAAAAAAATGGAAATGAAACGGGTATGCGAACGTTCCCTTGCCATATCCCACGATTCCGGGGGATTGGGGATCCTTTTCTTAAACCAGGATATCCTGGTAGATATTGAAGACCGCTGTCTCTGGCGAATATACCCGGATCGGAGTGAAAAAATAGACAACCCCCTTTTGGAACTGGTGGTCCTGGTCTACCTGCTGAATGTAACGCCGGATCTCATAAGCAGAGAAATGATCAGTGTCAGCGACCTTAAGGACGCGCATTTTTTTCAAGGTCCCCATACCCTTAAAACCGGTTCTGTTTTAAAACGGTTCGGTCGAGATCTCGCGGGGTTTAAAAAAGCTGCCGAAAATCTGAACGGCGAGTTTCTGGACCTTGCCGACGCTGCCTATAAATTTTCACCCCTTCCCAAGGTTCCCCTTTATTACCTCTTATGGGAGGGAGACGATGAATTTGAGCCGCACCTGTCCATTCTTTTTGATCGATCCATTGAGCGCCATCTTTCGGCGGACGCCATATGGGGATTGGTCAATCTGGTTTCAAATGAGCTTTTAATGGCAGGTATGCTTCCTTGAACATAATGGTATAATTCATCCATAGACATTCATAGAAGCGTTGGCGGCCTTTGGGGGGACAATTGTCCAGTTTAAAGCGTGACTAAAAGTTTCTGCCCCGGATAAATTGCAGATCTATCGTTCAGCTTGTTCAGAATACGTATATTTTTTACCGTCAAACCATACCGGCGGCTGATGCCCCAAAGTGATTCACCTGAATTGACCGTGTGATAACGCTTCTTCGACAATTTCTTGGAAACTTTTGAAGACTTGAATGATTCAGCTTTCCGGGATTTTTTTTCGGCAATCTTTTTTGGATCGGATTTATTGGGTTCGCCAGAATTAGGGGCTTCAACGTAGTTATTATCCTTCCATTGTCCCACATATTTGCTGCCATCAGAAAACGTATAAGTTCCTTTTCCGTTTCGCTGACCGTCCTTAAACTGCCCCACGTATTTACTACCATCAGGATGGATATAGGTGCCTTTCCCATTCCGCCGATTATCCTCAAATTGTCCTACATATTTACTGCCGTCAGAATAAATATAAGCGCCTTTTCCATGCCGTTGATTATCCTTCCATTGTCCCACATATTTACTGCCATTCGGATAGGTTAGAATCCCTTGCCCATTTAACCGGCCGTTTTCCCAGTGGCCCTCATATTCGGTGCCATGGGAATACTTATAGGTGCCTTGTCCATTATCACAATTACCTTTTACACACTGGCCAAAAACATTTGCCGAATAAAAAGAGATAAGTAATGACAATGCCAATATCAGATGTTTCATATTTTAACCTCCTTTTGTGTCTTTTCTATCAAGATGAAAAGTGATTTCATGTGGCCTATTTCAACAGTGCATAATGTCCTTCAAGATAAAATGTGGACGGTTGTTAATTCTACATGAAAAATTACGATCAAAAGTAGGTTGAAGTTCAGGTCCTAAATGATGTCGGTGGAACCATAGAGGTTGCTCAACGGAAATCGAATCGAGACGGCGTAGTGATTTTAAGAGAGCGTCAGCCAAAATTAATATCGTACAAACTAGTAGGCACGAGCGAATTTTGACATGTTAAGATCGTTTATCTTTGAGTTGATCTTGTAACAATCCGAACACTTCGCGAAGTAACCGTCTGATGACCGCTTAAATAAAGCGCCGCCCTGTAAGCCAAATCCGCTTGAGGTAGATGTAATGTGGATGATTACATTGTCCCCGCAGTCTGAACAGGTGCTTTTTAATACGATGGTCGATTTCCCTGGATTGGCTTCAAAAAATTTTCCTAACATTTCGATCATGAGTGGCAACCTCCCTCCAGTTCTTGACCCCTTTCGTTTAAAAAAAGTAATTAAATTGACATATGTCCTATTCCCTTGCGGCAGGAGGGTCAATTCGATCGTCTCGGCTTTAATCTTCTATCAATCTCTATTCTCCTCTCCTTGTTGCCGGACCTGCGCTCGGGGATATGCATGGTATAGGAGAATTGTCGCCGATCAATTCCCAAACGTCGGCCTCCATTGTCTCTGATAGTTGATGCCATAAATTTACAAATATTATAGAGCCTCTTTTCCTATCCAAGGATCTTAAAAGGAAAGGGGCTTCGTGTCCGTTCGATCGCCAACCACCGTGTTCGGTTCTGAAATTTTATGAAAACATTCTTTTGCAGAATAATTAATAATCATATCATGAAGTTGTAATTTATTGGTGTCAAGCAAAATTACATATAAATTATATATAATTTAGTTGAATTAGGATATATTGTGGCTTATTAAAATAAATTACCATATATTGTGCACTGGCAAATCCATAAACCGAATAAAATCGACCTGTTCTATTACAACGCCGGTTTTGGTACCTTAAAACAGGCAACTCATGAGATTTAAAAAAATAATCAAATTCCGAAGATTTTAGGTGTAATCCTCGAGAAGGCTCGGTTTCAATTTGCCGGCGGCCGGGATCAAGAGGATAATCAGGTCGGAAATGGGTTTGACAAAACGTGAATAAAACAATATTCATTTTTTTTAGAAATCTGCCTGTTTATTCACGAATATTTTTTTGGGTGTTATCGGTTGGCTTTAGGGGGCAGGGAACAATGAGAAATAAATGAAACAGAAAAAAATGTGGCGGAAGTGCATGGGAATCGAACCCACCCGAGACGGTGTTAGCGCCTCACACCGGATTTGAAGTCCGGGAGCCTCACCAGTAAGCTGCGCACTTCCGTTCTGAAACCGAATCGTATCATAATATGTATTGAATTTTTGTCAACGTTTTTGTGTGGCTAAAGGCGTTTCGAAAGGTAAAGACGAAAATATGGTCAATAGAGAAAGATTGGCGGAGACTTTTAAATTTCTCGTTCAAATCGATAGCGTCTCAAGAGAAGAAGGGACGATGGCCGGTGAAATCAGGAAAATACTTGATCTCATGGACGCAGAGACATTTGTTGACAGTGCCGGTGATAAGACCGGCGGCAACACGGGCAATCTTATTGCCAAATTCCCGGGGAATCTCCAGGCGCCACCGCTTTTACTTAATGCTCACATGGATACCGTGGAGCCCGGCAAAGGCATCACCGCTATTCTGGAAAACGGAACCTTTACCAGTGACGGAACGACAATTCTGGGGGCGGACGATAAGAGTGCCATTGCCATTCTATTGGAGACCCTGACAATTCTGAAGGAAAACGCGCTCTCGTTCGGTCCCATTGAGCTTGTCCTTACCGTTTGTGAGGAGATTGGTCTTCTGGGTGCCAAACACCTTGATTTAAGTCTCATCACCGCTGAGTACGGTTTTGCACTGGATGCCACCGACACGGAAGGCATCGTTACCCGGGCACCTTCTGCCAACCGCCTTGAATTCGAAATCCACGGGAAAGACGCACATGCCGGTGCTGCGCCTGAAAAAGGTATAAATGCCATTTTACTGGCAAGCAAAGCCATCGCTGAACTGGAGCTGGGGCGGATCGACCATGAGACAACATGCAACATCGGTATCATCGAAGGCGGCATCGCCATCAACATCGTGCCCAACCTCGTAAGGGTCAAGGGTGAGGTGAGAAGCCATGATGAAGAAAAACTCCATAAAACTACAGACCGAATCGTATCGACCTTTAAGGAAGTTGTTGAAAATTATAAAGGTGACGCAGCGGGTGACGGTCTTCCCCGCCTTGAGATTAACATTGAAAAAGATTTTTCCCGTACTTACATTCAAGACGATCACCCGGTGGTAAAACTCGCCAGTAAAGCGGCTGAAAACCTGGGGAGAAAAATGGTTGCCAAGACAACCGGCGGCGGTGCGGATGCAAATATATTCTTTGAAAAGGGAATATTGACGGGTGTTCTGGGTACGGGAATGCGCGATATGCACACCGTGCGGGAATCGGTAAAGCTCGACGATATGGTCCGTACTGTGGAACTGTTGCTGGAAATCATTCGATTGCATTCGGAAGTTGGGGAGAAGTCAGAGTCTGAGGTCTGAAGGCAGAAATTAGGAAATAGGAAATAGAAAAGAGGAAGGTGCTTTACGCTGAACCGTGAACGCTGAACGTTGAACCTCGACTTTTAACCAATAAAACAAATAGAACCAATTAAACCAACACAACGAAAATAATGATTGCTTATTTTGACTGTTTTTCCGGCATTAGCGGAGATATGACCTTAGGGGCACTTATAGACCTCGGAGTTCCCGTAAAATGGCTCAAAGACAGCCTCGAAAAGATACCATTATCCGGTTTTGATCTCTCTGTTGCCACGGTGTCACGCAATGGGATTCAGGCTAAAAGCGTGGATGTCCGTGTCGTAGATGACGTAAAATCGAGGGATTATGCAGAGATAATATCAATGATAGAAAAAAGCTATTTATCCCCGAACATCAAACAAAAGAGTCTCGATATTTTTGAAAAAATTGCAGATGCCGAAGCTGCGATTCACGGATGTCTCAAGAAAAACGTCCATTTCCATGAAGTGGGCGGTATTGATGCTGTTGTCGATATCGTGGGCACAGTCCTTTGTGTAGATTATTTGGGGATTGCGCGGGTAATATCTTCAAGGATTCCGTTGGGAAGGGGGTTTGTTTCCTGCCAGCATGGAACACTCCCGGTTCCTGCACCGGCGACCCTTTGCATTCTCAAAGGGGTACCGGTCTATGGCACCCAAATTCCCCAGGAGCTTGTCACACCAACGGGTGCTGCGATCATCGTTGCCCTTGCTGAATCTTTCGAAGAAATTCCGGAAATGATCATCGAAAAAACCGGTTATGGCGCCGGAAAACGCGAACTGGAAAAGATACCGAATCTATTGAGGATCATTACCGGAAAAGCACTCATTCAAAAAAAGGACACCATTACAATTATCGAAACCTGCATCGACGATATGAACCCGGAAGTATTTGGGTTCCTGATGGATCGTTTGTTTGAAAATGGCGCCCTCGATGTCTACTGGATTCCGATTTTCATGAAAAAAAACAGACCGGGTACCATGGTTCAGGTTCTGTGTCCGGAAGATTGCCGGGAAATAGTGATCGACTGCATCTTGTCTGAGACCACTTCTTTGGGCGTAAGATACTATGATGCCAAAAGACGTGTGCTGGCTCGAGAATCCGTTCTCATGGAAACAGTCTACGGTGAAATAGCGGTAAAACGGATTATCGCGCCGAACGGAAGTATTCGTATGGCTCCCGAGTATGAGGTCTGCAAAAAGATCGCTCTTGAAAAGAACATACCCATCAGGATCGTATACGATACGATTTTACAATCGCTGTGCAATTCAATTTAATGAGAATTATTTCAGCTTTCAAATAGGAGCGATTGGAAAATTAAGGATATTAGGTTTCAATACTATTTCTTGACAAAAAAGGAGTCAGACTATAGAGACAAGCCATGAATTATAAACAGAAATCGGTCATGTTTTTTGCGACCGGCTGTTTTATTGGGAACATCTCTTTTGCTCCCGGAACTTTTGGATCTATTCTGGGACTCGCGCTTTGCTTTCTTCTTTCTAAAATCGAATTTGCGGTTGCTGTTGTCCTAACCATACTGTTTGTTTTTTTTGCCATATGGATGGCTCACGAGGCAGAAATAATATTAAATGCAGAAGATCCGGGTTGTATCGTCATCGATGAAATTGCAGGTATGTTGGTGACCCTCATCGGCCTGCCGTTTAACATGATTTCCGTTTTTGCAGGTTTTTTAATATTCAGAATCCTGGATATCTGGAAACCGCATCCGATTCGATTTCTCGAAAGAAAATTATCCGGGGGGATCGGTATTGTCATGGACGATATCGTGGCGGGCGTTTTGGGAAATATTATTTTAAGAGTTTCAATTGGTGTGATTAAAAACCTCTAATAACAAAATGTTACCAATGAAACCTAATTCGATACTTGATCATTAAAACGAGACCTTTAAACGGTGTTTAATTAGAAAGGATGCAGTGTAGACTTGAAGATAAAACGTTCCATTAAAAATGAAGCCCGAACGAAAAAAAAGAGTGGTCTTCGGGAAAATATTGAAGCGATCCTTGTGGCCATTGTGTTGGCCTTGTTTATCCGTACCTTTGTCATTCAGGCATTTAAAATTCCTTCAGGCTCCATGAAAGATACGCTTCTTATCGGAGATCACATCCTGGTCAATAAATTTATTTACGGTATCAAAATACCATTTACACACATAACAATTGTTCCCATCAAAACCCCCAAGCGTGGCGACATCGTTGTTTTTGAATTCCCCGAAGACCCTGAAAAGGATTTTATAAAACGGGTCATCGGCGTAGCAGGAGATGTGGTGGATGTCCATGACAAGAAGGTTTACGTGAACCATAAGCCCCTTAATCATGACCATGGTATTTATTCAGATCCCTATTCTTTCCCGGCAAGTGTTCAACCCAGAGATAATTTCGGACCGGTTAAGGTCCCCCCAAACTCGCTTTTTGTCATGGGAGACAATCGTGATCAAAGCTATGACAGCAGGTTTTGGGGGTTTGTCGGTTTGAAGGCTGTAAAAGGCAAAGCCTTAATCATCTACTGGTCCTGGGACAAAACAAACTTTGGGGTCAGGTGGAACAGAATTGGGCATATATTGGAATAGCACCGGCGTATCATTCAGCTTACGGCGTATTGCAATAAAAGATGATATGTTCCACAGCAGGGTAGCAAGGTCAAACTGAATCCGATTTGTAAAAATGGGCGGCGATGTTGGCCGGGCAGGGGGCCAGTATCGGGCAATCAACGATGTAGCTGTCTGTATATTTTTTTGTCCGGTGGCCGGAGGTATGCATTATGTTGACGGTAATTAAGGGCGGAAGGGTTATCGATCCCGGAAACTTAGACGGCATCATGGATATCTTTATAAAGGATGGTAAGATCGTTGAGATCAAAACAGATGGTTTGGCAGACGGTGAACACCCTGAATCAAAAACGATTGACGCATCCGGTAAAGTCGTTATCCCCGGACTCATCGATATGCATGTCCATTTGAGGGAGCCCGGTTATGAGTATAAGGAGACCATCGAAACCGGATGCCGGTCGGCTGTTGTCGGGGGGTTTACAGGGGTCTGCTGTATGCCGAACACAAACCCGGTCAACGATTGCAAAGCGGTTACGGAATATATTTTAACCAAAGCCCGGGAAGCCGGCACGGCTCGTGTTTATCCGGTTGCCGCAATCAGTAAAGGATCCCAAGGAGAAGAACTTTGTGGATACAGAGAGTTAAAGGCTGCGGGAGCTGTCGCCGTCTCGGACGACGGAAATCCGGTGATGAACAGTCAGCTGATGCGCAGAGCTCTGGAACAGGCCAAAGAATGCCAATTTCCGGTTATTTCCCACTGTGAGGATCTTGATCTGGCGGCAGGCGGTGTTATGAATGAAGGTGCGGTTGCCACGGGCATGGGTTTGGCGGGAATACCCAATGCTTCAGAGAGTATTATGGTTTTAAGGGATATCGCACTGAGTGAATTGACCGGAGCTTCCGTCCACATCGCCCATGTCAGCACCATGGAATCGGTTCGGGCGATAAGGGATGCGAAAACAAGAGACGTGCCGGTTACTGCCGAGACCGCTCCTCATTACTTTACTCTTACCGATGCATCTGTGAAAGGGTTCAATACCAATATGAAGATGAACCCGCCCTTACGCTCCAGGTATGACAGAGATGCCGTTCGTCAGGGACTTGCCGATGGAACCATCGATGTAATTGCCACCGATCATGCGCCGCATTCTTCCATTGAAAAATCGGTGGAATTCCACCAGGCTCCCAATGGTATCATCGGGCTCGAAACCGCCCTTTCTCTGGGGTTGAATTTGGTTGATGAAGGGATCTTAACCCTCGCAGGCCTCATTGAAAAAATGTCGACGAACCCTGCCCGGATACTTGGACTGGAAAACGGCTTAATCGTTGGACAACAGGCTGATATTACGATAATCGACCCTGAAAAACCGTACCGTGTTAAAGCCGACAGATTCAAATCTCTGAGCCGTAATACCCCTTTTGATGGCTGGGATATGAAGGGGAAAACAGTATTAACAATGGTCGGCGGGAAGATCGTGTATCAGGACGAATAATGAACGATGAATTGTGAATGAAGAAGTTTATAAATTATTTTAAAACCTTTTAATATTCATCATTCGGTGTTCGGTATTCTGCGGTTCCAAGGTCTAAATCTATGGCGAATGCTCCCAGAGAAAGAGTCTTTCCATAAAGCAGAAAATTCACAGGACAAGAGAAATGGTAAACAATATTCCTCATATACTGGTAGTTGATGATGAGCTCAGCATGCGCGAGTTGCTGGAGGTTTTGCTGGGCAAGGAAGGGTATAGGGTTTCATGCGCCGAAAACGGCCGCAAGGCTATATCCATGATTAAAAATACTGAATTTGATCTTTTACTTTGCGACATCAGGCTGGGGGACATGACCGGCATAGACATATTAAAAGCATCAAAAGATCAGAATCCAAATACTGTGGTCATCATAATTTCAGCTTATGCCACCACTGAGGCTGCGGTTGAAGCCATGAATCAAGGTGCATACGATTTTGTTCCAAAACCGTTTGACAATGAAGAACTTAAACTGACCATCAAAAATGCACTGAATCTTAAAACTATCGAGCATGAAAAAGAGATCCTCGATGACGAATTCAAAAGAACCCTTCAATTTGGAAAGATTGTCGGCAACAGTCCGAACATGAAGATTATCTACAACCTTGTCCGTCAGGTGTCCAAAACCAAGACAAATATTCTCATCACCGGAGAAAGTGGAACCGGCAAAGAATTGATCGCAAAAGCCATTCATGAAGAAAGTGACCAGAGTGAGGAACCGTTTGTTGTCGTGAACTGTGGGGGTATTCCAGAAACATTGATGGAGAGCGAGCTTTTTGGGCATAAAAGAGGTTCCTTTACAGGGGCGACCCACGATAAAAAAGGGCTGTTTGAGGTTGCTGATCAAGGAACCATCTTTCTGGATGAAATTGGGGAGCTCACGCTTCCGATACAGGTGAAGCTGCTAAGGGCGGTACAGGAAAGGGCTTTTAAACCTGTTGGCAGCAATGAAGATGTTTCAGTGGATATAAGGATCATCTCTGCAACCAACAAAAAACTGGAAGATGAGGTTATCGCAGGGAACTTCCGGGAAGATCTTTTTTATCGCCTGAACGTCATCGAGATACGAGTGCCGCCGCTCAGAGAGAGAAAGAGCGATATTCGTCTTCTTGCCCAGCATTTTCTGGATAAATATTCTCGGGAAATGAGCAGAGAAATAACCAAAATTTCATCTTACGCCATAGATCTTTTAACCAAATACGATTTTCCCGGAAATATTCGCGAGCTTGAAAATTTGATGGAACGGAGCGTAGCACTTTCAAGCACAAACATTATTCTCCCGGACAGCCTGGCCCTTTCATTGCATAAAAGAAGGTGGATCGAGGGGATTCAAAACCGACGGTTCGATCTGGACGAGGTGAGAAAAGGGGTCTCGCTGGATGTCATTCTGGAAGAAATTGAAAAAGCATATCTGGAAAAGGCACTGGAGTGTACAAACGGTAAAAAGCAGGAGGCAGCCGATCTGCTGGACATCAGCTTTCGTACGTTTCGCTATCGCCTGAGCAAACTGGGAATAGACTGATGACAAAATTTAATTTTTATGACAAAAAATGTCATGATGAACTAAAGAAGAAAAATAAATTGGCGTTTGATGCTGTAACTATATTTAGAAAAAACAAGATGTTAACACAATAAACAACAAAATGTCGGTCCATGGCATACTATTTGCTACCTGTAAGGTTAACTTTAAAAAACTTGATCGTTAATGATACCCCAAGGGGGTGGTTAAAAAACAAAGAAGGGTTTACACAACACGGTTAATGTAAGATTTAGCTTTTAAAATAGTAAGTTTTTAACAGGTTAACAAATAGAAAAAAAATAAGGAGGACCGACATGCTTCAAAAACTAAGAAAAAAAGATCAAAAAGGTTTTACACTCATTGAATTGATGATCGTTATCGCGATTATCGGCATCCTGGCAGCCATTGCCATTCCCAATTTTCTGTCCTATCGAACCAAGGGGCAGAATACTGCGGCCCTCGCTAACGCCAAAAATTTCTATAATAGCGCGATGGCTTACTTTGCCGATACCACAAGTACCGCTACTTCGATCACCGCCGCTCAGGCTGAAACTCCAGGTGATGTACCCGGCTTTACTGTGGATACTAATGTAACCATTGCCGGAACGTCGATCATAGACGACAATGGTGATATTACTTCAACTCTGACGTTTAGCCACGACAAATCAGACACGGTATATACCCTTAATCCCGATGGCTCTACAACTCCTCCA
>JAQBBE010000091.1:0-7899 GCA_032126435.1 Desulfobacterales bacterium | reverse complement strand
GCTATAGCATTAAATATTTGATAACCTACGAGCAACGTCAAAGAGAGAAGGGAAACCCTGAACGGTGAACTCTGAACCTCTGAACGCATACAGACATTTTTTTAATAGACATAACTCTTCAAAGGAAAGGAGATGAGAGAGATGACAGAAGAAAAGAAATGCATTCGGTGCGGAAGCACTCAACTGGCGTCAGGCTGGGCACAATCGACCGGCAAGATGTCTTTTCGACCGGACAAGGTGAACTTTTTTGCACTCAAGACTGCTGATCTGTCCGTTACGGGCATGATGTGTCTGGACTGCGGCACCATCGAATTGGTTGGAGATATAAAAAAAGCTCAGTCTTTAATCAAACGCAGCGGATTTCAAAAATAAAATCAAAATTTGTGAAAGTGAAGCCAGTGAAACCCAGTACTGGCTGGAGGTGATAGTAGAAGCAGGATGGTTAACATGGGATAAAGTAAAACCCGAGTATGATGAATGCAGCGAATTGCTGGCTATTTTTACATCCATTGGTAAGAAAACATGACCCGATCCTTAATTTTAGGCATTTTAGTTCATTTTAGGCATTTTAGGCATTTTGCCCTAGGCATTTTAGATCATTTTAGGCATTTTAGGCATTTCTTCCGCTACATGTTCCGACGGTATTTCCCCCCCACATCATACAATGCCTGGGTAATTTGCCCCAGCGTGCATACCTGGACGGTCTCCATAAGTTCGGCAAAGATATTATCTCCCGCCAGGACGGTTTTCTGAAGACGCTCCAGCATTTTCGGGGCTTCTTTTTTATTCCGTTTCTTGAACTCAGCCAGACGGTTGAGTTGGGATTCCTTTTCAGCTTCGGTGGCCCTGGACAGTTCAACACATTCAGACAACTGTCCCAGGTCGGCATCAGGATCCCGGAAGGTATTGACCCCAATGATCGGCAATTCCCCGGTATACTTTAGATTCTCATAATACATCGATTCCTCCTGAATCTTGCTCCGCTGGTAGCCGGTTTCCATGGCTCCGAGTACACCGCCGCGTTCGGCAATCCTGTCGAATTCTAAAAGAACCGCTTCTTCCACAAGCCGCATCAGTTCCTCCACCACAAAGCTCCCCTGGTTCATGTTTTCATTCTTGGCAAGGCCCCACTCCCGGTTGATGATGAGCTGGATGGCCAGTGCACGACGGACCGATTCATGGCTGGGTGTTGTAATGGCTTCATCGAAGGCGTTTGTGTGAAGACTGTTGCAGTTGTCATAAACCGCACAGAGCGCCTGAAGAGTCGTCCGGATGTCGTTAAACTGGATATCCTGGCTGTGCAGGGAGCGGCCGGATGTCTGCACATGATATTTCATCATCTGGGACCGGACCGACCCGCCGTATTTATTTTGGATAGCGATGGACCATATGCGTCTCGCCACCCTTCCAATCACCGTATATTCCGGATCCATGCCGTTGGAAAAGAAGAAGGACAAATTGGGTGCAAAACTGTCGATGGGCATGCCCCGGGACAGATAATATTCCACATAGGTAAAGCCGTTGGCCAGGGTGAGGGCCAGTTGAGTAATCGGATTGGCGCCGGCCTCGGCAATGTGGTATCCTGAAATGGAAACCGAATAGAAATTGCGAACATCATTTTTTATAAAATATTCCTGGATATCTCCCATCATTTTCAGCGCAAATTCTATGGAGAAGATACAGGTGTTTTGACCCTGATCCTCTTTTAATATGTCCGCCTGAACCGTACCGCGAACATTGGACAGCGTTATGGAACGAATGTCGTTGTATTCTTTTTTCGAAGGTGCTCTTCCTTTGTCACGGCGGAACGCTTCAACCTGCTGATCGATGGCCGTGTTTAAAAACATGGCAAGCATCATGGGTGCAGGGCCGTTTATGGTCATGGAAACCGATGTGCTGGGAGCGCACAGATTAAAACCATCATATAAAACCTTGACATCGTCGATGGTGCATACACTGACTCCCGAAGTCCCAACCTTGCCGTAAATATCAGGTCTTCGATCCGGATCGTATCCATATAATGTTACGGAATCAAACGCCGTGGACAAACGCTTGGCCGGGTAATTTTCAGACAACAGTTTGAATCTTCTGTTGGTTCTGGCGGGATCGCCTTCTCCTGCAAACATTCGGGTCGGATCTTCGTCAACCCGTTTTATCGGAAAGACACCGGCGGTAAACGGAAACCGGCCGGGAACATTTTCTTCCCTTAACCAGGTGTAAATTTCTCCGGGATCCTTGAATTTGGGGAGAACAATCTTCGGAATTGGCGTACGCGATAGCGATTCATGGTAAAGGGGGACCCTTATTTCACGGTTTCGCACATGGTAGACAAGTTCATCTTTGGCATACGTTTCTTTGATCTCTTCCCAGTCGCCCAGCAGACGGGTCGTCTCGGGATACAGCCCTTTTTCGGCCTTTGCAATTTCCGCTTTAAGCCGATTTAAAACTTCTGATGCATCGCCTTTAAGATTATCATTGCTTAGGGTTTCTGCGGTCTCTTTCAGGTGCCAGACTTTCCGAACAGCATCCGCTTGCGCGTGTGTCTTCCGATGATAGCTTCTGATGGTATCCGCAATTTCAGCAAGATAACGGGTGCGTTCCGGAGGGATAATGATGGTTTTGGATGTCGATATTCGCGTCTCAGTTCTGGGTAGATTCGAGTTAAAATTAATACCTGTTTTTTCTGTCAAAGTATTTATTATAGCATGGTACAGGGCCGTAACACCGTCATCATTGAATTTTGAGGCAATGGTCCCATAGACCGGCATTTCCTCGGGTAGCTTGTCCCATGCCTTCCGGTTGCGCTGCACTTGTTTGCGGACGTCGCGTACCGCATCCTCACCGCCCCGCTTTTCATATTTGTTTATGACAACAAGATCTGCAAAATCGAGCATGTCTATCTTTTCGAGCTGCGTGGCGGCGCCGAATTCGCTGGTCATCACATAGATCGACACATCGACCAAATCGATAATACTTGAATCTCCCTGCCCGATACCCGCCGTTTCTACAATCACAAGGTCAAAGTCTGCTGCCTTTACAACGTCAATGGCTTCAGCCAAGGCATGGGGAATTTCTGTCTGTGATTGACGGGTTGCCAGGCTTCGCATGTAAACCCTTGGATTCTCGATGGCATTCATCCGGATTCTGTCCCCTAAAAGCGCACCGCCGGTTCTGCGCCGCGAAGGATCACTGCTGATTATTGCCAGTTTAATGTCCTTAAGGTCGTGGAGAATTCTCAGAATCAGCTCGTCCGTAAGGGACGATTTTCCGGCGCCACCGGTCCCGGTAATGCCGATAACCGGTGTTTTTCGTTTGCCAATTTTTTTTAAAATTTCGGTTCTAAGCTTGGCAAGGTGTCCGTTTCCCCGGGCTTTGGCCAGTTCAACAGCGGTAATAAGGTTGGCAACCTTGTACGTGTCGTCTGGAGAAAGGCCGGCAACGTCAAAATCCTTCCCCTGGGTCGTTGAAAAATCCATATGCTCAACCATATGATTAACCATCCCCTGCAGCCCCATTTTGGCGCCGTCCTCAGGAGAATATATCTTGGTTACACCATATGCTTCCATCGCTTTAATTTCATCAGGAATGATAACACCCCCGCCGCCCCCGAAAACCTTGATATGTGGAACCCCCCCTTCTTTCAAAAGGTCAATAATGTATTTGAAAAATTCCACATGCCCCCCCTGGTAGCTGGACACCGCAATTCCTTGAACATCTTCCTGTATCGCAGCATCGACGATTTCATGGACAGAGCGGTTGTGCCCCAGATGAATGACCTCAACGGCGGCATCCTGGAGTATTCGGCGCACGATATTTATGGACGCGTCATGACCGTCAAAAAGAGATGTTGCGGTAACGACCCTGATTTGGTGTTTGGGCTTATAAAATTCAACGACTACATTCATGCCCCCTCCTCATAGAATTGAAGGTGTTAGATTTAAACAAACAATTTAGAGGCTGTTTCAAGTACTTTTAAACAAATCTTTATTAATAGACCGATCGGGTTCTTTCATTACGAGCCCTTATCCATGAGTTTTTTCAGTAAAAAGCAAGGCTTCGCTCACAAATTGGAATGTTGGAATACTGGAACATTGGGTTCTGGAAAAATGGAAAGTTGGGTTATTGTAAAATTCCTATTTACGGGAATTAAATAGAGGAATGTCATCTTCTTTAAATCATCATTCCATCATTCCATTATTCCATGTCCGAGTTAAAAGTATAAGCCTAAAAAATACCTTTATTTTCAATAAATTGTATAATTTCCGGGACGTTATTTAGCTATCCCAAGAATAAATTCGGTTTGGAACTTAATATAATCCTCAATACTGTAGTGCCGTGCAAGAAACCATCGTCGAAACGTCCACATGTGGCCGAGAACGGAAATATTGTGAGCAATCAGTTCCATGGATCGATCACTTAAATGGGGCAAATCTCCGGACGAAACCAGACGCTCGAGCACTTCCATAAAAATACCGGTGATGCGGACTTCGTTTTCCAGTACTTTTTTGCGCCATTGGGATGGAAGGGATTGAGTTTCCTGATAGATAAGCAGAATATGATCACTCATACGATTACAGACCAAAAAATACTCACGGATGGCTTCAGCAAGGGACTTTCGGCCTCCTGCCGCTCTTTCCATTGCTTCCGACACACCCCGCTCGACCTCTGCATGGATTGCATCGCAAACCAAATACAGGATATCCTCTTTGGAAGCAACATATTCATACAATGAACCGATGGAAAGTCCGGCGGCACGAGCGATCTGCCGTGTCGTGGTTTTGTGAAACCCCTGTTTGATGAAAAGCTGAACCGCAGCATCAACAATCTGGAGATGCCGCTGCTCCACAAGAACAGGGTTTTTTATCTGAGTGGGAATTCCTTTTGTGGCTCGCATTTGTTCTGTGATCACCTTAAAAATATGAATTTAGGGGCCTCCCCCCAAATTGGAATAATTTCGGGACTATTGAATGAATAAACGGAATTCCGCCGGATTTAATTCAAGACAGAACGTATGATGCTTAAAAGTTTGGCAATAATCCGCTTTTCATCATTCCATTACTCCATTATTCCATTATTCCGTTTTCATGACCCCCACACTACAGGATCTTCGACGGACCCTGAAGACCAGGATTTCTATGCTGCACTAAATATGGCCTTCATTCTGACCGAGCGCTCGTTCATAATCCATAGCACGTTCCAGTTTTTCATGTCAATATTTTTTCTCGAAACAGAAACCCTTTACTCCTGATAATACCTTATAAATCAGGTAATAAGAAAGATATTGACAAATCCGACAGCCGAGGGTACAAATGACCATTATCTTGTGACCGAGCGCTCGCTCATAATGACTGGCAAAAATATCGTGCGTGTTCAGGGGGTGTGCTTCCTCGTGTAACGATATTGGCGGAGTGGCTTCGTCATTTCAATGACTTAGCAGTGGGGGAGACCGTGGCTCCCGCATGGTTTTCGCGGGAGAACGCGGAGGGGGCAGGAATGCCACCGCTGCTAAGTCTTTGAAATGACCAGACACGTAGACGCCAGAGTGAAACGGGGAGGCACACCCCCTGAACATGTACAAAATATCGACCTTGCCGAATAATAATTTTAACCAGCCGATATTTATGCTATGATGCCTTTCAAAAATTTACGGTTCTCAGAGGTTCAAAGGTTTAGAGGTCCAGAGGTTAAGTAACCCTAAACGGTAAACCCTGAACCTGTTAACGGTTACACATTGACAATCTCGTAAAAAGTCATGGATTCAACTTTAGATGGCTAAGTAAAAAGGTTTATATACAAGGCGTAGTAGATGGGACTTTTTACGATGCCATTAACGTTTCGTTATCAAAAAAGGAGTGTGTGTCATGGAAAAACAACTCATTTTAGTCGATAAGCAGGATATGATCGGACTGATTACGCTGAACCGGCCCGAAGACATGAACACCTTTAATGTCCCCTTTGCCAGAGCTTTGAATGATGCCCTTCGGGATTTGGATCAAGACGACGAAGTGCGTGTGGTGGTGATACGCGCGGCAGGCAAACATTTTTCAACCGGCATCTCTCTTCCGGAGTTCCAGGGGAAAAACCCCAAAGAACTCCGGGAGTTTTTAAATTTAATGGATGAATTCTACCATACCCTGCCGCGAATGAAAAAGCCGGTAATCGCTTCGGTCAAAGGCGCTGCAGTGGCCAACGGCGCAGGCCTTGTCTTTGCCTGTGATCTGGCAGTGGCTGCCGAAAATGCGCGGTTCGGAACCACCGCCATCAACGTGGGATTGATCTGTCTGGGTCCGGCTGTCCCCCTGGCGCGTCATGTGGGCCGCAAGAAAGCCCTTGAGATGATCCTGACCGGAGATATTATTTCCGCCGCTGAAGCTGAACGGCTCGGACTTATCAACAAAATCGTGCCGCCCGACGAACTTGAAGCCGAAACCATGGCGCTTGCCGCCAAAATTGCTCAAAAGAGTCCCCTGGCGGTGCAGACTGGAAAAGCCGGCGTATACGCCATGTCTGAAATTCCTTACCATCAAGCCCTTGACTATATGGATGAATTGTTTGCTTCGCTGTGTGCGACAGAGGACGCCCTGGAAGGAATCGACGCTTTCTTGGAAAAACGGAAACCGAATTGGAAGGGAAAATAGCGTCCAGTCTTGCTAAATAGACCCAAAAAGGAGAGACCTTTGAAAAATGCAAGTTTTTGCCCGCCCGGTTAAATCTGTTTTTATTATTTAACCGGGGTTAGATTTCAAGGAGGGTGGCATTGGATTACGACCTAACAAAAGAACAGGAAATGATTCGCAAAGAAGTCCGGAAATTTGCACAAAGCGAAATTGCGCCGGTCGCTCTTGAACTTGATGAAAAAGAAACGTTTTCCGCTGAACTCACCCGAAAAATGGGGGAAATCGGCCTTTTCGGCATGTTTGTTTCAGAAGAATATGACGGTCAGGGGTTGGATTATCTGTCCTACATCATTGCTGTGGAAGAGATTGCAAGAGTCGACGGATCTCAAGCCGCCACCGTTGCAGCCGGCAACTCTCTGGGAATCGGCCCCATATACTATTTCGGAACGAAGGAACAAAAGAAAAAATATCTTCCCGAACTTTGTGCCGGCAAAGGGCTCTGGGGTTTCGGTCTGACAGAGCCTTCCGCCGGCTCCGATGCCGGAGGGAGCAAGACCACCGCGGTAAAGGACGGGAATGAATGGGTTCTTAATGGATCAAAAATATTCATCACCAACGGCGCCGGTGAACTTAGCATGGGCGTCACGGTTCAGGCGGTTACCGGAAAAAGGCCCAGCGGCAAACCCGAATACACGTGCTTTCTGGTGGAGCACGGGACTCCGGGGTTCAAAGCTGTTCCCATGCACAAAAAGATGATGTGGCGTGCATCAGACACCGCTGAACTCTTCTTCAATGACGTCAGAATCTCCGAAGACAATATTCTGGGTCTAAAGGGGGACGGTTTTCACCAGATGCTTTCGACCCTGGACGGGGGCAGGCTCTCCATTGCCGCCATGGGACTCGGCGGTTCCCAGGGCGCTTATGAAGCCGCACTCAAATACGCCAAAAAAAGAGTCCAGTTCGGGCAACCCATTTGCAAATTCCAGGCAATTGCATTCAAGCTGGCAGACTGCGCCCTTGAAATCGAATGCGCACGAAATCTCCTGTACAAAGCCTGCTGGCTGAGAGATCACAGAAGATCTTTTGAAAAAGAGGCCGCCATGGCCAAGCTATACTGTTCCGAACTGATGGGACGGGTGGCGAACCATGCTGTCCAGATCCACGGCGGATATGGTCTGATGAAGGAATACCATGTGGAAAGGTTTTATCGCGATCAGAAACTGCTGGACATTGGAGAAGGGACTTCCGAAGTCCAGCGGATCGTCATCTCTCGATATATCGG
>JAQBBE010000090.1:0-2922 GCA_032126435.1 Desulfobacterales bacterium | reverse complement strand
ATAAAGCCCATCCGCGGCAGGTTGCAAAAGCTATTAATTCTCTGTCATACCTCTATTGGATCCCCATCCAATAAACCCTTCAAACGAAAGGAGAGAGGTTATGATGAAGAATTACTACGATCAATCCATGAGAGCCCTGTGCAACTTGCCGGGATGAGCAAGCGCACTCAGCAATGCTACACACGCTCTGTTCGCATGCTCGTCGATTTTTACAACAAAACCCCCGATCAAATCACCGAAGTGCAACTTCAAGATTATTTCCTACATCGCAAAAACAAAGATAAATGGTCAGCCTTGACCCGGCTTCCGGCTCCGAATACGGACAACTTTTTCTTTAAAACTATGTCTTTTTATCGATAAAAAACCGCTGTTCATCTCCGGCACCCCGAATCCTATCGATTCCGGGGTGCTTCCCTCACTCAGATCATCGAAGCAATACCCTTATACAAATATCTCAGTAAGCCGGGCTTCTTGAACAATGGATTGAATACGACCTTGCAGGTCGTTTCAATCCTTAGAGGTTATCCTGTAAATTATTAATATTGACAAACCGTGCCGGGATGTGTATTAATACACACTATGGATTGTCGGAAAATTATAAAAATGCTCAAACAAAATGAGTGGTACGAAATTGCAAAAGTCGGCTCTCACACCCAATTCCGACATCCAGAGCGAAAAGGGAGAGTCACCGTTCCACATCCAAAAAAAGACATACCGATCGGCACATTAAACAGCATTGAGCGCCAGTCAGGTATCAAATTTAGTTGAGGTATCACCATGGCTAACTATATTGCTATCGTTCATAAAGAAGCCAAATCCGATTTCGGCGTATCGTTTCCGGACTTTCCCGGATGCATCACCGCTGGAAAAAATATCGATGAAGCCAAGGATATGGCTCAGGAGGCTCTCACCCTTCACATCCAGGGCATGCTCGAAGACGGTGAACAATTGCCAGCCCCCTCCAGGCTCGAAGAAATCATGGGCGATCCCGATTACGCCAATGCGATCGCTTATTTGGTCGTTTCGGTACCTGATGCCAAACCCCGTACGATCAGAGTGAACATTACCGTACCTGAAATGACGCTAAAACAGATCGACGCTGCTGCTAAAAAACGCGGTATGTCCAGATCGTCATTCTTAGTTTATGCGGCACAGAATGCTATCCAATCTATCCAGTCCGATATATCTGCCTGACCTCTGCCTGACGAATAACGGTTGAACTGTGCGGCGCAGCTTTTTTGCGTCCGCACCAGTGATTTGTTCTGCTGGTTTTCAGGCTTTAATTCTATTGACATTCCGCTCCTTTATGATATATATTCTGGTATCTACCAAAATCAATGGGAGGTGTACCATGCAAACTGCAAAAATATTCATTAATGGCCGTAGCCAGGCTGTAAGGCTGCCAAAAGATTTCAGATTTTCTGGAAACGACGTTTTTATAAAAAAAATCGGCAAAATGGTTGTCCTTTTGCCAAAAGATGATCCCTGGTCTTCATTAGTCAAAAGCCTTGACCAGTTTACTGATGATTTTATGGATAGCAGAGATCAACCCAATCAAGATTCCCGGGAAAAATTCTAATGAAATTCATGCTCGATACAAATACTTGTATTTATATCATTAAAAAAAAACCACCAGATGTAATAGAACGTTTTATTCAGACTGAGATTTCGCAAATTGGTATCTCGTCGATCACACTGAGCGAGCTTTCATATGGTGTTTCAAAAAGTTCAAAGCCAGAACAGAATCAAATAGCTTTGGCCCAATTTATTGCACCACTTGAAATCTTGCCGTATGGGGATGACGCCGCTCAATATTATGGCACACTTAGAACCCATTTGGAAAAACAGGGCACGCCCATTGGTTCGCTTGATATGCTAATCGCCGCTCATGCGCTTTCAGCCGATTGTTCTCTTGTCACCAACAATGAAAAAGAATTTATCCGAATACCCAATTTAAAAATTGAAAATTGGGTAAAATAGCATTCGGTTTTTTCCCATCATCGCAGACCATTCCTAAAGCAGAACATTATATATTATGCAGAATCGTCTTTTTCATCTGAAAAAACGAATGTGAGACATTTTTATAATAGTCATTGAAATGAGTCAATTTTGTAAAGCTGTTTTTATTTTAGATATTTAGAAATATTCAAATAAGATTTATATATAACGCTTAGGGGGCCAAACCTGCGATCTTGGTCCGTATCCTGACGGAAGTAACAAAAAAAGGATTACGATATGAACCGTAACCCTTTGATTTTAATGGTACGCCCGGCAGGATTCGAACCTGCGGCCTACGGATTCGAAGTCCGGCGCTCTGTCCAGCTGAGCTACGGGCGCGCATAAAAAATCAAATGGCTGCCGAATTATGATCTATAGCTATAGCAGCCACTTTATTTAAAAAATGGGGTGAGTGACGGGACTTGAACCCGCGGCCACCAGGGCCACAACCTGGTGCTCTACCGGCTGAGCTACACCCACCATACGAAAACATATCAATCCGCTTTAGTTTTCCGGGAACGACTGTCGGCAGGTTTTCTAACGCGTTTAAATAACTGTCAGAAATGCCTAAAATGCCTAAAGTGAACTAAAGTGCCTAAAATTGAGTTCTTTTTTCTCTGACTAATTTGGATTCGTTAATTATCTATCAGATCGTCCGAGCCATTTCAAGTCAATTTATGCCATCCGGATGAAAATATCACAGCCAAAGTTGATGTTGATTAAATTTGGCTTCTAAGATATATCTCAACCATAACTGACGGCAAACAAAATAGGCCCCTAATTGATCGTAAACAAACCGGGAAAAATATTTTATTGTGACTAAATTTCAAACCTTTATCATAAGAGCTGTGTTGGGTGCGGTTTTTGCCGTCTTTCTGACCCGTTTTTTTTATGGTAAGGTGGAAATCGTCTATGTGGCAGGAC
>JAQBBE010000089.1:0-15167 GCA_032126435.1 Desulfobacterales bacterium | reverse complement strand
ATGGTGGGCAACTGCACCCAGTTTTATGGCCAGTTCCTGGATTTCAGGGATTTCCTTAAGATTTGTTTTTGTTATGGTCGTGTTGATTTGAAATTCTACCCCGGCTTCTTTTGCCAGTTTGATGCCGCGAAGTGCACCTTCAAATGCACCGTCTATCCCTCTGAATTTGTCATGGCTTTCTCTGGTGGCACCATCAAGGCTGACGCTTATCCTTTGAATGCCGGCATCCGCCATTTGTTTGGCAAATTTTTCAGTAATCAGCGTGCCGTTGGGCGCCATGACCATCCTGAGACCTTTTTTTGTGCCGTACCCTGCGATATCGAAAATATCCGGTCGCAAAAGGGGTTCTCCGCCGGTTAGAATAATTATCGGCTTTCCGACGTGTGAGATTTGATCCAGGAGGCGGAACGATGCATCGGTGTCGAGTTCCCCGCTGAACGGGCCGTGTGTGGCCGATGCGCGGCAGTGCATACAGGCAAGGTTGCAGTTTCGCGTGGTTTCCCAGGCGACAAGGCGCAGCGCATTCCCTTTTTTTTCACCGTGGGGGTGGGATCGAGGGGTCGATGTATTATACGTGTTTGTCATGGCATTACTGTGATGATAATGCTTCTGCAGCTTCAATGGCAAAATAGGTCAGAATCATATCGGCTCCGGCTCGCTTAATTGACGTAAGGACTTCCATCATCACTCGATGGCCGTCTATCCATCCCATTTTGTCGGCGGCCTTTATCATTGCAAACTCACCGCTGACATTATAAGCGGCCAAGGGAAGATCTATCTCTTCCCGGACCCGGTAGATAATGTCAAGATACGGAAGCGCAGGCTTAACCATGATGATATCGGCCCCTTCTTCAATGTCCATGGTTACTTCCCTGATAGCTTCCAGCGCATTGGCAGGATCCATCTGATACGTCTGACGATCTCCAAACTTAGGCGGCGAGTCGGCAGCATCACGAAACGGTCCATAAAATCCGGAACAGTATTTGGCTGCATAAGACATTATGGGTATGTTGCTGAAAACATTTTCATCCAGGATATTCCGAATTTCAGACACACGGCCGTCCATCATATCCGAAGGTGCCACCATGTCTGCACCGGCCTGAGCATGAGACAGGGCGGTTCTGGCAAGAAGATCGAGGGTGGCGTCGTTGTCGATGACCTGGCCCTCCACAAAGCCACAGTGGCCGTGATCCGTGTACTGACACAGACAGACATCGGTGATAACGGCGAGGTCGGGTATCTTATCTTTTACGGCGCGCGTCGCTTTTTGAACAATGCCGTCTTTGGCGTAAGCCCTGGTTGCAAGGGGATCTTTCTTGTCGGGAAGTCCAAAAAGCATTATGGCAGGGATGCCGAGTTCGTATGCCTTTTTTGATGTTTTCACAAGATGATCTATGGATAACTGATAGTGGCCGGGCATCGAATCGATAGGGTTTTTGACCCCTTTACCATGAACGGCAAAAAGTGGAAGTATAAGGTCGTCTACCGAAAGTTTCGTTTCACGAATCATACGACGAAACGCATCACTCTGCCGTAACCGCCTGGGTCTGTAATCTGGGAAAAGCATAACAACTCCTATTTCATCTTAAGTGTTTTGAGGATTAACCCGCCAAAGTATGGTGGCGGGTTAAAAACTGAGTCTGACCCCGGAGGAATAGGCTCCGCCCCGATGAAATATGCGTTGCCCCAGAGGAATAGGCTTCGCATTCCACGGGGTAAACATTTCATTGGGCAGGCATTCCACCCCAGTACGATCTGCGGGACCTACGGGGCAGGCAGGGCGACCGCAGAACTTTGGAAAAGGGGAAGCTTTGCAAAGATCTCAACCTATTTCTTCGTCTGTCAGATAACACGCCGGATCCGGTGCCCACACATCACCTGTTACAGCCTCGGATCTAACCCTGAAATTGCCGGCGCAAATGTCCAGCCATCGGCATGTCTTGCACTTTCCTTTGGCGTACTTTTTCTTCTGTTTGAGTTTTTTCATCAGCGGATCAGAGGTGTCGGCCCAGATTTCAGAAAACGGCCGATTCCTGACATTGCCGAAACTGTAATGGCGCCAGAACTGGTCGGCATAGACCTCGCCGTCCCAGCTTACGCAGCCGATTCCTATTCCGGAACTGTTGCCCTGGTTCATCTTGAGAAGTTCGAGAACTTCCCGTGCACGTTCAGGATTTTCTCTGAGCAGCCGTAAATAAAGGTAGGGTCCATCCGCATGATTGTCAACGGTTAGAATTTCTTTGAGATCTCCCTTATCATGGAGCTGTTTCGTAAGATCCAGGATAAGATCGACGGCTTTTCGGGATTCCTCATGGGAAAGATCTTCTTTTACAAGGTCTGATCCCCGACCGGCATATACCAGATGATAAAAGCATGCCCTTGGAATATCCATCTCTTCAAGGAGTTTGAATATTTCCGAAATCTGTCCGTCATTCGATTTGTTGATGGTAAAGCGGAGCCCAACTTTTATGCCGGCCTTTTTACAGTTTTCAATGCCTTCCAAAGCAGATCTGAAAGCCCCTTTGACCCCTCTGAACCGGTCATTGATCTCTTCCATTCCGTCAAGACTGATGCCGACATAGGAAAGGCCGATGTCCTTGAGTGTTCGAGCTGTTTGAGGTGTTATCAGTGTTCCGTTTGTCGATATAACTGCTCTCATGCCCTTTTTGACGGCATAGTCTGCAAGTTCCGGGAGGTCTTTTCGGACCAGAGGTTCACCGCCGGAAAACAATATTACCGGAACGCCAAACTCTGCGAGGTCGTCAATTAAAAATTTTCCTTCGGTGGTTGAAAGCTCGTTATCAAATGGGATGTTTTTGGCATGGGCATAGCAATGTACGCATTTTAAGTTGCATCGCCGGGTGATGTTCCAGACGACCACCGGCCGTTTATCGCTGGAAAACTGTAGAAGATGAGACGGTAATTTAGATGACATTCTTCCATAACGAAGGGCATCCGATGGCTCGACAGTTCCGCAGTACAATTTAGATATTCCGATCATATCGACATTTCCAGTTCAAGAATTGAAGATTAGGGGGCCCTTAACTCGTTCTGAATGAGACTGCTTATAAAAGATTCGGGATCCAATAGCGCATTCTTGGTAATGAAGAAACGATTTTTACCTGTTTTTTCTCGAACCAGTTTGAGTCCATATTCAAAATCTGTTGTCAGATGGTCGTAAAATACTTCATGATCAAAGGCGGAATTTTCAAACTGTTCAATAATGTAATCAATGGCATCATCTTCCATGACAATGTTGATGTCATGATTTTTATAAAAATATAATTCTATTTTCTTTATGTCATCATAAAAGGATTTGATCTTTTTGATGACCCTTTCAATATCCATGATGTGATTTGCGTAATATGAAGCTACCACCTCAATGCGCGAAGGTGTAAGCGTCAACGCGTATTTTTCGGATAGATTTTTCTTGTTTAGGTTTAAATACTGTTTAAGATATTCCTTTTCTTCAAAAAGCAGCTTCTCATACGTTTCATTTAATTGGCCGGGATCTGATAATGCGAGTATTTTTTCAATAGACCTTTCGGGATTTTCAACCACAGAGCGGGTCACCGGAAATTTTTTGATGTTGCATGACGGAAATTTCTTTTCGAACACAAGCAGTGCCCCTTCAACTGCACTGACGAGACCCCTTGCACCGGTATTTTCTTGAAATGCCTTTTTTGCTAAAATTTTAAGGGCCGTGTCTTCAAATTTTATATCGATATCATACGCCGCAAAATCGAGTTTTTTGCCGAGAATTATCGGGTTGCTGGGGTTTTTCAGGATTTCGAAAAGGTCATCTTCGGTCAATTTTTCAAAGACAGCCCTCACCGGAAGGCGTCCCACAAATTCAGATTCAAATCCGAATTCTATGAGGTCTTCCGCCTTTGCCTGTTTAAGGATGTCCACATCATCCTGAAGGTTTTTAATGTGCGCGCCAAAGCCGATTTCCTGTGCGGCAACCCGTTTTTTAATAATCCGGGACAAATCGCCAAAGGCTCCGCTCATAATAAACAGTATTTTGCTCGTATTGACAGCTCTTTTATCCCGTTTGCCTGTTTTACGAAACCGTTCGATCTCTTGAATCATGGAAATAGGATCATGGGGTACTTTTAAATCGACCTCGGTCTCTTCCATGGGTTTGAGCAACGCGCGCTGGACGCCGGATCTAGATACATCAACACCGATGATATTTCGGCCGGATGCAATTTTGTCGATTTCATCGATGTAGATGATACCATATTGAGCAAGTTCGATATCATCGTTTGCTTCCCTTACGAGGTCACGGACAAGATCTTCAACATCACCGCCTACATAACCGGTTTCGCTAAATTTGGTGGCGTCACCCTTGACAAAAGGGACATTGATTTTTTTGGCGATCAGCTTGATCATGTATGTTTTGCCAACACCGGTGGGGCCGAACATCAGTATATTGTTTTTGATGTGGCCGACCATGTCATTGGTCTCTTCAGAACCGCTTTCCGCTCGTTTTATTCGGTTGAAATGGGTACATATTTTTGTTGCCAGAATCGCTTTGGCGTTATCCTGCTTAACGATATACTGGTCGAGAAAGGAGATGAGTTCTTCGGGTTTTAAATTAAAATCAATCTTTTTTTCTTTTTTTTCAGATTTTTCGGTCGTTTCGGTGCTGACTTTCTGGGGTAACACCACCGGCGTTACCATTTTAACGTTGCCGCCGAATTTTTTCGCCAGAAAATCGCCGATCTCCTTTTCGATTTCTTTAGGATCTGGAATTTTTTCATTACGTTCTTTCATCTTCGATAATATATCCACTTGGAAGGTTAGTTTTTCTTGAGCCTTTAAATTCTCTTATTGGGTAAAACTATAATCACACCTTATGGAAAATGCAAGGTGGAAATCCCGGGTTTCTCACGAGTTTGAGCGCCTCAGGACCAAGGTATCCGCGGGGACGTTGTGGTATGTTACTGCAACGGTCTGACAACACCGTTCCTGTGTCACTGAAATTCGCCATTGGTGAAGAATTTATCTTAACGGACGTGTTACCCGGACAAAAATTTCTTTGGACGCTCATGGAAAGGATTTTTATTCATCAATCTTGGCGAAGAGAAAGAAATACGATTCCAACTGGTTGAGCCCGAAGGGCGGGTTTGAGAATCGCCGGTGTGGAATATTGATTTTTTGTGGTATACAAAATTCCGAGACATCGGGTTTCGGCGGCAGCCCCTAATATCCCTTTTTGGATCTTTCGAGATCCCTTTGTTCATCACGCCGTCGGATGGTCTCCCGTTTATCATACTTGCGCTTGCCTTTGGCCAGGGCCAGGGTCAATTTGACCTTCCCGTTCTGGAAATAAATCTTCAAGGGAATGAGGGAAAGCCCCTTTTCATTGACTTTGCCGTATAGCTTTTTTATTTCATCCTTGTGCAAAAGGAGTTTTCTTTTTCTTAAAGGGTCGTGATTCCCATAAAAAGCAAAGGGATACGCACCGATATGGATCTGGTGAACAAACACTTCCCCTTTTTTTACTCTGGCATATGAATCTTTCAAATTAACGTGGCCCAGCCGAAGCGATTTAACTTCGGTTCCCAGAAGGACCATCCCAGCCTCGTACGTATCTTCAATAAAATAGTTGTGTCTGGCTTTTCTGTTTTCAGTTAAAATTTTTATATTATTTGAGCTCAAACGTTTTTTCTCCTTGGTAAAAAATCGATCTTATACCCCAATCGAGCGAAAGTCGAGGATGCCCTGGAAAATTCATGAAAACCATAATGATACCAAATGAATAAACGGAAGAAATTATGATTCGGTATAGCCTATTTCGAACAGCGTACTGCCGTAAGTTTGAAACACCAGTTCCAACACGCCTGTCTCGGATGTTTCTTTTAGAACGTCGTTGATAAAGTGTTTGGCATCTTCGGCATTGAGGGCTCGAATAATCTTTTTAACTGCCGGTATTGACTGAGAATTCATGCTCAATCTATTTATTCCCAATCCTAAAAGCATCGGTATGTTAACCGGGTCACTTGCCATCTCTCCGCACATGAAGACTTCCACGTCGCTGTTCTTTGCGACATCGGTAACATGTTTGATCATCCGGATAATGGCTGGGTTGAGCGGCTGATACAGGTGGGCAACCTGTTTGTTGACCCTGTCTACTGCCAAGGTATACTGTATAAGGTCATTGGTTCCGATACTGAAGAAATCGACTTCCTTTGCCATAATGTCCGCCATGATCGCGGCCGAAGGGACTTCTATCATTATACCGATTTCTATGTTCTCGTCAAAGGGTGTACCTTCTTTTTCCAGAGAATCGGCAGCCTCAGCTAACATTTTTTTGGCCGCCAAGACTTCTTCTTGGCAGGATATCATCGGAAACAGAATTCTGATTTTGCCGAATGCAGAGGCCCTTAGTATGGCACGTAGCTGGGTTTTGAAAACTTCCGGGTTTTTTAAACAGTATCGTATTCCGCGAAGTCCTAAAGCAGGGTTCTTTTCTTTAGAATCAGTAGCATAAGACACTGCTTTATCGCCGCTGATGTCGAGGGTTCGAATCGTCACGGATTTTGGCATCATGACTTCAATGACATCCTTGTATTGGTCAAACAGCTCATCCTCACTGGGGAAATTGAATTGGCTTAAATATTGAAATTCAGTTCGGAAAAGTCCGATACCGTCTCCACCATAGTTGATTACGGAAACAACCTCTTCAGGGAGTTCAATATTTCCCATAACCTCCAGTTTGAACCCATCGGTTGTTTCAGCCGGAAGGTGGCTGTCTCTGGTAATAACTGCTTTATATTCTTCGTATCTGGATTGACGTTCTTCGAACTCTACCAGGGTCTGATCCGTGGGGTTGACGATGACAATGCCGGAATTGCCGTCTACGATGATGATATTGTCGTTTTTGATTGTCCGGGTGGCATTGTCAAGGCCCTGAACAGCAGGAATTTCAAGGGTCCGGGCAATGATTCCCGTATGCGATGTTTTGCCGCCGAGATCGGTTACAAGTCCCTTAATCTTTTCCAGTTGTATCTGGCTGGTTTCTGCAGGCGAGATGTCTGTGGCAACCAGTACGACCCGTTTGTCGATAGCGGCGATATCCACCGCTTTTGCCCCGACAAGGTTCTGCATGATGCTCTCAGATACATGTATAAAGTCGGCCACCCGCCCCTGCAAATAAGCGTCCGTCATGTTGTTAAACATGGATTTGACATTCGATACGACTTTCTTGAGCGCCCATTCAGCGTTTACCCGTTCTTTTTCTATGGTTTCTATCGTTTTGCCATAGAGCATCTTGTCCTTAAACATAACCTTGTGGGTTTCAAGAATATAGGCGTGTTCGCCTAATCCTTCAGACGTTGACTCAATGATTTCTTGCAGTTTATCCTTGGCATTTTTTACGGCAGATTTGAACCGTTTGATCTCGTTTTGCAAATCATCTTCACCGATCAAGTATTTATCGACAATATCAACGCCTTCCTTGCCCAACAGGTATGCCTTGCCGATGCAAATGCCCGGAGAAACACCAATACCGTGAAGGTGTATTTCCATTTCGTTGCTATCAAACATTCCAGGTTATTCTCCAAAGCCGCTTTCAATCAGCTGAGCGATATCGTTTAAAATATCAAGATCCGATTGATCGTCAATTTTTAAAGTAATTTTTGATCCTTTGGCACAGGCTATCGTAAGAATGTCGATAATGCTGGCGGCATCCACCTTTTCTCCGTCCTTTATGATCCACACTTTTGATTTTACGTTTTGGGCGAGTTTTGCTATTTGAGCTGCGGATCTTGCATGAAGGCCAAGATCGTTTGTAATGGTAACACTCTTTGAAAGCCTGTTATCAGATTTTTTCATCGTACAAATTAGAAAAGAACGCCCCTTTAAGATTTATAAAATTTTTATCAACCGCCATGGTATTTGTCAATCTGTAATCATTGACAAAAGATTAAATAGCTGTTAGAGATTTTCTGTTTATTAGTTGCAAAAGTCTGAAATTGCAAGAAATCATTTTTTATTGTATTCGGGTATTAATTATAGCTTAGGGAGGGAAGACCCATGGCTGATAAAATATTGATTTTCGGCAAAGACACTTGACCCTATACCAATCAAGCTCGTGAAGCTTTTGCCAAGCAGGGCCGGGAGGTCGACTACTTTAGCGTTAAGACGGATCCTGGTCAAATGAAGACTATGCTGAAATATTCCGACGGTATACGCAAGGTTCCGGTCATTGTGGATCACGATGATGTTACCATCGGATTCAACGGGGGGACATGAGACGTTTAGGCATGTCGGCTGTATGTCGATATCAAAGTGAGTAGCGGATTAAAATGGAAAAACAGTTTGTTGTTGACGATTTAAACCTAGGGGAACCCTGGCGGCTTTTCAAGATCATGGGAGAGTTTGTTGATGGAGTGGATGCCCTCCATGATTTAGGGCCTGCCGTGAGCATCTTCGGTTCGGCAAGAATTACACCGAATGATGCTGTTTATAAGAAAGCTGAAAAAATAGCGGAACTTTTCGTAAAAAAAGGTTTTTCTGTTATCACCGGCGGGGGCGGAGGTGTTATGGAAGCAGCCAACAAAGGTGCCGCAGAAGCTGGGGGCACATCGGTTGGGCTGAATATTATTCTTCCGTTCGAGCAGAAACCGAATCTTTTTGCAAATGTTACGCTGGACTTTAAATACTTTTTTATCCGCAAAGTCATGTTCATCAAATATGCCAGTGCCTATATTATTCTTCCCGGTGGTTTCGGCACCCTGGATGAACTGTTTGAAGCGGTCACGCTGATTCAAACCCGTCGCATAAAGCCTTTTCCGTTAATTCTGGTGGGCTCAGAATACTGGGCAGGACTTATCGACTGGATAAAAGACAAGTTGCTGGGTGAAAAACGGATATCTTCGGAAGACCTTGAAATTCTGCAGATCATGGATGACCCTGAAGAAATTGTGAAAGCCGTACAGAAAGTGATTATTTTGTAGACGCCATTTCAAAACCTCCCATTCGTTGGTTTGAGCCTTTTGCAAAACGCTAAGCTCGCTGTGTTAAATTCTTAGAACTCTGGCGATCACCCTCAAACAGCACAAGATTTTATGCGACGCTTCGCTAAACGCTTTTCGGCAAAAGACTCAAAAATCACTCGCCGCAAGGTTTTGAAATGGCGCCGGGTGATTACCCAAGGACGGCTCCGTTTGGGGATGTGCAAAAATGCATCCCCATTTTTTATCCAAACGTCGGCGGATCGGAATCAGGATTGAAAAATTAATTTTCTGAATTCGTCGATTGAACGCATTTTTACTTGATTAATTGAAAATATTTATATTATCTCTTGATTGGAAATGAATGGTATTCAGAAAACAGGTTTTTGAAACTCTTATTTGAGAATGAACACCGGTTAAATTTTTCGGAATTTCTATTCCGCTGTGGACGAAGCAGAACGATCCCGACCGGACCGGAATTTCTTTTTTTCGAGTCCGCCGAAAGCGGACGTGGTTGGAATCGCAACGCGATTGTATCAGTGAAGGTGAAAAATATTGGCAGAATCAGACAATCTAAAGGAAAATGACGTCCTGTTGGAACTCGAGGATGTCCATATGTTTTTTGGCAAAGTATGTGCCCTTGCCGGCGTTAACCTGAAAATAAGAAAAGGTGAGATACATTCTGTAATCGGACCTAACGGCGCCGGCAAAACGGTGATGATGAATATTATCAACGGCCTTTATACCCCGCAAAAGGGGAATATCTATTACAAACAAAAAAAAATCGACAAGCTCAGGCCTTTTCAGCGTGCTGAATTGGGTATTGCTAGAACGTTTCAGAAAGTCGAGGTTTTCGGCGGCATGACGGTATTGGATAACATTCGTCTGGGACGGCATATCCATCTAAAATCAGGAATTATCAGCGGATCCATATATGTCGGCAAAACCGCCCGGGAAGAGATCGAGCACCGAAACTTTATTGAGGAAGAGATCATCGATCTTTTGGAGATTCAACATATCCGGCATAAACCTGTGGGGATGTTGCCGTATGGACTGCAAAAACGTGTGGAACTCGGCCGGGCACTGGCTCTGGACCCTGAATTATTAATTCTGGATGAACCACTGGCCGGACTCAATCTCGAAGAAGTGGAGGACATGGCCCGGTTTGTAATAGACATTAATGAGGACGAACGCTGGAAAATCACCTGTATTCTGGTGGAGCATGACATGGGTGTGGTTATGGATCTTTCCGATCATGTCTTTGTCCTCAATTTCGGCAACATGATTATCGACGCTACACCTGAGGAAGTCCAGAATCATCCTGAGGTGATTAAGGCCTACCTGGGTGATGAGGACCTCTATGCAACAAGGAGATAAAACAGTTCAGAATAACAGCAAATACCCTATTGAAGTTACAAAAGATCTGACCATCCCCAAATTATTTTATAAAAAAGCCACCGAATACGGAAAGGGCAGGGTGGTCATGCGGGAAAAGGAGTTTGGCATATGGCGGCCCATTACCTGGCATGATTATTTGGAAAATGTCAAATATTTGGCGCTGGGTCTTATTCGTTTAGGTCTTGAAGAAGGGGACAAGGTCGCCATGATCGGGGACAATCGCCCGGAAGGTCTTTGGGCAGAAATGGCCGCGCTCTGTGCCAGAGGTGTGGGCGTATGGCTGTTCCAGGACTCCTTGATCGAGGAAGTCAAGTATATCATTGACCATTCAGACACCAAATTTATATTCGGTGAAGGTCAAGAGGAAGTAGACAAAGCCATCTCTATTTTTAATGAATGTCCCAAGCTGAAAAAGATTATCTGGGATGATCCAAAAGGGATGCGAAACTATCATGAAGACTATCTGATCAGCCTCACGGAAGTTCAGGAGCTGGGCCGGGAACTGGAACAACAACAGCCGCAGTTATTCAAAGAGATGATCGATAAAGGCCACGGAGACGAAGTGGCTCTACTGTTTTATACTTCCGGAACCACCTCACGCCCCAAAGGCGCACTGCTTTCCCACAATAACATGTTGACCATGGGCCAGCACCTCATGGCTGTGGATCCTTGCAGGCCTACGGATGATTATGTCTCTTATCTCCCCTTTGCCTGGATCGGAGAACAGATGATGTCGATCTCCTGCGGTCTGCAGGTGGGATACACCATCAATTTTCCCGAGGCGCTTGAAACCGCTCAGGATAATATCAGAGAAATCGGCCCCCATGTGATGTTCGCCCCTCCGCGGATGTACGAGCAGATGACCCGAACGATCCAGGTTAAGTATTTGGATTCCACCTGGATCAAACGGAAATGCTATGAGCTCTCAACCAAGATCGGTTATCATGTGGCAGATTTTAAGTTTCAGAAAAAAACCATACCTTGGTACTGGGCATTTTTGGGATGGTTGGCATCGATCGCGATCCAGAATAAAGTTAAAGATCATCTCGGTCTGTCTCGTGTCCGAAATGCCTATACCGGCGGGGCGGCCATGGGGCCGGACCACTTTCGTTTTTTTCATGCCCTTGGGGTCAATCTCAAACAGATTTACGGTCAGACCGAAGTCGCCGGAATTTCGGTGGTGCATCGCTCCGGAGACATAAAATTTGATACCGTGGGCCATCCGATCCCGGAAACGGAAATAAAAATCACCGAAGAAGGGGAGATTCTTACCCGAAGCCCTTCGGTTTTTCAGGGTTATTATAAAAACCCGGAAGCGGACAAAGAGACCCTGAAGGACGGGTGGTTGTATTCAGGTGACAAAGGGTTTATCGATGATGACGGTCACCTGGTTGTCTTTGATCGTACCAAGGACGTCTTTACCCTTAGAGACGGAAAGCCTTTCTCTCCCCAGTATCTGGAAACCCGCATGAAATTCAGCCCATATGTGAGAGATTCATGGGTTATCGGAGACCAGCGGGAATATGTCACCGCAGTCATCTGTATCGATTACGCCGTGGCGGGCAAATGGGCTGATGAAAAAAAGATCAATTATACGAGCTATCAGGAACTATCCCAGATTCCCGACGTCTACAACCTGCTGGAAGCGCAGATACGTCAGGCCAACAAGGATCTCCCGGAAGCCGCCAGAGTCGAAAAGTTCATCAACCTGTACAAGGAATTCGATGCTGATGATGATGAACTTACACGAACGCGCAAACTTCGGAGGGCTTTTGTGGAGAAAAGGTATCAGGAAATTGTGGACGCCCTCTATTCGGATAACGATAATGTGCATATCGATACCACGGTCAAGTATGAAGACGGGAGACAGGCACACATTAAAATCGATCTTCACATTAGAAAGATAGAACCTTTGGACCATAACCCATAACATCGATGGAAAGGTAGAACAGAAGATGGAACTTTTTTTAATGACCGTTACCACGGGCATTATGGTTGGCGGCATCTATGCTCTGGTCGCCCTTGGATGGGTGTTGATATATAAATGTTCCGGTGTGCTGAATCTGGCCATGGGCGAACTGACGCTCATCGGGGCTTATGTTTCTTTAAGCTTTTATTCAATGGGCATTCCCTTTTTACTGTCACTTTTTCTTTCTCTGATTGTAGGACTGGTTCTGGGGATACTGACCGAAAGGATTTTTCTGGACAAGCTCATCGGACAACCGGTTCTAACGGTGATTATGGTAACCGTAGGTCTTTCATTTTTCTTTAAAGGAACCGTGGAATTTATATGGGGTACGGATACCCGTGTGTTCAGCCCACCGGTATTTTCAATGGAGCCGATTCACATCGGACCCGTCATTGTTGGTCAAGCGTATCTCTGGAGTTTTGTGGCCGCAATCATCCTTTTAATCATTTTTGTCTGCTTTTTTAAATATACCCGGTGGGGCCTTGCCATGCAGGCCACAGCCGACGATGAGATGGCTGCGCTCTCCCTTGGCGTGAGTGCCAGATTCGTCTATGCGGCAGCCTGGGCAATCGCTTTCATGGCGGCCGGTGTCGGCGGGACCCTTTTGGGTAACATCAACGGGCTCAACATATCCGTGGGGTACCTCGGTCTGTTGGTTCTCCCTGCGGTGGTGCTGGGGGGACTAAATTCCGTACCCGGCGCTATTGTGGGTGGAATTACCATCGGCGTATTACAGAACCTCTGTGGGGCATATCTGGATAGATATTTCCCCGGCGGTGTAAAAGAGGTCGCCCCTTTTGCTTTTATGGCGGTCTTCCTGCTCTTCAAACCCCATGGATTATGGGGATGGGAGCGGATTGAACGCGTCTAACCGGGTTTCGAGTTTTGTGTCACGCGTTACGGGTTAAAAGGACTGTAACACAACCCGTAACCCGCAACTCGTAACCCCAAAAACGGAGTTTTTTTTATGTCAACAACCTGGCTTCCATGCGGTACCTACCATCAGAATTATGTTCAGGATCATGCCTGGTGGCAGACGAAATTTATCAAAGCCAAAATGATACTGCTCTTAATCATCCTGTTTGTCATCATTCCCCTGGTGGCCGATCCTTATGTGCTCAGCATCCTAAATTTGGTTGGATATACAATCCTCGGTGCTATCGGCGTACAGCTTTTGATCGGCTTCTGCGGTCAGATAACCCTGGGTCATGCAGCATTTATTGCGGTGGGCGCATATACCAGCACCCTGCTTATCCTTGAGTTTCCCTGGCCGAAAATATTGATGGACTGGGGTCTTGCCTATCCTATCAGCATCCTTGTTGCGGCAATTGTATCCGGCGCATGGAGTGTACTCTTCGGACTCCCTTGCGCCAGGGTCAAAGGATTTTATCTGATTTTAACCACCATGGCCGCTCAGTTCATCACCGTAGATTTTATTATTACGGGATATGTGAGCCAGATCGGCGGACGGGGACAGGCCTTTTCTTTGCCTCCGGGGACCATCAAGGTCGGACCGTGGGTTATCGACAGTGACCTTAAGGTCTATTTCATGATGCTTGTCTTGGTGATTGTTTGTGTCATCGGAGTGCTCAATCTGATCAGGTCCAGGGTGGGCCGGGCCTGGATTGCCATAAGGGACAATGACATTTCTGCGGAGGTCATGGGAATAAATGTTATCAAGTATAAACTTCTGGCCTTTTACGTGGCAGGGTTTATCGGGGGCATTGCGGGGGCATTCTGGATCAGCAACCTTGCTGCCATAAGCCCCGAGCACTTCCCCTGGTTTTGGTCTCTGTGGCTGGTGGGTGTGATCCTTATCGGCGGGGCCGGCTCCATACACGGAACCATATTCGGGGCGGTGTTCATGGTCGTCGTCATGGAGCTGTTGCAGCTGGCCGTCATCCCGCTGGCCGATACCTATCCCAAACTTTTGGTTGACTTTCTGTTTATCAAGGAGGCCGTTTTTGGTTTGGCCATTTGTGTGTTTATGATATTTGAACCCAACGGTTTGGCCTATCGGTGGTGGCAAATGAAGAATTATTTCAACCTGTGGCCGTTTTCATATTAAAATCGAGAAGGTACGTTGGATGTTTAAGTACCTTACATTCAACTGTTTAACGATATGGACGCCTTATTTAAGCGATTTTATATGAGCATGTCACCATTTGAAACGCTTGAATTGGATGAAAGAAGAAAAGGAGGTGGTAAAAAGGTAAAAAGCGAATTGGTTAGGAACCCGATGGAAATTTTACTCTCTTAAAAGGGGGAAAGAAATTATGTTTGGGAAAAATATGTGTTCAAAAATTTTCGAAGTCATATTTACGGTGGCCTTGGTTGTAGGATTTTCTTCTATGGCCGGCGCTGCAACAATTAATGTAGGCGCGCTCAATGACATGACCGGAGCGACCTCGGATGTGGGCAAAGATTATGCCCTTGGCATTGCAGAAGCCATTCATTATGTCAATGATAATGGCGGAATAAACGGCAAGCAGATCAAACTGTATCAGTTTGATTACGGCTATCGCGTTCCCGAGGCTCTGACCAAATACAAACTCTTCAAAAGGCTCAAATGCGTTGCCATTCTGGGTTGGGGGACCGGTGATACCGAGGCACTGTCGCCGACCATAACCAAGGATAAAATACCGTATGTGTCCGCCTCCTACTCGGCGCACCTGACGGATCCTAAAAAGACCCCTTACAATCTTTTTTTTGCAACCGATTATTCAACCAACGCCAGGGCGGCAATCACAGCCTGGTTTGATAAAAAATGGCCTAAGCACAAAGATTACGGAAAAAGAAAACCGCGCTTTCTCTGTTCTTACATGTTTGCTTCTCCT
>JAQBBE010000088.1:0-6056 GCA_032126435.1 Desulfobacterales bacterium | reverse complement strand
AGATAAGTGCCGACGCCCTTTCCAATTAGAACAACATCATCCTCGGTCATATCCTTTCCCGCGATTCCCCTGATGTCGTATTCTCTGAACATTTCCGGATTCATGGACGATCTCCTTTCTTACTGGGTGCTCTAATTTTTGGTTCTTCTCCAATTTAGTTGGAGAAGAGGGTTCAAGGGTTCGAGGATTCAAGGGGTCAAGGGTCCCCCGATGACGGGATCTTCGTTTCACTCCGACAAGCGTTTTTTCTCCGAGGTCTTGTGTGAAACCGGTATAAAAATCGTCGTCTTTTTTACTATAGAGAACATATGTGTAATACATATGTTCCTCAAGCTATTTAGCAGGGCAGGTATTTGAAGGAATCGACACAGGGGCCCTTCTGATCTGAGATGTCAGACCGCATCTTTCTTCTTTTGGAAAAAATTTTGTTATTCTATAAAGATCCAAACAGCGCTTGTGCGACGTTTGCCAAACTTTCAGATCTCTGTAATTATAGAGCATTTCACTCGAATCCTTGGACCCTTGACCCCTTGGATCCTTTCAGAATCATCAACGCTTTTAAAGATGATTCGAAATTTAATAGCTTGACAATCTCCCTGAAAATACTTAGGTTGTTTCCGAGTATATACTCATAAAAAAACAGTAATGGCGGAGTCTTATGGCACGACCTAAAAAACGTCGTATGGTGGCGTTTAACCCGGACATCAACTATTTCAAACCCAGGGGTATTCCCATGCGCGATCTTTCCGAGGTGCGCCTCACGGTGGATGAACGGGAGGCCATAAGGCTTGCCGATTTTCTCGGCATGTCCCATGAAGCGGCCGGCCGTCAAATGCATGTTTCAAGGGCCACTTTCGGGCGGATTATCGAGCGGGCCAGAAGGGTGGTAGCAGACGCTTTGATCAACGGGAAAGCCATCAATGTGGAAGGCGGAAACTACAAGATGGTCGATCAGATTCGGACGTTCGGATGTCGCAAATGCAATCACAGATGGGTGGAGCCTTGGGGTACGGGAAGGCCGGAAAACTGCCCGAGATGCAACGATGAAGATTTTTATCGGTGCAAAACTTGACGGTTTCGTAAAAAGTCAGTTTTGCTCGCTCAGTGACCATTTGGGGGCGTTTTAAGCAATGCTGCTAAATTTCAAGAACTCGTCGCAAGCTCCTCAAACAGCTTGAAATTTTTTACGCATCACCGCTTGAAACGCTGGATCCCCAAATGATCAGATATCACTCACAAAAGACTTTTTACGAGTTCATCAAAACTTAGATCAAAGGACTAGGAGATAAAGATTATGGTACAAATTCACGACAGTGTTGGGGATGCACAGAAGCCGAAAAAGACGCAGACGGAACAGGACATTTCGGTGGATCGATCCTTAAAAAGAATAAAAAACAAATTCATAATTCTGAGCGGCAAGGGGGGTGTGGGCAAGACAAGCACCTCGGTTAATCTGTCCCTGGCCCTGGCCAAGAAAGGGTTCGATGTCGGGATTATGGATGTTGACCTGCATGGCCCGGACGTACCGAGAATGCTCGGTCTCAAGGGCATGCTGGATCTGAATAAAAACAACAAGCTGAATCCGATGAAGTATTCGGATCATTTAAAGGTGGTTTCCATAGAGTCCCTGATCGCCAGCAAAGACGATGCCATCATATGGCGGGGACCGCTTAAGTATTCCGCCATCCGGCAGTTTATTGGAGAAGTGGAGTGGGGCGATCTCGATTTTTTGATTATCGATTCTCCTCCCGGAACCGGTGATGAACCGTTGACCATCGCTCAGACCATCAAAGATGCCAAAGCCGTCATTGTCACGACACCCCAGGAAGTTTCCCTGGCGGACGTCCGGAAATCCATAAGTTTCTGCAGAACCCTAAAGATGGATATCTATGGTCTTATCGAGAACATGAGTGGCTTTACCTGCCCTCACTGCAATAAAATGGTCGACCTGTTCGGGTCCGGCGGCGGCGAAAAAACCGCCCGGACAGCCGGCATTCCGTTTCTGGGAAGAATACCGTTTGACCCCAATTTTGTATCCTGCGGAGACAACGGCATCTCGTTTCAGGAAAAATATGCGGACTCCCAGGTGGCCCGGGCGTTTGCGGAGATTGCCGAGAGAATATCCAATTCCTAAGAGTTTGTCCGATAACCATCAGCCGGAGCGAGACGAAATATCGACGATTATTGATTCTTATGCCATGATTTCTGTCAGATTTGGAAACTCCTTAAAATCAAGCTATGGATTTTGAGATCTTGAATAAACCCAGAATCTGAATTTTGGTCAACATTTGGTCAACAAATTGGAAAAAACACACCCCCATTTCCCTGGATCTCCCTGTGTGTCCGGATATAAGAGCTACGAATCCGTAGGTCGCAAGTTCGAATCTTGCCGGGCGCACCAGTAATAACATAGGATATAGGCATTCAGCTGAGTATCCTTTTTATTTTTTGCGAGCCCTCCCGAATACGGCAGGGCTTTTTGTTTGGGGGCCCGGAGTTATAATTGGTGGAGAAGAGAACTGATGAAGCGGATTATTTCATTCAAAACCACTTTGCGGGCCTGGACGTGGGGAACATGGCCGCATCCGGGCAGCAGCTTTGCTTCTACCGGACCGGAAACCCCTGCGGCAATCCTTTGGAGTTGGGCCGCCGTACCGTACGCGTCGTTTTTCCCCTGGAGCGCCAGCAGGGGGCAGGTGACCTTGGGAAGACAGGCTTCGATGTTCCAGTCGAAAAAATCAGGCGACAGCCAGCGGTCGGCCCAGCGTCGGAAAACGGTTTCCGTGTTTTCGCCGTGGTAGCGGGCCAGCCGAGTTTTTAGGTCGCCGGTCTCATAGGCCTCGATCGCATTGCGAATGCCGGTCAGCGTAACCTCTTCGACAAAAATGTGAGCCGCCTCGGTGATTACCCCGCGTACCCGGCTGCTGTGGCCTGCCGCGGTAAGCAAGGCGATGGTGCCGCCGTCGCTGTGCCCGATCAGAACAGCATGCTTGAGGTCACAGTTTTTCAGCAGGCCGGGCAGGTAAACCTCGGATTCTTTGCGGAGATAATCGAGCGGCCATGGGCCGCCGTAGGGATCCGATCCGCCGTATCCCTTGCGATCATACACAAGCCCGTTACACCCAGTGGCCGTACAAACGGCCTCGGGAAAATCCCGCCAGAATTCGATACACCCCAGTCCTTCATGAAGAAATACCAGCGTCAGTTTTTGGAGTGATTGCCCGGGGACCGCGGGTTCAATGCGCTTGACCCTGAGGCGGCATCCGGCAACTTGTGCGTGGAATATGCGCTGCGAGATGTCTGTGGAGGTTTGATTCATGTCTGTCAGAATAAAATAATCTGTTCCCAATTGTCAAATGCCCGCAGTGTTCGGATGCGTACCGGGCATTTTGTCCGAAAAAAACATCACCCTGTTGCGAAGTCATATCTGACCCTTTATCGGTTAAGACGGTCCGTGAATTAGGGTACTATGTATATACAGGCATTGTAAGACATGAATAAACCCGGTGCCGAAGCAACCGGGTTTATGTTTGATCCTATCGTTCCGGACTGGATCAATTATGTCTATGATGCTTACTATGGGACCAGGAATGCATATGACTTTGATGCCGATCTTTAGACCAGGCATACATCTGATGGCCGCGATGCTTCCCTCGATTTAAGTGTTGCCACCCCAGATGGCCCTTGCGATCCATACGCCGGTCCCCACGCTGACTTTTGTAGCCGAACCTCCTGTTAATTCGGTCGCCTTTTCTATCCAGATACTTGTCAATTCGATCACCTTGTCTGTCCAGCCGTTCAGCCCGGCTGTCTTGGGCCATGACTGGGGAAACCATTGCTGTTATCAATAAAATGCATGTGGCGATAATTATTTTTTTCATGGTGATTTCCTCCTCGTCAATAAATTGGATTTTCGCGCGCTTTTTGTGTTAGACGCATGAAAACCTATTCGGTTGACAAAAAGAGGAAAACTTTTTTAGGAAATGAGTGTTGAACGGGTGGAGAGTCTTCTTATGTCTTGCACTTAAAAGATTATAATTTTCGACACAACATAGCAACTTCGGACGGTTTTACGATTTGGCAGGGTAGGGGAGTGCCAGATACAATCACCCCAATATCTTGTATAACCATACAAATAAGAAAAGCGTGGACTTTTAACTGCAAGCCACGCTTTTTAATTGATAATTCTGGGTCAACACTGATCCGCAGTCTTCAGATTATCGATACTGATGAATACGTATCGTATCTTTAATTCTATGCAGTCGTCAAAGGTTAGGATTGGTTAATGTAATCTTGCATTTATGGAATGACGGAGGTTTACATCATTCCACCCATTCCGCCGCCCATTCCTTGAGCTCCCGGATGCATCCCCTTTTTTTCTTCGGGTTTTTCTGCAACCATGGCATGGGTGGTCAGCATTAATGAAGCCACACTTGCTGCATTTTGCAATGCGAACCGGACCACTTTGGTCGGATCCATTATACCGGCTTTCATCAGATCTTCATAGGTATCCGTTTCGGCATTGTAACCAAAAGCGCCCTTGCCGTTTTTAACTTTATCGATGACGACGGAACCTTCAGAACCGGCATTGTTGGCAATCTGACGAAGTGGTTCCTCCATGGCGCGCATGACGACTTTCACCCCCAGCTTTTGATCGGCTTTGATTTTCATTTTCTCCAGCGCGGCCAAACAGCGAACCAGCGCCACACCTCCGCCCGGCACGATCCCTTCCTCTACAGCCGCGCGGGTAGCGTTGAGGGCATCTTCGACCCGGGCTTTTTTCTCCTTCATTTCTGTCTCTGTGGCTGCGCCCACGTTGATCACCGCCACCCCGCCGATCAGTTTGGCCAACCGTTCCTGAAGTTTTTCACGATCGTAGTCGGAGGTGGTTTCTTCGATTTGGGCTCGAATCTGCTTCACCCGGCCCTCGATGGCCGAGCGCGAACCGGCGCCGTCGACGATGGTGGTGTTGTCTTTATCGATGTTGATCCGTTTGGCCTTGCCAAGGTCTGAAACCGTTACATTTTCCAATTTGATCCCTAAATCCTCGGAGACCACCTGACCGCCGACTAAAACGGCAATGTCTTCCAGCATGGCTTTTCGTCTGTCGCCGAAACCCGGCGCCTTGACCGCGGCGACCTGTAGGGTGCCTCTCAATTTATTGACCACCAAGGTGGCCAATGCTTCACCTTCCAGATCTTCGGCAATGATCAATAAAGGTCGGCCCATTTTGGCGACTTGTTCAAGGATGGGCAAAAGATCTTTCATTTTGCTGATCTTTTTCTCATTGATCAGAATGTAAGCATCTTCAAAAGTGGCGACCATTTTTTCGGCATTGGTCACAAAATATGGCGATAGGTAACCTCGATCAAACTGCATACCTTCAACAACTTCAAGTGTTGTTTCCATACTTTTGGCTTCTTCAACGGTGATGACCCCTTCTTTACCAACTTTGTTCATGGCCTCTGCAATGATTTTGCCGATGGTTTCATCATTGTTCGCCGAAATAGTGCCGACTTGGGCAATTTCGCGCTGGTTTTGGGTGGGTTTGCTCAAATTTTGAAGTTCTTTCACAACGACTTCAACCGCGGCATCAATCCCCCGTTTAATGGCCATGGGATTATTGCCGGCCGCCACCAGTTTCTGCCCCTCTTCATAAATAGATCTGGCCAAAAGCGTAGCAGTGGTTGTACCATCACCTGCCATGTCACTTGTTTTGCTGGCGACTTCCTTTACCATCTGGGCGCCCATGTTTTCGAATTTGTCTTCCAATTCGATTTCTTTGGCCACTGTGAGGCCGTCTTTGGTGACCGTCGGCGATCCCCAAGATTTGTCGAGGACGACATTTCTTCCTCTGGGACCCAAGGTAACAACAACCGCATCAGCAAGGGTTCTTACCCCGTTCAGCAACGCTTCACGGGCTTTCATGTCATATTTTATTATTTTAGACATCTTGTCTTAACCTCCATTTTAGTTTTTATTCGATGACGCCAAGCACGTCATCCTCGCGCATGATAAGGTATTCTTCACCCTCTACTTTTACCTCATTACCCGAA
>JAQBBE010000087.1:0-2659 GCA_032126435.1 Desulfobacterales bacterium | reverse complement strand
GGTTGAGAACCAATCACAAGCATATCTATGCTGCAGGAGATGTCAGCGGCGGCTTTCTATTTACCCATGCGGCCGGATACGAAGGGGGAATTATCGTCAGCAATGCAATTTTCCATCTTCCGAGAAAAACCGATTACACCTATTTGCCGTGGTGCACCTATACCGATCCCGAACTGTCGAGTATCGGAATGAACGAAAAAACCGCTAAAGCTGCCGGTATCGATTATTCGGTCTGGGTCGAAGCGTTTAAAGACAATGATCGCAGCCTTGCAGAGGGTGAAAAGATCGGAAGAATCAAAATGATTTTAGATGAAAAAGAAAAGCCCATCGGCGTTCAGATCTTGGGACCCCATGGAGGAGATCTGATCAGCGAATGGGTGGCGGTTTTAAATGGAAAGGTAAAACTCTCTACGCTGGCGGCGGCCGTGCATCCCTACCCCACCATCGGAGAGATCAATAAAAAGGTCGCCGGAACATTCTTCACGCCCAAAATTTTTTCAGAGAAAATTAAAAAAGGGCTTAAATTCTTTTTCAATCTTAAAGGGCGGGCCTGCGGTCCTGAAGCCTGTGATGGGCAATTAGAAGAATGATCGACCCGGAGATACACGGAATACCGACTCTTAACGAAACCTTCGATTAGAAAGGATTTACAAGGATGGAAACATACTACAAACCTGAAGATCTGCCGAAATTTGAAGATATCGGAAAAGATTCACCCAAGCTGGCCCAGAAGTTTTTTGAGTATTACGGTGCCGTATTTGAAGAAGGCGAACTTACGGGGCGGGAAAAATCGCTCATCGCCCTTGCGGTGGCGCACGCTGTACAGTGTCCATACTGCATCGACGCTTATACACAAGACTGTTTGGAAAAAGGCTCCAACATGGCTGAAATGACCGAAGCCGTCCACGTTGCCACGGCCATTCGCGGCGGAGCCTCGCTGGTTCACGGCGTTCAGATGCGCAACATTGCTGAAAAAATGTCTATGTAAAACAGACACCTTGCGGCTGGATAAATGTTAAACGAACACGTATCAGATATATCGTCAACTGAAAGCAAAAAGGCATTATCAAAAGAACAGCGCGGTATTGCGCCTTTCAGCCAAACCCTGTCCCGTCATGGCCTTAAATTAAACCGGGACACCACCCATACATTACAGGTTAATCTCGGCGCTCGCTGTAACCAGACCTGCAGGCACTGTCATATTAATGCCGGGCCCGGTCGCAAAGAAAATATGGATGCAGGAATCATAAGCGAAGTCATATCATACGCGCAACGAAGCAAATTTGAAACCATCGATATTACAGGTGGCGCACCTGAACTGAACCCGAATATCGGCATGCTGATAGAAGAAGTCTTTTCTCTATCCCCCAGAATTATGCTGCGCTCCAACCTGTCAGCCCTGAACGATGGGCGAAGGGAATATCTTTTTGATTTGCTGAAAACCCATCGTATCGTCATCGTGGCTTCTTTTCCTTCCTTGAATGAAGCTCAAACCGATTCACAAAGAGGCGACCGTATTTTTCAAATAACCATCCATGCGCTTAGAAAGCTGAATACCATGGGTTACGGCCACGAGGGTTCCGGCCTGGAGCTGAACCTGGTATCCAACCCCACCGGCGCGTTTCTCCCGCCCAATCAGCCCCAAACAGAAAAGCGATTCCGACAGGTTCTGAAAAGAAAATGGGGGATTGTTTTCAACAACCTGTTTAATTTTGCCAATGCGCCCCTGGGCAGGTTCCGCCAGTGGCTGGTTGAAACGGACAATTTGGGCAAATATATGGAAAAGCTTTATTCGAGTTTCAATCCATGTTCGGTCGACGGTTTGATGTGCCGCTCGCTGGTTTCCGTCTCCTGGGACGGCTATCTTTACGATTGTGATTTTAATCTTGCCGGAGAGCTCTTCATGGGAGGACAGAAAATCCACGTCTCTGAGATGTCAGGTCCTCCACCGGCCCACAGTCATATTGCCACGGCCGATCACTGCTACATCTGTACCGCAGGTTCGGGATTTACCTGAGGCGGATCTATTGAAACCTGAGTTCAGGACAACCCTATAATCTCTTGAAAATAATATCGCTTCAAGTATAATTGAATTCAATCAAACCCGAAGCCCGTTTAAAACCGGCTGCATTAAACATCTAATTCATTAAAGTTTAAACATATTGAATACAGGCATCGGAGAAAAGGAATTATGGATAAGAATGATTTTATAACGCAGATCAACGTTGAAGGAAAAGCATACACCATCTCAGATATCACGCTGCTGGAAGAAAAAGGTATCGCTGACATTAAAAGACTCCCCTTTTCCATAAAAATTCTGGTGGAAAATCTGTTAAGAAAACTCGACGGGCGGACGGTTAAAAAAGAAGATCTGATCAACATCGCGCGCTGGAAAAAACAGTATGACCGGCCCGTGGAAATACCCTATCACCCGGCACGGGTCCTGATGCAGGATTTCACCGGCGTACCTGCGGTAGTGGATCTGGCCGCCATGCGGGACGCTGTAAAAGATCTTGGCGAAGATCCGATGAAAATCAATCCGATGGTTCCGGTAGATCTGATTGTCGATCACTCCGTGCAGGTAGACTACTACGGCACACCCGATTCTTTAGAAAAGAATGTAAAAAAAGAATACGAACGGAATGGGGAACGATACGCA
>JAQBBE010000086.1:0-5088 GCA_032126435.1 Desulfobacterales bacterium | reverse complement strand
TGGGGTCCGCAGGGTCGGGTTTGTCCGTTGACGCCTCTACTTCGATTTTTATGCGGTCTTCAGCGCTTTCTTCAGAAAAATCGCGGCCGACCGATTTCAAATATACCGAATGCCATGCATCGAAACATTTTTTTTGGAAATCTGATCGGATTTCAGGCTTCAAATTGTCAAGGTTCCACAGCATGCTTTTAAATTTATGACGATTAAAAACAGATAGTTGGAAAATATTGTCGCCAATCTCCTTGTACGTCGGCTGCAGCGCATCCGTGGATAATTTTTTTATGTTTTGATCATTGGCCGTTTCAGATACGATTCGTCGCAGATTCTCTATGCATATCTTTTCATCAAACATGTCGCCTTACGCTCCTTTGTATTACTTTTCTGTATTACTTTTCTCATTGGGTCAACAGCCGAACATTGCCGGAACATGGACCGGATGTTTCTGTCTGTCCTACAATAATTGAATCAAAAAAACAATACGCTGTTACCCAGTGTCCATCCATAAATGTAAAATGGGCGCGGTGCGTTTCCTATGTATAAATTGACGCCGATTTCTTTCGTATGCTATGAGTGACAACTATCTAAAAAGACGCCATTTTTTTGCACGTTCGGAATTCAGACTCTGCAGCGGAAAAAATATGGCAGGGTGTCTAACCTGGAATAGTGCGGGCCATAACCAGCGTATCTAATTAAAATAGTTACAATTTTACGTAATTGTTTGACGGATTTGTGTTTTTCTGGTATTTGATTGCATGGGAATTATTTTTGAGTCCGCCGAAAACGGATGTTACATAGAATTGCAGAAGGAGCGTATTGGTAAAAGGGATTCCTGCAACGTCAGTTTGCTGGAACCGGCTTTTCCTAAATATCCCCTAATGAGGGCGCAACGTTAAGGAGGATAACATGGTTGTTAAAGTTTTGATTAAACGAGTGGTGCCGGAAGACACGGCAAAGGAAATGATACCCTTGTTCAGACAGATGCGGGTGCTCGCTACGAACCAGTCAGGCTATATTTCCGGTGAAACATTAAAAAGCTTCGATAGACCGGATTCGTTTCTGGTCATCAGCATCTGGCAGTCTCCTGAGTACTGGGAAAAATGGCTGTTGAATCAAGAGAGACGGGAAATCCAAGATAAGATAGATGCTTTGCTTGGCGGGAGAACCGAATACGAAATGTTCTATTACGGATTTGGGGAATAAACCCCAAGGCTGCAATGGTCGCCGGCCTGCTTCTCCATAATCGCCCTGATTTAAAACGCCCTTTATGATGACACCTTATTGATTCTGATTGCCCGAATATCTCATTATGTAACCCAAAATGTACACCCTAACGCAGCCAATTGGAAAGGAGGTCGATGCATGCGTCAAAGGATATTTAAAGCGATGGTCGTCAGAGAAGATAAGAACGATCGGTTTGTCAGGGACATTGAAGACAGACACCTTGATGACCTTCCGGAAGGAGATGTACTTGTGAACGTCGAGTACTCTTCCCTGAATTACAAAGACGTTCTTTCTGCCACAGGAGACAGAGGGGTCACAAAAAACTATCCCCACACCCCGGGAATCGATGCGGCAGGGAGGGTGGTTGAAAGTCTCAGCAAGGATTTCAAAGCCGGAGACGCGGTGATCGTCACCAGTTATGATCTCGGAATGAACACACACGGTGGTTTCGGGCAATATATACGGGTTCCCGCGGAATGGGTGGTCAAGAGGCCCGAAAACCTCTCCGCTCGAGAGAGCATGATCTTCGGTACAGCTGGCTTCACCGCAGCTCTTTCGGTTTTCAGACTGGTGGACTACGGCATCACCCCGGACAGGGGACGCGTCGTGGTCTCAGGCGCAACAGGCGGTGTGGGAAGTATCGCCGTCTCCATACTTGCCAAGGCCGGTTATGAGGTTACGGCGGTGAACGGGATCGTAGATGAAAAAGATTTTCTGTTGGAAATCGGCGCCAAAGAGGTCATTAGCATTGAAGAGGCCATCGATTCCAGCGGCAGGCCGATGCTTAAAGGGCTTTGGGCCGGCGGCATCGATACGGTGGGCGGCGAAATACTGGCGACGACCATTAAATCGACGAAAGACCACGGGGCCGTCACCTGCTGTGGAAACGTGGGGTCGCATGATCTGCCCCTGAACGTCTATCCTTTTATCTTGCGGGGCGTTACCCTGATGGGAATCGATTCCCAGAACTGTCCAATGCCCCTGCGCCTGAAAGTCTGGCACAAAATTGCCGGTGAATGGAAACTGGAGCATCTAGAGCTGTTGACCACCGAGGTTCCTCTGGAAGGATTGAACCAACGAATCGATCTCATCCTTCAAAGGAAGCACAAAGGGAGAACCATTGTTAAACTGCCGGATTGAAAGCGGTGAGGGTTTTACTCCTGAAAAACCTGGTCCTCCCTCCGGGAAGCGGAATCTCCGAAGGGGCAAGCCTGTCCCGCATTGCCGGGGGGGCAGAGATATATGGCTCTGCCTTGCTGTTTTGTGTTTAAAATCACAAATTCCAAGCACCAAATTACAAATAAATCTCAAATTACAATATTCAATGACCAAAACCTATCAGGACGAAACATGGTTTGGAATTTCGAATTTCGGTCATTGAAAATTGTTTGATATTTGTGATTTGATATTTGTAATTTATGAATTTCCAACAAAGCAAATCCCCCTTGGGGTGCTGCCACAGCCGGGTCCTCCGCGGATATTTACCTATGCACCTTTAGGGTTTAGATTTGCTGCGGATATAATGATTTCAACCAGTTTTTCAGTGGGTATACGACTCATGTTTAAAATCAAGTGAAACAGCAATGAATCGTCAAAGCCTTTTCCGCAAATTGAACGGAGAAACCAATGCTGATTTATATCCCGCCGCTCAAGAATTTCTTGCGCTTTTTTAGCGGGGATGTTCAAGTGTTTGACGGCATATTTTTTCCGCCAGTCCATGGAGGCAATTAGACGGAAATGATAACAATTTTTCATATCTTTCAAGAAAAAACATCCTGCCCGTCCTACGATGACCACATCATCTTCTCGCGCCGTTTCTAAAATAAGGTTTCTCAAGCTGTTCTGATATTCCTGCTCTTCGACCACGCTTTTATCGAATCCCACAATTCGTTGGATATAGCTTGGGCTGAAAGCCTTGGAAAAAGTGTTGGATATTCGGTATCCTCTACTTTTTTCAAAGGATTCCAGGGTTCTTTCCGAGACATTCAGGTCTTCGGCAATTTTTTGAAAAAGGGATTTGTCAACGTATTGATAGTCGAGTCTTTTGGCAAGCATGCGCCCGAGCCTCCTGGCCCCTGAAGCAAAGTCCCTGCTGATGGTTATGACGGCCATGCATTTTCTCCTTATTATAAAAAATTAAAAAAACCGGCATGTTATCCTATGTTTTCACGAAAGCGTCAGGCCAGCCGGGTTTCCACCTTGTCTTTCAGGAAATCTTTTACAGCGGCGATGGGGACTTCTTTTCTGTGAAAGATGCCGGCGGCCAGTGCGGATTCCGCTTGGGTTTTTGTAAATACTTCAAGAAAATGTTCGACGCAGCCGGCGCCGCTGGATGCAATGACCGGAATGGTTACGGCATTCTTAACCGCATTGATCAGCTCAATATCATACCCGGAATTCGTTCCGTCTTTGTCGATGCAATTTAACAGTATTTCTCCGGCACCCAATTCTTCGCAAACCTGTGCAAGTGTTACGGCATCCAGGTCTCTACCCTCTCTTCCCCCTTTGATTGTACATTGATACCAGCAGTACGCTTCCCCATCGGGTCCTTTTGTATCGGTTTTTATGACGTGATGAGGGACGTCCTCAGGCGAGGATACATACACTCTCCTTGGATCGATGGATACGACCACCGCCTGGGCTCCGTAAACTTCGGATATTCGCTCGATGGAGCTTTTACCGGTTTTTCTGCCTGTTTTTATATAATCTTCCGCAATCAAAACCGCATCGCTCCCTATGGAAATCTTATCCGCCCCCGACCTGAAGTACGCAGCCGCGACTTCCAGAGCGCTGTATTTTCTGCCTTTTTTATCCGCATAATCTTTAATCCCTCCGCCGATGGTCAAGGGGACAAAGACATTTTCAGACGTCAGTCTCAGCACCGCCATCATGGGGATGTCTTCCAAAGGAAAATCTCTAAACCCTGTAATATTGAGAAATGCAATCTCGTCGGCGCCTTCTTTATAGTACCGTCTTGCCAGTTCAACCGGTTTGCCCAGGTTCCTTACATCGCCGTTTTCCCGGACATCATATTGATCTCCCTTTGTCACAACGAGGTCTCCCCGGTCGTCTGATCTAACATCCAGACAGGCGATGATTCTTTTGGACAGTCTGGTTTTTCCAGAAGCACGAACAGGTGTCGCTTCTTTGTCCACGGATTCGATAAAATTTTTTAATATTTTAATCCCTACATCTCCGCTCTTTTCCGGGTGAAATTGAGTGGCCGTGATATTTTCTTTTTGAATGCTGCTGACAAATTCCAGGCCGTAGTCGGTGGTGGTCAGGACAACGGAATCATCCTCGGGGACAACGTAAAATGAATGTACAAAATAAAATTTTTCATCACCGCACAGCCCGTTGAATATCCGGGAGGGCTTTTTTATGTTGATGCCGTTCCATCCGATATGCGGCACGGAAAGATCGATGTCGAATTTCTTGGCATAGCCTGGTATCAACCCCAATCCTTTTCTGCCAGGGGCTTCTTCACTGTACTCGAACAGGGCGTGCAGCCCCAGACAGATGCCGAAAAATGGTCTGCCGGAGCGAATGTAGTCTTTCAACGGACCCACGTAATTTTTTTGATTCAGAATCCGCATCATGCTTCCAAAATTGCCGACTCCGGGAAAAACCAGTTTGGTAGCGGACAATATATCGTCAATATCAGAGACGATTTTTACGCTCTCTCCCAAACTTTCTATAGCATTAATGACGCTCCTGACGTTGCCTGCGCCATAATCCAACAATGTTATCATTCTTTATCCCTATTTTTTACTCGGTTTATCGTTAAACGTTCGGAGCAACAAAAATCCAGTGTAAAATAAGTGCGCCCAACGATCAAGAAACATTTTAAACATCTTTAAAATGCGC
>JAQBBE010000085.1:0-11555 GCA_032126435.1 Desulfobacterales bacterium | reverse complement strand
AGAGGAAAGGCCGCAAAAGTAACCCCTCCGGCCGTTATGAGCCACATTTCATTTCCGTCCCACAGGGGTCCCCGCGCGTTGATCATGATCCGTTTGTCCTGGTCGGTTTTGCCAAGGAAAGGATACAGCGTTCCGATCCCGAAATCGAATCCGTCCGTCATGAAGAATACCGCCCATAAAAGGCCCCACAGGAAAAACCAGATCGTTTGTAACACCATTTCTTCCTCCTGTTTTTTTATCGCCGAGTTCTCCGGATTGTTAACTGCCGGTTTCAACCTCCGGCCCCTTGCGGGCGTTTTGGGCAATTAAATAGAATCCGGCAGCCCCCAGTAAACCATACACCACTAAAAATGCTATGAGAGAAATCAGAACCTGGGATGTCGCAATCGGAGAAACTGCGTCGGAGGTCCTCATCAGGCCATACACGATCCAGGGTTGACGGCCGACTTCGGCAACCACCCAACCCAGTTCACAGGCTAAATAGGGCAGGGGGATCGACAGCAGCATGAGCTTCAGATATTTGGGGCTGTCCACCAGGCGATCGCGTTTCAACCAGCCCAGGACCGTTGCGAGGATAAAATAAAATCCCAGTCCGACCATCCCTTTAAATGCAAAAGAGGTGATCAACACCGGGGGTCTTTCATCCTTGGGAAAGGCTTTCAAACCCCGGACTTCTGCGTCTATATCGTGAAATACCAGGAAACTGAGCATACCGGGTAATGCTCCGATTTCAATTGTATTTTTTTCGTTTTCTTGATCCGGAAGGGCGAAAAGGTAGACCGGCGCCCGGGTGGTAGTTTCCCATAGAGATTCCATGGCAGCCAGCTTGGTGGGCTGTTTTTCAGCAATGATGACGCCGTTTATGTCGCCGATAACCACCACGACCACAGAAAAAATCGTCCCGAATATCAGCGCAATCCTGAATGAGCGTTTAAAAAAATCGATATTCTGTTTTTTCAACAAATGATAGGCGCTGACACCCATGACGAAAAAAGCGCTCAGTACATAGGCGGCGCTGACCGTGTGTAGAAATTTAAAGATGGCGTACTTTTGAAACAAAACAGCGGCGAAGTCCACCAGTTCCGCTCTTCCCTCCCGAATGGTAAAACCGACGGGATTCTGCATCCAGGCATTGGCAATGAGGATCCAAACTGCGGAAAAAGTTGCTGCGATGGCCACCAGCCACATCACCGTGGCATGGGCTTTTTTGGAAAGCTTTTTCCACCCGAAAATCCAGACACCGATCAGTGTCGATTCCAGAAAAAAGGAGGTGGTGGCTTCAATAGCGAGAAGCGACCCAAAAATATCCCCCACATAGGCGGAATAGCGGGACCAGTTGGTCCCAAACTGGAACTCAAGGGTTATCCCCGTAACAACACCCAGCGCAAAATTGATAAGGAACAGCTTACCCCAGAACTTTGTCATTCGAAGGTAGGTTTCGTCTCCGGTTTTGACGTATTTGGTTTCCATATAGGCGACCAGAAACGATAACCCCAGAGTAAAGGGAACAAATAAAAAATGAAACATGGTGGCTGTTGCAAACTGCAGCCGTGAAAGCAATACCACATCCATGAGCGTCTCCTTTAAAACGATGCGCCGATCTCATCGATGTCAGTTTAAGGATGTTGAACTTCTCGGTAACCCCACATCACAGTCTCTGGATTTTCGCTCCCCAAACTCGAACCAAAAATTGTAACTGACCGTTATGTCTATTGAAAGTCTCCAAAGGAAAGGGAGATCAAGAACCCGGTATATGAAGGAATTAACCCATCACAGGGATTTTTTGATAACTCCATGCAATGAGCAAGGGCTGCTGAAATCAGAACAACGGTTTAAGCGGCCCCTTCCAGTTTACACTGGGTAAAATCTATCTTCTGTTTGCAGCCGCTGCACACATGGGTTTGATCAAACTCATCTGAGAAGATTTCCATTTCTTTGGCACAATTCGGGCATTTGCATGTAAACGACTTTAGCGTCTTGAAATTTTGAAAACCCGGACAATGTTGCGGTGTCGACATAATATTCTCCTTTTCCATACGTATAGATGCGTAAGCGTCACAGTTTCTCAGCGATTTCTCGGCCATAATCCTGGGCCATTTGAATCCCTCCGCCCAGAGAACTCGATTTGAGTCTTAAGGGGCCGCTGACCATGTCCATTTTAAAAATATTCTTCATGGTGTCGAAGATGCGGTCCGGCGCTTCTCCACTCCATCCAAAAGCACCGAATGCCCCCCCCGCTTTACCATCAAGTTCAGCCTTTTCAGCAAGAAAAAGCATGGTTTTCATCGCCTGGATCATATCGCCGTGATACGTGGCGGACCCAAATACAAGGGCATCATATCCTTGAAGGTCTGTTTCTTTTTTGATTGCGTTGACCTTCACGACCTTTGTTTCATGACCGGAAAATCGAATGCCTTCAGCAATGAGCTCGCCGATCTTAAGGGTCTCTCCGGTTCGCGTTGCACAGACAATAAGTACTTTTGCCATTTTATGTCTTCTCCTTAAACTTTAGAGCACTTTATTATATTCGCTTGTCAGTTTTCTCGAATTCGCAATCCGGTGTATAACAGGTATTGTCAAGAAACTCGCACTTTTCCTTACAGGAAGGGCACTGGTCCGGCGGCGCATTCGCTTCGAGCGCATATCCGCATTTTGAACATTTCCAGCTTGGCATGGGGATCACCTCCTTTCAATACAACATTGACAGATTTAAAATAGGCATTCATCGGTACAGGCAAGAAGAATAGATTTCAGCGATCATCTGAGCATTGATCTCTTTTTGTATTCTATCCGAAGCATTTGTATTATCCTTTCCATAAGCCATGAAGGTTGCAGTATTCACGTGCCGTGACTTGCCCTGCCGCACCATCAAATGTGGCTTCCGGGGCTTCGCCGGGATTCAGAAACTGGCGATACGCCTTGCCGTCTGAAATAATTTCAACCCATTCAATGTAATGTTTTTCCTCCATTGGATGCGCAACGCTGCCGACCTTGACTTTTATGCCGCCCGAGACTTTTTCGATCACCGGGACGTGTTTCTCTTTGGCGGCATCCACAGTATTTTCAACCATCCGGACCATCGGTTGGCCACAGCATACCAGTTCTCCACCACCACCATGAAGGACTTCTACGATATTCCCACAAATTTCACATTTGTACACTTCGAGTCTTTCAGCCATTTTCTTTCCTCCTTTGATCTGTATTTGCCCGCCTGCTTATGCCGTGCGAGGCAGACGGGTCTGCATTTAAAAAAAGATTACCAGTTTTCCCCAAGCAGTTCAAAGTGAGCCTGTGGATGGTCGCAGGCCGGACACAACTCCGGAGCCTCCTCGCCTTCATGAAGATAACCGCAGTTGCGGCATCGCCATGTTACGGTTTCATCTTTTAAAAACACCTTTCCGGCTTCTATATTGGCGGCAAGGTCGTCATATCTTTTTTCATGCTGTTTCTCCGCAACCGAAATCGCCTCCAATACCGCGGCAATAGCGTTAAATCCTTCTTCACGTGCCACTTTTGCAAAAGCGGGGTACATTTCGGTGTGCTCATAATGTTCTCCTGCGGCGGCAGCTTTTAGATTTTCGAGGGTCGTGCCGATGACGCCTGCAGGAAACGCTGCAGCAATTTCGACTTCGCCGCCCTCAAGAAATTTGAAAAATCTTTTGGCATGCTCCTTTTCCTGATTTGCTGTTTCGGTAAAAATATCTGATATCTGAACATAGCCCTCTTTTTTGGCCTGACTGGCAAAATAGGTGTAACGATTTCTTGCCTGAGATTCCCCTGCGAATGCAGTTAAAAGGTTTTTTTCGGTTTGAGTCCCTTTTAAACTCGCCATGTTAAGTTCCTCCTTTTGTTTTATTGATATCTTTATCGCTGATAAAGATCCCTGTCCAAAAGCGCGAATGCTTATGGTACAGTCGTGAAGTGCAACAGCGCTCGCATTCCCTGCAGTTTACTGCAGGGAGCTTCAATTTTTATTCAGGTTCTTCTTTCCACCATCCTTTTTGAATATGGTTTTCCCTTTCCTGCTCGGCTAATTTTTTTAGTTTATAGGCCGTATCTCGCAACACACCGTATAGGATGCCGCACCCTGTATCTTCACGATCGATGTCACCCTTATCTGCAACCCGGATCATTTCATCCACCAAATTAAGGGTTCTTTTTATGTTGTAATCGCAGGACTTCAAAGGATATTCTCCATTTACGTAATTTTTCCCCTATTAGTGTAACAGTAACAAGTTCCGTGCCAGGGGAAAAAAAATTAAAATAATGTGTAACATTTTGAATATTCACATATTATCCCAATTTTATCCGGACATATAGAAAACACGTCATGACTTGAGATAGTAAAGTTAAAGGCTTTGATGAGTTTTGTTTCGGTGTGGAAAAGTCTAAAAACTGTCTCATATTAATATTTGATACACAATTGTATTATGAAACAAGAACCGCCGCTATTTTTTATGAGCGATGAGTTCTTTGCTTAAAATTCTGATATGGCCCATTTCTTCTTTAATGATTTTGTCCAGCGTATCCTTTCCGAGTTTGTCCGGAACCAGATCCTTCATGCCCAGATAAAAGACAATGGAGTCTTTTTCAGCCAGGATGGCTGCCTTGAGGATCGCTCTCATTGAAGAAAAATCGATCTCTTTTTCAAAAAACACCCGGGTATCTGCCAGCGCACGAAGATAAAGGGCGGATTCGTGTTGCGGGTCGAAAACCGTCGCTGCTTTGGCTTTCTCGGAAAGACTCGACCTAAGAAAAGCGAATGTCTTTTCATGCGCAGCTTCCATTTCCGCAAGACGTATCAAGAACGCATTCGCCTCTGGATCGTCAGCGTTTTCAGCGGCGTTTCTATAAAACTCGGCGCCGTTTCTTTCCAGCTGTTCAGCCATCTCGAATACATCATCTGCGGTAAAATCATACGCCATTTTTTTGTCCTTTTGGTATGTTAATTATTCTTTCATTCTGCATGCCTCATCCCATTCCGGACATGCTGTTTTCATATCGGTTTCATATTTAATCATGCATTCACCACATTCCAATTCAACATTCGGCACATCACCGTACCTTTCTCTGATCTCTTCTGTGGACAGGTGGGAAACAGCACTGCACCCGCATTGAGGACACGATGTTTCAATTTTATAATGTTTTTTCCTCATGTTAACCTCCATTAGCACCTGTTAGTTAAAGATTGTTGAAAAATTTACTGCGGATAAAAGAGACATGGTCAATTCTTCCATTTAAGTTGTTGCAATGCTCGTGCCAAGTATTTTGAAAATTTTCTACTTTGAGCTGGCACACTTATTGTAATATAAATTAAATTGTCAATTAACCCAAACCAAGATGTGCAGCTTCGAACACATGAGGTTGAAAAAATGATAAAATACAGCGGGATCAATCACCTGGCGATGGCCACAAGAGATATGGACGGCACCATTAGGTTTTGGCGGGATTTTTTAGGAATGCGTCTTGTGGCCGGGCTTGGCGGATCTAAGTACAGACATTATTTCTTCGAGATATCCGAGCACGATATGATTGCCTTTTTCGAATGGCCGGATGTCGAAAAAATACCCGAAAAAGATCATGGTGTCCCGGTCAAGGAGCCGTTTGCATTTGACCATGTCTCATTAGGGGTAGCATGCGATGACGACCTCTGGAGACTCAAAGACAAATTCGAAGCCGCCGGCATATGGGTCTCAGAAGTCATAGACCACGGATTTATCCACTCCATCTATGCTTTCGATCCGAACAATATCCCCATCGAATTCAGTGCATTGGTTGCCGGCGTGGATTTAAAAAAGCATCCGAAAATGAAAGACCCAAATCCAAGTTCAGCTGCTCTGGAAGGCGCCGAACCCCAACGGGGCTATTGGCCTGAAGTTAAAGAGACAACGCCGCCGGAGCAACGTCACCTCTACCCGGGAGAAGGCGTGATTCTTGCCGAAAAAAGTGGTATGAGCGGAACGTGAATTCATAAAAATTCTCTCGTTTTAAAAAGATCCGTTTCGCGATAATTGATGGTCTCGTAAAAAGTCCGTTTTGCTCGCTCAGTGAGTTACAATTTCTCACATCCATATTTCAAAACGGTTAACGGAAGGATTTTAAATGAAATACCGAAAAGAAAAAGATTCATTGGGAGCTGTGACTGTCCCTGAAGATGCTTATTATGGGGCAAGTACGCAACGGGCCATAAACAACTTTCCCATCAGCGGGCTTAGATTTCCGCGGTCATTTATTTATTCCCTTGCTCTGATAAAAAAATGCGCTGCAATAGTGAACGGTGAGTTGGGTCTTCTGGATGAAAAAACATCAAAATCCATTGTCGCAGCCGCACAGGAAATCATGGAAGGAAAATTTGACACCCAGTTTCCTGTGGACGTTTTTCAGACAGGATCCGGAACCTCAAGCAACATGAACATGAACGAGGTCATTGCATCCAGAGCCAACGAGACAATCACGGGGAAAAAGGGCGGAAAATTTCCGGTTCATCCGAATGATCATGTTAACCTCGGTCAGTCGAGCAACGATGTCATCCCCTCGGCCCTCCACATATCTGCTTTGACCCGAATTAAAGACCGACTTGTTCCCGCTTTGGTCCGTCTTAAAAAAAGTCTTTTACACAAAACATCTGAAATGGGGGATGTGAAAAAAATAGGAAGAACCCATCTCCAGGATGCGGTACCCATGTTTTTAGGGCAGGAGTTTTCGGGATATGCGAGACAGGTGGCACTGGGCATCAAACGGATCGAAGCCGTCGAAGACCGTCTGGCAGAGCTTGCCTTGGGGGGAACCGCCGTCGGGAACGGTCTCAATACCCATCCTGATTTTGCAAAAAAAGTTGTCGCGCTGATCTCGGAATATTCAAACCATAATTTCACGGAAGCAGAAAACCACTTTGAAGCCCAGGGGGCACAGGATGCAGCGGTTGAAACCAGCGGGGCTTTAAAAACCATCGCGGTGAGTCTGGTTAAAATTTGCAATGACATCCGGTGGCTTGCATCCGGCCCCAGGTGCGGACTCGGTGAAATATCGATTCCTTCTGTTCAGCCCGGATCTTCTATTATGCCTGGAAAGATTAATCCGGTAATCCCCGAGGCCGTTATTCAGGCAGCCGCTCAGGTTATGGGAAACGACACGACCATTATGATCGGTGGACAGGCCGGCAACTTCGAATTGAACGTCATGCTCCCGGTGATCGCTTATAACCTCTTGCAATCCATCGACCTTCTTTCATCCGGCGCCGATGTGTTGGCTGAAAAATGTATCGACGGTATTCGCGCCAACCGGGAAAACTGCGCCGTCAACATCGAGAAAAGTTTGGCCATAGCGACGTATTTGGTGCCCCATATCGGTTATGACAAGGCCGCCGCCATGGCAAACAAGGCCCATGAGACGGGGAAAACCATCATCCAAGTCGCAAGTGAGGAAGAAATTCTTTCTGAAAAAGAATTAAATAAAATCTTCGATGGGGTGAAAATTGGTTGATGTGTAGCACATTTGTTTTTTTTGTATTGACTGTCAACGAATGCCCCAGGGGATCGGATAATGGCTTTTTAAGGGGGCGAACCCTGAGTGTTTGCAGGAAAAAGGAAACTGATTTATGACAATTCCGGGAAATTTAAAAACCACGGCCATGGCGGTTATGCCCCATAAAGATGCGGATCGGGCACTCGAGCTCGCGCTTTCCATGGACATTCCTTTCTGGCCGCAGCTGCCCCGCGTCAGTTATTATGAGGATATGTACGTACAGGCGGCCGAACACTTTCCCGGAATTTTACTGGATCTGGAAAATCAAACCCTGCGCTTTTCCATGGATAATTTCATCAACGAATTTGAAGACACCATGGCGCGTTTTGACGAACCTGAATATTTTGACATCAGCAGAGATTATTCTGTGGTGTATCATAAATTCCTTGAAATGGATCTCTCCGACCGGCCTGCCATAAGAGGACAGCTGGAAGGGCCCATCAGCTTTGGTTTAAATGTTCTTGATCAGGATAAACGGCCCATTCTCTTTGAAGACACCATACGGCCGTTTATGTTCGAATTTATGTCAAAACGCATTAATGTTCAGCTCAAACGTCTGCAGCAGATGAACCCCAATGCATTTATGTTTGTCGATGAGCCGGGATTACAGTTTTTGTTCAGTGCACTTTCGGGCTACGACAGCACCAAGGCCAAAACCGATATGGAACACTTCTTTTCGATGGTCCAAAGACCCCGTGGAGTCCATTTGTGCGGGAATCCGGATTGGGATTTTCTTCTGCATCTCGATCTCGACATCTTATCTCTGGACATCTATCAAAACGGAGAAGTTTTCTCGTCGTATTCGAAATCGATTAAAAACTATCTTGATCGCGGCGGTGTTATTGTGTGGGGTGTTGTCCCCACAAATTTTGAGCCTTTTGAAGCTGAAAACATCCGTTCACTGGAAACAAGGCTGACAGGGGTATGGGATTTTTTGAACGCCAAGGGCATCGACAGAGAGTTTTTATTGTCAAGAAGCCTCATATCTCCGGCGACTTGCTGTTTGGTCAATCCGGATGGAGAAACCACCGTTGAAAAAGCGTTTGCGGTTGTACAGGAACTTTCCTACCGGCTGCGAGACCGATATAAACTTTAACGTCATTGATGGATTCTTTGAACCCATTCGTCGTCTCTGCTTACAGCCCGCGTCCATGAACGGCTTTGTTCAAAAAATCGGAAAGGAGCATCCCCAAGATCGCCAAACATTCAGGGTCCAGGTAGTTTTTAGCACGCCTTTCGAAAAGCACCTTGCACTGGGCCGGAAATTCCTCGTCGGCGTCGTCAAAAAGCAACAGCACGGGCACTTTCGGCAACGGATAGAGCTTCATAATGAGTTGATAGGAAAGATCCAGACCCGGATTCCGGCCGCCGAGCCTTTCACAGGCCGCGTTCAATTCATCCAGACGACCTGAAAAATTTTGTGCGATGGGCCGTTCGGTATTATTGACAAAACTGCCGGCTAACGGAGCGGCATCTTTAAAGTCCCTATAGGAAACCCATTCCGTGTCTAACGAGGGTATTTCCGGGCATAACAGCAGATATTTACAGAGTACGACACTGATCCCTATGGCCGGCTGTTTCCCGGACGGGTTTTTTATCCCTCGGCCTGAAATCCTGTAAGGCTGCCCGAAAAAGGAGATGATCATTTGGTTTCCTTCAACCGCCCCCCCTAATTTTTCAGACCTGGAATCCATATCGATTTTGGCAATTTCATGAAGATAGTTTTGGTAGGTTTCCATAAAAACAGAAGATTTTGCCGTCATCGGTCGATGCTCCTTTTTAAATTATGTTATGTAGAAACGTTATATTACATGATGTGTGGCTGTGAAGAAAGGATTTACTTTACTTTCAAAATTTTTTTTTCAATAATGTTGATGATCTCGTAAAAAGTCTGATTTTGCTCGCTCCGCAAGCAATTTTGGGATTCATGACTCGTCTGGCTAAATTGCAAGAACTCGGGCTAACGCCCTCAAACAGCTTGCAATTTTTAACGCCAGACGCATCATGAATCTTTTTCCAAAATTGCTCGATGTCGCTCACAAAAGACTTTTTACGAAGCCTTCAATGTTGTTGGACGGATCATTCCAATGCGTGTTGAAGGCGTTGTTTCGAAGAGATTAAATACGCTTCCAAAAGGAGAGAGAAATGGATGAAAAAAGAACCATGAAATGCCATGACGTCGATTATAAAATTATCGGAGACGATATACAACTTGTTGAAATCGAGCTCGATCCCGGTGAAACCGTCGTGGCTGAAGCAGGGGCCATGAATTACATGGATGACGGCATCATCTTTGAAGCCAAAATGGGCGATGGATCCAGGCCGGACGACGGGGTTTTCAGTAAACTTCTAAATGTCGGCAAGCGGGTTCTGACCGGTGAATCTCTCTTTATTACGCACTTTACAAATGCCGGTTATGGTAAAAAAAATGTTGCTTTCGCAGCCCCCTATCCCGGAAAAATCATTCCCATTGATATGTCCGAAATTAAAGGAGAACTTTTTTGTCAAAAAGATGCCTTTTTATGTGCTGCTTTGGGAACCGAATTGGACATCGCTTTTACCCAGCGTCTGGGTACCGGTTTTTTCGGTGGCGAGGGGTTTATTTTACAGCGTCTTCGCGGTGATGGAATGGCGTTTGTTCATGCCGGTGGAACCGTGGTAAAAAAGAAACTGAACAATGAACTTATTCGGGTCGATACCGGTTGTTTGGTGGCATTCACCAGCGGTATTGATTACAAGATTGAACGTGCAGGGGGTCTTAAATCCATGTTTTTTGGCGGTGAAGGTCTCTTCCTGACAACCCTGAGCGGCACCGGAACCATTCTACTTCAGAGTCTTCCCTTTTCACGTATGGCCGATCGCATCCTGGACCATGCCCCTTCTGCAGGCGGCAAACAAACCGGCGAGGGGTCGCTTCTCGGAGGTTTGGGGGGGTTCATCGGAGGACGCCGTGATTAAACCTGAATGTCTGATGAAGAACATCGGCCGGAAAAGGAAAACAAACCGGAATCGATAAATTCTATCGAATTTGATAAGGCGGATTGACCGATGAATTTTATCTGTCAAAGATGTGGGAACTGCTGTAAAAAGATTGGAATTCCATGGTCGGAATTGGATCCCCGTCTGGCTGCGGATTATCTGAATATAAAGATTTCCGATTTTCTCGATCAATATGGTTTCATGGTCAATGAATATTCCGGTGAAATCGAGAATACGGAATATAACGCAGCACCTTGCCCATTTCTGAAATACGACCGGAATAATGCGGTTTGTAAAATCTATCCGGTAAGACCTTGGATTTGTAAAGGGTACCCCGGGCCGGGAACCTCGTGTATAGAAGGGCAGATGCGGTCTTAACCCGGAATTTTCATAAGGAAATCGAAAAGATCCCTGGATAGCGTATCCAAAAATTACAATGCACCGCGGGATGCGCTGGTTGAGTTTTCCGTTGAGGAAATATTTTCGGTCTCAGAGGATTAGGACACGAGACACATGTTTTAACCCAAAAGATTATCCAGGGCCATCATGATGACAAAGCCAACCATAACTCCGAACGTCGCCATGCGCGATTTTCCTTTGGCGTGTGTTTCCGGGATGATTTCATCACTGATGACAAACAGCATCGAACCTGCCGCAAAAGCCAGGCCAAAAGGTAAAACGGAATGAAACACCGTGACGGCGGCAACCCCCAAAAACCCACCCAAAGGCTCCACCAGTCCGGTTAACGTCGCAATCCCCACCGCGCGCCACCGGCTGTAACCCAGACCCATGAGCGGCATTGCAACGGCCAAACCTTCAGGCATATTCTGCAGCCCGATTCCCATTGCCAGGCTGGATCCGGCCCCGATATCTCCTGTTCCAAAACCGACACCCACCGCCAGACCTTCGGGGAAATTGTGAATGGTGATTGCAATGATGAACAACCATATTCTTTTCATAGCGCTGGAAGGGCCTTCAGGTCCGAGAACAAAGTGTTCATGGGGGATCCATTTATCCAGGCGATCTAAAAAAACCGCCCCGGTCAGCATCCC
>JAQBBE010000084.1:0-3593 GCA_032126435.1 Desulfobacterales bacterium | reverse complement strand
GAACCATGCTGTCCAGATCCACGGCGGATATGGTCTGATGAAGGAATACCATGTGGAAAGGTTTTATCGCGATCAGAAACTGCTGGACATTGGAGAAGGGACTTCCGAAGTCCAGCGGATCGTCATCTCTCGATATATCGGATGCTAGGATTGTTGATTGACGAATGACAAGAAGTCAATGGCCCCCGTGAATTCATCCTGCTGCTCCAGGAATTTCACAGGACAAGCAAATGACGACTGAAAAAGGATAAATTCGATGAACGAAAAAGTCCTCTTGGTAGAAGAAAAGGATGGCATCGCAGTTCTTACGCTAAACCGACCCAAGGTGATGAATTCTTTTAATTTTGCATTGCTTCATTCTCTTAAAGATCAGGTCGATGCACTTAAATTTAATACCAACGTTCGTGTGGTCATCATTACGGGTGCCGGCCAGAAGGCCTTCTGCGCCGGCGCAGATTTGAAAGAAAGAACCACCTTTGACGAACTTCAGGTAAAGGAATTCATTTTCACCATAAGAAATCTTTTTACGTCCATCGAATACCTCAATAAACCTGTGATTGCAGCCATAAACGGCGTCGCCCTCGGCGGCGGAACGGAACTTGCCCTTGCCTGCGACATTCGGATCGCGGCCATGAATGCGTCGATGGGTCTTACCGAAACCCGTCTTGCCATCATTCCGGGGGCCGGCGGCACCCAAAGACTTCCAAGGCTGATCGGACGCGGCAAAGCCAAGGAACTCATATTTACCGGTCGTCGCGTGGACGCCCGGGAAGCCCTTCAGATCGGGCTTGTCAATCAAATATGCGACCCGGAATCGCTTCTGGAGGAATGTCAAAAAATGGCCGGCATGATCTGTGAAGCCGGGCCAATCGCCATTGAACAGGCCAAGTATGCCATCAACTACGGGCTCGAAACCGATCTTCACACGGGTCTCGGTATTGAATCGAATGCATATTGGGTAACCATTCCAACAGAGGATCGTCTCGAAGGCCTTGCCGCGTTTCAAGAAAAACGGAAACCTGTTTACAAAGGCAAATAGAGGACACATCATGAGCAATAATATGGCTGAAAATCGATGGTTCTGGGAAAATGAAGAAAAAAAACTCGACGAACGGGTTAAACAGGCAATGTTGCCGGGGGGTGAAAAAGCGGTCGAAAGACTGGTTAAACAGGGCAAACGTCCGGTCAGAGAACTTATTGAAAAACTCATCGACCCGGAGACCGAGTTCTTTGAGCTCAGCCGTATCGCCGGTTTCGGAATGGATTATCCGGGGGTTATGGATGTTCCCTGCGGCGGCCTTGTAACAGGATTGGGAAAAATTCACGGCAACTGGTCCATGATTTTCGCCAACGACAGCCGTGTAAAAGCCGGTACATATTTTCCAATTACCCTCAAAAAGCATATGAGAGCCCAGGCCATTGCCGAACGCTGTGGTTTGAACTGCGTTTATATCGCTGATTCAGGCGGCGCTTTCCTTCCCATGCAGGCTGAAGTTTTCCCCGATGACCAGCATTTCGGATCCATGTTTTACAATATGGCTCGGATGTCGGCAATGGGCCTTAAACAGATTACCATGAGCACCGGCGGTAATACTGCAGGTGGCGCCTACATCGTTTTTATGGCCTGTGAATCGGTGATGATCGATAAACTGGCTTACAGCTTTCTGGGCGGTCCCCCTCTGGTAAAAATGGCAACCGGTGAGATCATTTCTGCAGAGGACCTTGGCGGGGCAAAAATACATACACAGGTTTCAGGCGGCGCAGATCATTTCTGTTCCAATCAGGAGGAAGCTATTGCGCGTGTTAGAGAAATCCTCATGCTGGAGCCCCCCCAGAAACTTCAGCTCCACCGCTATGCCGAAACCCCTCCAAAAGTTCCGGAAACGTCTATGTATGAAATCCTGCCGGCATCCGTTTACCAGGGGATCAATGTTCGTGCATTTCTGGAAGCGATTGCCGATGACAGCGTTTTTTCCGAATACAAAAAAGATTATGCGCCCGGGCGCGGTGACAATATCGTAACCGGCAAAATGCGCATTAAGGGACTGCCCATCGGCGTTTTAGCATCTAACGGCGTCGGCATAATATTTTTTGAAGCCGCGCGAAAGGCCACGGAATGGATTGTCCGCTGTTGCCAGGAAAAAATTCCGCTTCTTTTTATTCAGAGTTCTCCCGGCTACATGGTGGGATCAGAATCGGAACATATGGGCATCGGCAAATATGGTGCGGACATGGTGAGAGCGGTTTCATGCGCTCAGGTACCCCGCATCCAACTTGTTATCGGACCGGATAACGGGGCTGCCAATTACGGAATGTGCGGCAGGGCGTACAAACCAAATTTTCTCTTTTCCACAATGAGGGGCAGAACGTCCGTCATGAGCGGCCGGAGTGCGGCCGGGGTTCTGCTTTCCATCGAAGAACGAAAACGTGACAAGCAGAAAAACCCCATGAGTGAAGCGGAAAAAGAAGCCTTCAGCCAGGGAATGATAACAAAATACGACGTGGAAGCCCATCCGTTTTACTGTGGCGCGCGTCTTTTGAATGACAGGGTCTTAAAATTTTCTGAAATCCGCAACTGGCTGTCCATGGCGTTTGAGGTAAGTCTTTTTCAGCCCATCGGCGATTCTTCTTTTGGGAATTTTCGATTTTAACGTCATAATAGTAATTTTCTTGAAATATTTGGCAAAACTTTTTCTTTTCACCACTAAGGCACAAAGACACTAAGCATAATAAAATATTTCCTTTGTGTCTTAATGTCTTGGTGGCAGATAATTTTTGTTACAGCCAAACTTTAGGCCAATTTACCCGGTTTAGGAGGATACAGATGGCTTCATTTAAATACCCGAAAAAGGTGGTATTGGGCGATATTACGGTAAGAGATGGTTTCCAACATGAAGAAAAATTCATTCCAACCGATGCAAAGCTGTGGGTGGCCGAAGAGCTTATTCTTGCCGGGTTCAAGCGGTTGGAAGTGACCAATTTCGGTAATCCTAAGGTGATGCCCCAGTTTAAGGATGCCGATGACCTTTCAAAGCGCCTGCATGCCAGTAAGAAAGTCGGCCATTTATTGAAAGATGTCGAAATTACCGCCATAACCATCCGGGAAAAAGCTGTGGAGAGAACGATCCAGGCCTGTAAGGAGGGGTATGGTCCGGACCGGATTCTGTTTATGGTCTCCACCAGCGAATCCCATCACAGGACCAATTCCGGGCTTTCACTCCAAGAGTACTGGAAGATGTGTGAAACGTATATTCCAAAAGCCCACGATGCAGGAATGACAGTCTGCGGGACCGTGAGCACCATCTGGGGCTGCCCCATCGAGGGCCCCACGGAAATGAAAAAAGCCCTTGAATTTACACAGCGTTGGCTGGACATCGGAGCGGACGATATCGAACATGCCGATCATGACGGATCTGCCCCGCCCAATAAAGTGTACGAATATTATTCCATGGTTCTCGATGCAATTCCGGATCCCTCCAAACATGTGGCCCATTTCCATGTCACCCGCGGTTGGGGGCTTGCCAATGTTCTGGCAGCGCTTCAGGCCGGAATCACGCATTTCGAATCGACCCTGGGCGGCACCGGCGGACAGC
>JAQBBE010000083.1:0-3080 GCA_032126435.1 Desulfobacterales bacterium | reverse complement strand
GTATAACAGCTGAACAATTGCATATTGCCATAGGTCATCAAAAGAAGGAATCGATTAAGATTGGCGAGATATGTAAGAAAATTGGATATATAACGTCTGAAGACCTTAATTGGGCTTTGAATAGAATGAAGAGAAGACTCGGAGAGATCCTAATCGAAATTGGCGTCCTCAAAGATTTTGAATTGCAAAGCGCATTGGCTTTACAAAAAGAAGAAGACATGGGGGTCGCAGTTAGTGACACGGAGGGAGAAAAATGAAAGTATTTGCAGGTTTCATTTCGGCCATCGTCGTGATCATTGCAGGGATTACAGGGTTTGTGTTTTCAGGTATTTACAATGTTTCCGCTATGGCGCCTCATTGGTCCATTACATCCGATATCTTGGAGGAAGCACGTGATCAGTCGATTTCATATCATAGCAAAGATATTGACGTTCCGTTGCTGAACGATCACAAAATGGAAGAGGCTGGATTCCATCACTTCCAGGACACATGTCGTTTCTGCCATGGCGCTCCCGGTATCGCCCGGGATGAATTTGCCCAGGGGCTTTACCCCAGTCCGCCGGATTTGGCTTCCTCTGACGTGCTCCAGGAAATGAATGACGCGGAGATCTTCTGGATCGTCAAGAACGGTCTGAAGATGACGGGAATGCCCGCTTTCGGTGTCACTCACAGCGACTCGGAAATCTGGGACATGGTGGCTTTCATCCATCGGTTGTCCACCTTGCAACCCGATCTTTACAAAGCCATGGTAAAAGAGGCAGACTAACACCATGGGCAGCACAACGAGTCCGAAAAGGGGGACAGTCACGGCGATGGAACGCATCATCAGCATGGAAAACTTCCGGGACGTTCAACCAAAAGCAATTGAAAAACAACGGGGTCAGGTAACAGTTAAATGGTCTTCGAATTAAACCCCACATTTTGTTCTCTCCCGTTTCTCTTGAGCACACAGGGGCAAGAAAGATTATTTTTTCTTTGCCTGGTTTTATAATCCCGTTAAAAACGATACAGGTGCTCAAAATCAGGACAAACAATCAGCCACTGCTGTGGCCTCGACTTTCGCTCAATTGAGGTTTGACATTTATGCGTGATTTCAGTGTAACAGATAAAAGGTATCGAGAAGTGTTCGGGAAAAAGTGGAATGAAATGGAAAAGAAATGACCAGAGCGACAACTGAGACGCCGCTTAAAAAACGGATAAAACGGCATGTGATCGGTCGAAAAAGGCAGTTTTTTGCCGCAACCGCACCGGGCCTTGAAAAGATCTGCCGGGAGGAACTGAAAGTCATCTTGCCGTCCGGAACACCCATGGCGATCGTCGAAGGCGGGGTTAAATTCGAGGGGCGGCTTCACGACTGCTACCTTGCCGATCTGAACCTTCGCACCGCCAATCGGCTACTCATGCGCATCGAGTCGTTTCATGCCGCTAATTTTCGGGAATTCGAAAAAAACCTGACCGCTGTCCCCTGGGAGCTTTTTATGCTGCCGGGCACCCCGATCCACATCCGCGTGACCTCTCGGCATTCAAGGCTTTATCATAAGGACGCTGTTGCCGGGCGTGTTCAGGCAAGTATTGCCTTCCGCTTTGCGCAAAACGAAATCTTAAGGGAAGCCACCCCAGAACCGACCGTCACCCAGCAGATCTTTGTCCGGTTGTCCGATAACCGTGTTACCCTGTCCATTGACACCAGCGGCGATCTGCTTCACAAGCGGGGCATCAAACCCTTCGCAGGCAAGGCACCCATTCGTGAGACTCTCGCCGCCGCCGCCCTGATACTTTCCGGGTATACCGGGACAGAACCCCTTGTAGACCCCATGTGCGGTTCCGGCACATTTGCCATTGAGGCCGCCCTGATAGCCCAGAAGATTCCACCGGGCAGGTTCCGGGATTTTGCCTTCATGGAATGGCCCTCGTTTCAACTCAAACGATGGCAGCATATGAAACAGGCGACAGAAAAGAAGATCGTTCGCACAAACACCCCTTTCATCTTTGCCTCGGACCGGGACGACCGGGCGGTTTGCGAACTTAAAGACAGCGTCACTCAACACGGTCTCTCCGGCATCATCGCCGTTTCTACCCGGGATTTTTTCGATCTTTCGCCAACCGAACTGACAAACCGTCCCGGGCTGGTGACACTTAACCCGCCGTTTGGGCGACGGCTGGGATCGCGACGAGAAAGTGATGCGCTTTTCCTGTCCGTCTGCGAGAGACTGAAAAAAGAATACAAAGGGTGGAAATTTGTCCTGATTTCGCTCAATCCTCGCCTTGCCGGAATGGTTCCTTTCAGATCGACCACCCATCTGCTGCCGCATGGCGGGCTTAAGATTGCCCTGATGACCGGGAGGATTCCTGACAAAAATTAAAAAAAGCGATTTGTTTAGCCTTACTTTTGGCGATATCTGTCATTAAATTGATGTTGAGCTATTGGTAAGTGATCAAAGATTTTGACAAGCCGGATTTTCATAGGGTTTTCTCAATCTTCAGTTTCAATAATTCTTTGATCTTTACAAGAAAATATTTGAAAGCCTTCATGGGAATCCTCCTAATTTGTGGTTGTAATTCTTTCGCAGCGAACCAATGCCAGAAACTGCACAAAGTTTCGCATTTTCAGTTTAGGAAAAACCTATATCAAAAAACTGAGTTCTACGAAGTCTGATAATTTTGTTGAATATTTAATTAAATATGCTATTGGTAAGGGTGAAGTTATTGCACGTCTGAATAATCGCCGCAAAGATCTTGGCACATCTCTTCCCCAAAAATCGCTCAACTTAGGTTAAATAAACATTATGCGGGAAAGTCGGAAAAGCTTTAAAAGTCCTCCCAAAAGATATCAGCCCAGAGGGCTTTCTATTCTCTATGAAGATCATGATATTCTGGTTGTGGATAAAATGAGTGGTCTTTTAACAGTGAGTACTGAGAAAGTCAGAGAAAATACAGCGTATTATCTTTTAAATACCTACGTAAGAAAAGGGAATCAGAAATCAAGAAACCGGGTATTTATCGTGCACCGTTTGGATAGAGATTCTTCCGGTGTTATCGTTTTTGCTAAAAATGAAAATGCCAAGCGTTATCTTCAGGAA
>JAQBBE010000082.1:0-4497 GCA_032126435.1 Desulfobacterales bacterium | reverse complement strand
TTATCTATGCAGAAAAACCAGGCTCAACGCCGGCCAGTACGTAATGATCAGCACCGCTGTCAACAGCACGATCATAAACGGTATGGCCGCCTGGTAGAGTTCTGTGATGGGTTTATTGAAGCGGTAGCTGGCAATAAATAGGTTCATCCCCACCGGCGGGGTGAAGTAGCCGATTTGCATGTTGGCCAGAAAAATGATGCCCAGATGAACCGGATCGATCCCGTAATTGACCGCCACGGGCAGGATGATGGGGATCATAATGACCAGAGCAGAAAAGATGTCCAGAATAGCACCGAGTATCAACAATAAAATATTCAGTAAAATCAGAAAGACAATTTTGCTGGTGACATGGGCCTGAATCAGATTGAACAGGTGCATCGGCACTTCGGCATCGATTAAAAAATTGGTCGATGCCAGCGCCACACCCAGAATAAGAAGGATTCCACCCACCATCACCATGGATTCCCGCATAATTGACGGAAGCTGTGACAGCTTGATTTCTTTGTATATAAAAACCTCCACAACGATCACATACATTGCGGTCACTGCGGCCGCTTCGGAAATGGCAAAAAATCCGCCGTAAATACCCCCCAGAACAAACACCGGCAGCGGTATTTCCCAAATAGCCTCGCGCAGGGCAGCAGCGGCTTCTTTTGCTGAAAAGGAATTAACAGGCATGGGGTTGCGGCGGTTTTCCCACAGGCTCCAGAGCGAGAGCATCAGCACCATAAGCAGGGCCGGGAGAATCCCGGCAAGAAACAGATCGCTGATGGCCACATTCACGCCGATGTCCATCTGCTGTGCGATGATCCCGTAAAGAATCAGCGGGAGTGAAGGCGGCAACAGCAGCCCCAAACTGCCCGACGACGTCACCAGGCCGATGCTGAATTTGTCTCTGTACCCGGCCTCTGTCAACGCCGGATACAGCAACGCGCCCAGCGCCACAATGGTCACACCGGATGCACCGGTAAAAGCGGTAAAAAATGCGCAGGCAACAAAGGCGACGATGGCCAGACCGCCGGGCATCCATCCAAGAAAGGCCCGGGTAAGCCTTACCAGGCGTTGAGACGTCCGGCTCTCCCCCAATAGGTAGCCGGCAAATGTAAACAGGGGCAGTGCCAGCAGAACCGGGGTGTCGGCAATGCGATAAATTTCAATGGCGATGACGGACAGATTAACGCCCTGGTAATGAAACCCGAGCATGGCAACCGCCAGAATGACGACAAAAAGAGGCGTCCCCAGGATGGCTAAAAGAATCAATATCAGGGCGGAAATATATGGGATCACGATCGAAATTTAACGATTCTTTTGAGGTTTATAATTGACAATAGAACATAGCGCATGGCGATAACCACAAAGGCAAAGGGAATAATGGCCTCGCATAACCATACCGGCACCTTGGCAAAAGCCATGCCGCCGGCTGCAAACTCCATTTGCACAAATTGAAGGCTGTAATAGGCAACGATCGTACAAATGAAAGCGGTAAACAGTTCCACGATAAAATTGACGACAATTTTGGCGCGTTCCGGAAGAAAACGTTCCATAATATCAATGTTGATATGGTTTCCCTGCCGGCTGGCCACCATTGCCCCCAAAAGTCCGACCCAAAGTACAAGGATACGCACCAGAACATCACTCCAGACAATGCCGGTTTCGAACAGATTGCGAAGAAAGATCTGAAGAACCGCCAGGGTGATCATCAACAGCAGCAACCCCACCAGAATGGAATCTTCCACCCGGTAAAGAATCATCTGCGCGCGCTCGACAAAAGATTTACGGGGTTTTTCTTTCATCGGTCTTTGACTCCTTTGTGCGATAATCCTTGAGAAGACCTTCCAAGGTGTCCACCATCTCCTGGGACAACCTGTCGGTTTCCACCAGCCGCTTCGGCACTTCCGAAGCGTCTTGACACCATTTTTTCAGGGCTTCAGCGGAGGGTTTGACAAACTCTATCCCCTGTTTGCGCAACGTTTCAAGCGCCTTGATATTGTCTTCCCGGTTACGTTGGTCAAGCTCTTTAAATACACGGCCCATGATTTCCCGGAAGATCTTTTGATCGCCGGGTGATATTTTTAAAAATGCATCGCGGTCCACGGCCAGCACGCCAAAAATATACAGAAATGGCTCGTCCAAAAGGTATTTAATCTGGGTGTGCCACTGCAGCGCCAAAGCACCTATGGGCGGGGTGGTTACGGTATTAATCAGACCGGTTTGCAGGCCGGCCCGCACATCAGCGATGGATAATGGTATGGGCGTGATGTCAAAGGCCTTGACCGCTTCCAGAATCATGGAATCGTTGTCCGGAATCCATACTTTCTGCCCGCGCATCTCTTCGACGGTTCGTATGGGTACGGTGGACATGACATAGGCAAAGCCGCCCTCGGCAATTCCAAAGGTCACAAATCCGCCATTCTCAAACCCGTCCATAATTCGTTTGTCCAGGTGTTCCCGGACATAATCGATCTCTTTGAAAGATCTGAAAAACAACGGCAGGCTGTAAATCTGATTGTCGCGATAAAAATTGGATAAACTTCCCCCGACAAAGGCACCGCCTTGAAGCTGGCCGATACGGATCTTGCGCATCACCGACTTGTCGTCGCCCATAACGCCCCCGGGATAGTATTTGATCCGAACCCGGTTATTGGTTCTACGGGCCAATTCTTCTGCACCGTCTCGCATTTTCTCCATCCAGATGGATCCTTCCGGCGACAGGGTGGCGATCTTGAACCACATGGCGTGTGCCTGGCCGGCAAGCATAACAATAAGCAGCATCGTTATAATTCGTATCATCTTAGAATACCCCTTTGTATTTTTCACCCCAATCGAGCTAAAACAAAATTGGGAAGATCTACAAACAACTAAATTTAAACGTTTCGGTAATTCTACAATTATTTCAAAATAAAGGTGTTTTTTAGGCTTATACTTTCAACTCGGACATGGAATGATGGAATGATGATTTAAAGAAGATGACATCCCTCCATTTAATTCCCGTAAATAGGAATTTTACAATAACCCAACTTTCCTTTTTCCCAGAACCCATTATTCCATGATTCCAGTATTCCAACATTCCAATTGTGACCTGCCCGCTCGTGCCTTGCAATGGCAGGCGGGGCGAAGCGAACTAACTTGAATATTTAGATTAGAAATAGTCTTCGCTACTATCCAGCAGTTCCCGGGCCTGTTGTTGTGCAAGGGTATTGCCGAGGGTATATCCGGGGACATCGGGTCGGGCCTTAAGCACCTCGTTCAGCAGCCGGTCATGCAGTTCCCTGTCAAAAACCAGGCGTGCATAATGCCGGGCATACAACACCTTGACCATCAAATTTTTATTTTTAGAAATTTCCAGTGCGCGCTCAAAATGCTGTTTTCCCACTTCGGGTTTGCCGCCCAGCGCCGGGGGAAGCAATGTCGCCAGAACCCCGAGATATAAATGGGCGGCGCCATCCTGATAGGCTTCATCCAGTTCGACGACGCGCTCCATAATGGCCTCAACCCGGGGAATTTCAGCCACCGCGTCCCAGTCTTCCCGATGCATCTGAATCCATGCAGACCATGCCGATCCCAGGGTAAACAAGTCCGGAACACCTTTAGCTTTCACCGTGGAAAGTGTGTTTTTAAAATCCTGGAAACTGCTCTGCCGGAACAAGCATGTATCCGGCTTGTGGATACACATGGCTCGTAATGCATAATCCAGTGCTTTGTCGGTCAGCTTTTTTGCCCGTGCCGTATCCTTGACAAATACGTCGGTATACGCGGTATATACGTTTGCGGCCGAACGAAGGAGGGATTCATTGTCCGGGTCGCGATACAGCAGGCTGTCAACCATCAACAGGTATGCAGGAGCGCCGGCTTCGACCGTTGCCAGGTCGTTGTTGTCCAAAATGGCCTGGGACAGATTTTCAGTCATATCGACGGTTGCCGACGAAATAAAATAAGAACATCCGGAAAGGAATAGGGTGCATAGACAGATACAAATCCGCACGGAAAAAGATTTGATTCGCAACAGCCCGAAATTGTTTATGTTTTTATAAGAGTCAGACACAAACCACCTCATCCAGATCTGTTCAAAGAAACCGAAATTGGCGAAACTCATAAAGCGTCGTTTGCGAACGTTGTTGGGTATGCTTGCCATGGAATGCAAAATTGACTTTTTACAAAACCATCAGAATTATCTCATAAAAAATCCGTGTTCACTCGGCAACTCTCTCTTTAGCAAAATATTTTAAGATACACAATAGGCGAAAAACACGGCCAACCCGGATTTGTGAAGATCCCCGCCCTGAAAGGCGGGGGTTCTACCTTGCGGCAGTGCTTCGCGGCGGGGAGCGGTCTGTTCATGGGCTAACCCTCAACTTCTATCGCCTCTACCAGAACCTTTGCGGTCCCATTTTTATAAAAGCCGAGTTTTTTAGCGGCTCCTGCGGAAAGATCGATAATACGGCCCTCCACGAAAGGCCCCCGGTCATTGACCCGAACAATGATGTTTCGATGATTTTC
>JAQBBE010000081.1:0-12950 GCA_032126435.1 Desulfobacterales bacterium | reverse complement strand
GCAGTTGTAAATGCTTATAAAAAGGATAAAGATGTTCATATACTCTCGACCCCTCAGCTTCTGACCCTGGACAATCAGGAGGCCGTCATTATTGTGGGCAAAAACGTTCCCTATCAGACCCGATCGTCCGCCGATGCCGGGATCGAGACATACAGTTCCTATGAGTACAAAGATGTTGGAATTACCTTAAAAATCACGCCGCAAATCAGCAAGGATCGGCTGGTTCAGCTCAATATTTCCCAGGAATTGACCAAACTCGATGAGACCACAACATCCTTGGCTTCGAAAGATCGTCCGACCACATTAAAGCGCAGCATCGACACAACGGTGATTGTAAAAGACGGGAGTACCGTTGTCATCGGCGGGCTGATCGATGAAAGCATTTCAGAAGTGGAATATAAGGTCCCCTGCCTGGGAGACATCCCTTTTTTCGGGTATCTGTTCAAATCGACGTCAAGGGGAAGTGAAAAGACCAATCTTTATGTGTTTATCCAACCCACCGTCGTCAACAATCCTGCCGAGGCACAAGCCCTTTTGGAAAGCAAGCAGGATCAAGTTGATCAGATCAAAGCAGGGAGAATCAAAATGTACGAAAAACAACCTGACAGCACTGGACCCGAATCCAAACAATAAGGACTGCCGTCGTTCAATATAACTTGATAATATAGAAACTTCCTTCAACCTTTCAAGCACCATGCAAAAACATTTTACCCAGATACTCAAAGACACCTTCGAGGTTTCAGAAGAAGATCTTAAAGAGGCCCAAAGGATTAAAACCCAAAAGGGCGGCGATTTCGGAGAAACGCTCGTAGCAAAAAAGATCATTACCGAAAGACAGCTTCTCGAAGCTTTAAGCATCCAATACGACATTCCTTTCTGGCCGGAACTGCCCCTTGAAAATTTTAAAACAGATTTTACCGACCATGTTCCGATTCAATTTTTAAAAAAATACAACATGGTTCCTTTGATAAAAGGACGTCCGGATTCCGATACCGACACGAGATTGCATAAGGAGGATCGACACAATAAAAAAGAAGATTTTTTCAACTCGGATTCGGCCATCGCCGTAAACGACCCGGCCTGTATACAACCCATTGATGACCTTATCAAGATTCTCGGCATCCATGACGTTAAGCTCGTTCTTTCAACAAAGGAGGCAATTCTATTTGCCATAAATATATCGTATGATCTCAGCAGGGGCTCGGCCGAGCAGCTTGTCCAGGATATGGAAGAAAACGGCAGTGCCATTATCAGTGAGATCGAGGAAAAGGCGGACCTGCTGGATGACATCAGTGATGCACCGATCATAAAACTTGTGAACCATATTATTTCACAATCCGTGAAAGCCCGTGCCAGCGATATTCACATCGAACCGTTCCAGGACAGTTTTAAAGTGCGCTATCGCGTTGACGGTATTCTATATGACCTGCTGTCCCCTCCAAAATGGATCCAGCCTGCGCTTATCTCCAGAATCAAGGTCATGGCGAAGATGAACATTGCGGAAAAACGTCTTCCCCAGGACGGTCGTCTGGACGTCAAAATCGGCAATCAGGAGATCGATGTGCGGGTATCCACCATTCCGACGTCGTTTGGAGAGCGTCTGGTGCTCAGGCTTCTTGACAAATCAGCTTCCTTGATTTCACTTTCGGATCTCGGAATTGTATCGGACAAACTCGATACCATCGAAAACCTTGTCAAGTCTCCGAATGGTATTATCCTTGTTACCGGCCCCACCGGCAGCGGAAAAACAACGACGCTTTATGCAATCCTCTCGTCCATCAATAGGCCGGATATCAACATAATCACCATTGAAGATCCCATTGAATATAAGATCGAAGGGATCAGTCAAATACAGGTAAATCCGAAAATAACCCTTACTTTTGCCAGCGGACTCAGGTCGATTGTCCGGCAGGATCCCGACGTCATTCTGGTTGGTGAAATACGGGATAGGGAGACAGCGGACATCGCGGTCCAGTCGGCACTCACAGGCCATCTTGTTTTTTCCACACTCCACACCAACGATTCTGCAAGCGCGATTACCCGCCTTGTAGACATCGGTGTTGAACCCTTTCTAATTTCATCATCGGTCCTGGCGGTTGTTGCCCAGAGACTGGTCCGGGTTCTTTGTAAAAGTTGCAAAGAGCCTTACACACCCGATGACGCTGCATTGAAAAGCATCGGGATAAACGCCGATCAATGTCGGGAAGCTGTTATTTACAAATCCATAGGATGTGAAAACTGTTTTTTCACCGGCTACAAAGGTCGGAAAGGCATTTTTGAAATTATGCTGTTGGATGCCAGTTTAAAAAGCCTTATATTAAAGACCCATGATTCCAACAGTATAAAAACCGAGGCGTTGAATCTGAATATGGTCACTTTGCGCCAAGACGGTGTACAAAAGGTGTTAAGAGGGATTACTACCATAGAAGAGGTTTTCCGGGTCACCCAAAAATGAAGGTTTCGTAAAAAATAAGCAATGAAAAAAAGATTTGCTTTCATCATTTGTTGTGTAATTTTAAACGTATTTTGGAGCAGCGCCTTCGCCCGGCAGGAGATGAATCTCGCTGATAATCCAAAACGTTTACATGAGGCTGCAGAAAAACAGGGAAGCCCTCTCTTTTATCCCCTCAGGTTTTATAGAGATTACATTTCAAGTGCCGACGGTGATCGTTGCCCCATGTATCCGACATGTTCCCAGTACTGTATCGATGCCATCAAAAAACATGGTCCCCTTGCGGGCTGGATCATGTGCAGTGACCGTCTCATGCGTTGCGGCAGAGACGAGACAAAAGTGTCAGCCCCGGTCTGGATAAACGGTGAAAAGCGCAACTACGACCCTGTGAGTAATAACGATTTCTGGCGGCAATGATTATTATGCGGATCCGAAACATTTGCTTTGACTCTCAGTTCATCGCTCTCGTTACGCTGTTTTTTCTCTTTATCCCCTTTTCAAAATCGTTTGCCGGCTCCGAAACCCCTTCGGACAGCAAACCTTTTGTAATGATAACGCCGGACAAACAGTTCAATTATGCAGAGAACCTTTTTTCCAACAACGATTATTCGACGGCCGTTATGGAATACAAGCGGTTTATCTATTTCTTCCCGGAGGATAAGCGGGTGGAAAAGGCAATGTACCAAACCGGCATGTCGTATTACCTCGAAGGGGATTTCAAGGCGGCCGTCGATTCATTTCAAAAATTGGCCGATGAATATGTGGATACCGATTATGCCATAAAATCGTATTTTAAGATCAGTGAAACCTACATGAAACTAAAGGCCTTTGATCCTGCTATAATCAATCTCAACAATATTATTGTGGTCGCGCACAATGAGGATGAAAGGGATGAAGCCTACTACCGACTCGGGTGGATTTATCTTGAAATGGCATCTTGGGAAAGGGGCAGACAATACTTTTCAAAAATAAGTGTTAAAAATAAAGATAAATACAGACTTGAAAAACTGGCTGCTGAACTTGACAAGGAAAAATTAATTTCAAAAAAGAACCCGAAGCTGGCGGGGTTTTTATCTGTCCTTCCTGGGGCAGGATATCTTTATTGTGAAAGATACCAAGATGCGCTGATCGCCTTTTTGTTCAATGGGGCTCTCATATACGCCGCCTATGAGTCTTTCGATGCGGGAAATCCCGCACTTGGGGGACTCCTTGCTTTTGTGGAAGTGGGTTTTTATGCCGGAAACATATACGGTGCCGTAACAAGTGCTCACAAATACAACCGAAAAAAAACCGGTCTTTTTTTAGAAAAATTAAAAGACCATGTGAAAATTAACCTCTCGGCCGATGTCAAGAACAAAGGTGTTTGTCTTTCTTTTCGGTTTGGCTTTTAGTCTGGATAGAGAATCATTTGAAATTTTTATTCCTGGAATCTTTTTTTGGCGGATCACATCGGGATTTTGCCCAAGGCCTCATTTCACACTCCCGGCACAGAATCGACCTTATCAAGCTGCCCGCTCGTTTTTGGAAATGGCGGATGCGAGGGGCGGCACTATACTTTGTGAATAAAATTCCCTCTCTTAAAGACTATAACGGATTGATTACCACCGACCTTATGAGCCTGTCGGATTTTAAGGCCTTATGGGGTCAGTTTTGTCCGCCTTCCCTGGTTTATTTTCATGAGAATCAATTGACCTATCCATTGGCGCCGGGTGAAAGCAGGGATTTTCAGTATGGTTTCACAGACATCACCACAGCCCTTGCAGCAGACAAAGTTCTTTTTAATTCCCGGACCCACTTTGATGCATTTTTCTCGAGCCTTCCAGAATTTTTAAAAATGATGCCCGAATACCGGCCGACGTGGGTGATCGAAGCAATACGCAACAAGACCGGGGTCCTCTATCCAGGATGTCATTTTCCGGCTGCAGACCTTCGGCTGCCGCGTTCCGTTCCCGAAACCGACGAACCGCCGTTGATCATCTGGAATCATCGCTGGGAATTTGACAAAAACCCTTCGGTTTTTTTCGAAGCGATAGATGCCGTACTCGAACGGGGTCTGGATTTTCGTCTTGCACTTTTGGGAGAAAACTTCCAGATGGTCCCCAAAGCGTTTATCGCCGCCAGAGAACGTCTTAAGAACCGGATCGTTTGGTACGGCTATGAAGCATCCAAAGAAAAATACCATGAATGGCTTATGAAAGGAAATATCGTAATCAGCACGGCAAATCAGGAAAATTTCGGTATTTCAGTGGTGGAAGCGATTCGTTACGGCTGTATCCCGCTGTTGCCTGACCGGCTGTCATACCCGGAAATCATTCCAAAGGCCTTCCATGATGATTTTCTCTATAAAGATCAGACGGAACTGATCGAGAAACTGTGCTTTCTTATCTTGAATTTTTCCCAATTTGAAGTAAAACGACAAAATCTATCTGAAGCGATGTGCCGCTTTGCCTGGGAAGAACTGATTGATCAATATGATGCGGTGTTGGAAAATCTGGCGGAAACGAGGTGCTATAATGTCAAGGGATAAGGCGGATCGATTGAGAATCTGCTTGTTGAGCTATCGGAGCCATCCCCACTGCGGCGGACAGGGGGTCTATATATATAACCTGAGCAGAGCGCTCAAAGACTTGGGGCATCATGTCGAGGTGGTTTCAGGGCCGCCTATCCCCCAGCTCGATAAAGATATAAAGCTGTTTCAGCTTCCCGGTCTCGACCTTTATAACCCGGATGATCTGTTCAGGATGCCCTCTTTAAAAGAGCTTTCAGATCCCATCAATCTTATCGAGTGGCTGGGGGTTTCCACCATGGGATTCCCGGAACCGTTCACTTTTGGTCTCAGGGCGTATCGATTTTTAAGGAAAAGGCGACATGAATACGATATCGTTCATGACAATCAGAGCCTTTCATACGGCATAAAGTCCATTAAAGAATATATTCCCACCATCGCCACAATCCACCATCCCATTACCGTTGACCGGGATCTGGCCGTAAGAACGGCTTCGTCTTTTTGGCAAAAGATGAAACAGATGCGATGGTATTCTTTTATCGGTATGCAAAAAAGGGTTGCCAGAACCCTTTCCCACATTATCACTGTTTCACAATCTGCAAAGAACGACATCAGAAAAAATTTTGGGATCCCGCCGGAACGATTCAAAGTCATTCCGAATGGCATCAATACAGACCTTTTTTATCCGGTTCCTGAAATCAGAAGGGAAAAAGGGAGGATTATCGTTACCAGCAGTGCGGATACGCCGATAAAAGGGCTCCGCTACCTCCTTGAAGCAGTGGCTGAAATCTCCAAAACCCTCGATGTCAGGCTCGTTATTGTCGGCACCGTAAAAAAGAATGGTGATATTGAAAAACTCATAAAAAACTTGGGCATAAACGAGCGAATTACGTTTACAGGCCGAATCGACAATGAAGCGTTTGTTCAGCAATATGCCAGGGCTTCTTTGGCAATCGTCCCGTCCGTATACGAGGGTTTCGGTTTCCCGGCCGGCGAGGCTATGGCATGCGGGCTTCCGGTTGTGAGCACCACCGGCGGTGCCTTACCCGAGGTGGTGGGGGATGGCGGTATTCTGGTCCCGCCTGCGAATTCCCGGGAACTTGTGAATGCTATCACAGAACTTCTCGAAAATCCTGAACAGGCGGAAAAAATGGGTCGTGCCGGGTTTAATCGGGTTCACCATCGCTTTTCCTGGAAAAGGGCGGCAGAAATGACCGTTGCGGCGTACAGGGAGACCATCCGTGATTACCATCGATTTTAACCGGCTTAACATAAAACCCGGCTGCCGTATTCTGGATATCGGATGCGGAACAGGGCGTCACACCTGCGGTGCTTGTAAGTTCAGAAAGGTCGTTGCCATAGGGGTGGACATCAACTTTGACGATGTTTTTGAGGCGGGAAGCAGGCTTAAAAACCAGGAAAGACTCGGAGAAGATGGCGGCGGAGTGTGCAAGGTTTCTGTTGCCGACATATATCACCTGCCGTTCAGGGACAATTATTTTGACCTTGTCATCTGTTCGGAGATTCTGGAACATTTGCATGACGAGAAGCGCGCAGTCTCTGAAGCCGTCAGAGTCTTGAAACCGGGTAAGGACTTTGTTGTCAGTGTTCCCAAGTATATGCCCGAGGGAATCTGCTGGGCACTTTCCGAAAATTACCACAACACCGAAAATGGACATATCCGTATCTATAAAAAGAAAGCGCTGTTCGACCTTTTGGAAAGGGAAGGCCTGAAACCACGCGGGCACCATTCTGCCCACAGCCTCCATACCCCATATTGGTGGCTGAAGTGCCTTGTCGGTCCGGAACGTGAAGATTGCCGGCTCGTAAACCTGTATCACCGTCTTCTTGTTTGGGATATCATGAAGCATCCCTGGATTACACGTTTTCCGGACAGGCTGCTCAATCCGGTCATGGGGAAGAGCCTTGTGGTGTACCTGACAAAAGACGACCCTAACACCCTATCGTAAAAAATATCATAGGCCGTAAACCATTAGCTTAGCCGATGCTTCAAGGATTGCTATGCGGTCCAGGTCGTGATCCTATTCCTTGGGGCAAAACTCAAATGACAAAAATTAAATGCCAAATCAAATCTAAAACCCCAATTTTAAAAAATTCATCCGGGAACTGGACCGTGATTTTTTTCCCATATTTGCTCTCAGGGAGATTCATTGGATGGGGTGTATCGAGTGATTACTGCTTGGGGAGCGTTTCAGGGATAGCGTCGGAAGGCATGCGTTTCAGGACTCCCAAAGTGTTTATTATGGATACTTCTTTGAAAAGACCTGATGCAACCGCCAGCTTGTAAACATGATACGGTGCCTGGCCGCCCTTTTCAGGGTTTTTAAAAATGTCGTGAATCAGCAGATATCCATTGGGCATGATATGCCCGGCCCAGGCGTTGTAATCCGTGTATGCCGCCGCATAGGAATGACCGCCGTCAATAAAAACCAGGCTGAGGGATGTTGACCACAAACGTGCAGCGAGTTCGGACCTGCATACCATGGGGACGACCGTATCCTCGATCCCGGCTTTTTCAATGGTATTTCTAAATTCTTTAAATGTGTCCACACGGCGGGCTTTTCGGTCGTAAAACTCGGGATCGAAATACTCTTCTCCAGGCTGCTGTTCTTCAGATCCTCGGTGATGATCGATTGAGAAGAGAACGCTGTTGTTTTTTCTGCAGGCTGAACCCAAATAAATTGTCGATTTGCCGCAGTAACTCCCGATTTCCAGGCAGGGGCCGCGACGGCTGGCTTCCAGGGCAATATCATAAAGGGCGTTACCCTCTTGACGGTCCAGAAAACCTTTAACGGTATTCAGCAGTTTTTCATCAAGCGCCATTTTCAGATGATATGATCCTATTTTATTTCTAATTGCCTGAAGGGTCGGGGAGTTTACACGATTTAAAAAAAAGCATTATCCAGGGAGCGCTTTACAAAAGGCTCAAGCCCGCGAAGGATCGGTTTTGAAACGGCTTCTAAGGAATGTCTTCATACCCTTTAACCAGGACCGTCCTCGGTTTGGCACCGTCCGAGGGACCTACGATCCCTTCTTCCTCCATCATTTCGATAATACGGGCCGCTCGATTATAGCCGATACGCAAATGCCGCTGAATCATGGATATGGATGCCTGTCCATTTTTTGTAATGAGTGCCACGGCATCGTCATATCTTTCGTCATATTCTTTTTCACCGGAATCTTCCGTTTCCTTTGGCGGCGCTTTGACAATGGTCGTATCGTATTCCGGTGTTTCCTGGTTCTTCAAAAATTCGATGATCCTTCCAAGCTCCAATTCTGAAAGGTATGCCCCATGAATTCGCTGGAGCTTAGCGGTGCCCGGCGGCAGAAAAAGCATGTCCCCGTCTCCTAAAAGGTTTTCAGCACCGTTCGTATCTATAATGGTTCTGGAATCGGTCTTGGAAGAAACCTGGAAGGTAAGACGGGTGGGGAAATTGGCCTTAATGATTCCGGTCAGCACGTCCACGGAAGGCCGCTGGGTGGCAAGTATCAAATGGATGCCGGCGGCTCTGGCCATCTGGGCAAGGCGCGTCAAGGCGACTTCAACATTCCTTGATGCGGCCAACATAAGATCGGCAAGCTCATCGATGATAATAACGATATACGGCAGTTTCTCCAAGTCTTTTCCTTCGGGGGTATGACGCTCCTTTTCGATCTTCTGGTTATATTGTCTTATGTGTCTGGCTTTATTTTCCGACAGAAGTTCATACCTTCTCTCCATTTCACGTACGGCCCAGAAGAGGGCATTGGTGGCTTTTTTAATATCTGTTACCACCGGCGTAATGAGGTGCGGTATTCCGTCGTAATTGGAAAGTTCGATTCTTTTGGGATCGACCATAATCAGCTTTACATCATCAGGGGTCGATTTATACAGCAGGCTGCAGATCATGGCATTCAGGGCCACGCTTTTGCCGCTTCCGGTTGCGCCGGCAATGAGTAGATGCGGCATCTTGTCGAGTTCCGCAACGACGGGGTTTCCAATGATGTCCCTGCCGAGACAGATGGTCAGTTTGGACTTCGATTTTTGAAAGACGCTCGAAGCGACAACCCCTTTGAATCTTACAATCTCCCTGGAGGCGTTGGGGAGTTCAATCCCGATAACGGCTTTACCAGGGATCGGGGCCACAATTCTAATGCTTATGGCTCTGAGCGCCAGGGAAAGGTCGTCGGTAAGATTGACGATTTTATTTATTTTAATCCCCGGAGCAGGTTCATATTCAAAGGTCGTGATGATGGGGCCGGGGGATATGGCAACCACCTTTCCTTGGACATTAAAGTCTTCGAGCTTTTTTTCAAGGAGTCTCGACTGCATCTTTAAATTTTCATCATCTGCAGAAGAGAGGGTTTCCTCGAAATCGTCTAAAAGATTGATCGAAGGCAGCTGAAATCCTTTTCCGGCATGCATAAAATCAAACACTTCCTGCCGTGGAACCGGAGTTTCCTTGATGGGCAGGGGTTTGGAAGTTTTGATTTTTATTTTCGGTTCCTGCTTGGCTTTCTGAACTTTTTTTGTGTCGGAATGTATTTTTGATTTTTTCCGTTGCTCTTTCCATTTTATGAATAATGTACGCAGTCGATCTGCTGAAAAAATACCAGTTTGCCAACATCGTTTGGCAAACTTTATCAAAGAAAAACCGGTGGACAGAATCAAACCGATGATCCATAAAAGTGCCAGGATAACGGCTCCGCCCAGGATATTGGAATACTTTACGAGAAATGATTTTAAAGGGATTCCGATGAGGCCGCCGGAAGAAAATTTGCTGCCAAGAATAACAATATGGTTGTGCTTAAGTGCCAGTAAACTTCCCGTGGTGATCATCAGAATAACGCCACCGGCAAGGGTCGAAATGATTGCCTTTCGGGAATGGTTGCCGAAAAAATGGATACTGGTAAGAAGGAGTAGAATCGGGACCCAGAAAGAACCGAGCCCGAACAGCCCTATGAGGATGCCCGCCAGATGGGCGCCGAATAAACCAAAAAAGTTGTGGATCTGCCCCGCAGCCCTGGCATTATTGATTGAAGGATCCGCCGGACTGTATGACAGAAGACTGATCAGCGTAAAAATAACGAGAAAAAATAGTAAAATTCCTATGATTTCTTTGCGCATTTGAACCCATTTCAATGGTCGATGTTTAGACTTCCAGAATAAACGGAAGTATAACCGGTCGGCGATTTATGGTAAAGGAAAAATATTTTCTCAGGGCTTTTTGTATTTTTGATCGGATTTTGGCCGCCCGATCCGGGACTTCGGGGCCCACTTCTTCGACAATTTCCAGGACAACACATTTTGCGTCTTCCAAAAGGTGGCCCGTTTCCGTTTCAAACACAAAGCCGCGAGAAACGATTTCAGGTCCGTATATCACAATACCGGTCTCTTCATCAAAGGCCATGTTAACCACAACCAGGCCGTCTTCGGACAGGTTTCGTCTTTCCTTGAGCACGCTCCTTCCCACATCTCCGACACCTTTGCCGTCAATGAGCACGCGGCCTGTCGAAACCTTGCCTTGAATTCTTCCGCCATTTTCATCAAATTCTATGATCTGTCCATTTTCCGCAAGAAGAATGTTTTCCTCGGGAATGCCGACCTGCTTTGCCAGACGTGAATGAAGAACCAGATGCCGGAATTCTCCGTGGATTGGAATAAAATATTTGGGCCGGGTGAGATTGATCATAAGCTTTAACTCTTCCTGAAAAGCATGGCCCGATACGTGAATTTTCGATATTTTCTCATAAATAACATCGGCACCGCGCCGATAAAGATCGTTAATAATCTTGGTGATGGCTTTTTCGTTGCCGGGTATAAATTTTGAAGAAAGGATAACCGTATCTTCTTTTTTGATCTTTATCTGCTTGTGGGTACCTGTTGCCATGCGAGCAAGGGCCGCCATGGGCTCTCCCTGACTGCCTGTCGTAATGATAACGATTTCTTCATCCGGGAAATCATTGACCTGTTCGATATGGATTTCCATCTCTTCAGGGATGCGTATGTATCCAAGATCTTTGGCAATATTTACACTCGTTTCTATACTCCTGCCGTTAAAAACGACTTTCCTGTTGATGGCCCGTGCGATATCGATAACCTGCTGGATTCTGGTAATGCTGGAGGCAAAAAGACCGATAATGATTCGCCCGGTTCTGCCTGCTGAAATTCGTCCCAGGGTGTCTCCAACCTCCTGATCGGAGATGGTATATCCTTCCCTTTCAACATTCGTGGAATCCGATAGGAGCGCAAGAACCCCTTTTTCGCCATACTGAGCAAACTTGTTTACGTCGGTTATCATGCCGTCAACAGACGTGTGGCTGATCTTAAAATCGCCGGTATGAACGACGATCCCTAAGGGTGTTTTAATGGCAATGCCCACGCCATCTACAGCGCTGTGGCAGACCCGAATAAACTCGAGTTCAAAAGGGCCCAATTCAAGCTTTTCTCTGGGTGAAATTTCATGCAGCAGAACGGGTGAAAGGAGTCCATGTTCTTCAAGTTTTTTCCGCACAACCCCCAGGGTAAAAGGCGTGCCATAAATCGGCACATTCATCTCTCTCAGGAGATACGGCAGTGCTCCGATATGGTCTTCGTGGGCATGGGTTAAGACGACCCCTAAAATATCGGGTTTTTTCTGTTTGATGTAATTCATATCCGGAATTACATAATCGATCCCCAGCATAAAGTCCTCCGGGAACATCAGCCCGGCATCAACGATGAACGCTGAATCGCCATATTCAAAAACCATCATGTTAAGTCCGATTTCTCCCAATCCGCCGAGGGGTATTATTTTCAGCATAATGATCCGTTCTTTTTAGCGTTTTCTAAGGATTCCAAGATCACATTTCTGATTTTTCCCATCAGAAGTTCCTTAGTTTCTCTGGTATAATCCGAAGATTCGATCGGTTTTTTGATTTCCACAAGCACATGGCCGGGTTCGATTAAAATCTGATTTTTCGGCATAATTTTCCTAGTTCCGTGAAGGATTACCGGGACGATGGGGACACCGGAATCCACCGCCAAAACAAATCCTCCCTTTTTAAATGGCTGAACATTTTGATTCCTGTTTCGGGAACCTTCAGGAAAAATAACGACGGATGCTCCGTTTTTGATGATTTTTGCTGCCTGTTGGAGACTCTGTATGGCAGATTCCTTATTGGAACGATCAATGCTGATATAGCCCGCTCTTTTCATCGCATAACCGAAGATTGGTATCTTAAAAAGCTCCGCTTTGGCGAGCCATCTGAAGTGAACCGGAAGACAGGCCTGAAGAACAGGGATATCAAAATTGCTCGTATGGTTGGCCATATAAATGTGAGGCCCGTGTAGATTTAAATTTGAAAAACCTTTAACCGTAACCTTGATGTTGCTTGCCGCAAGTATGCATTTTGCCCAGATTCTTCCAACTTTATGCGGCGTATCTTCACCGGTGCACACAAAGGAGAACAATATGACCATAACCGCCATAAATGCGGTAAAAAGCAAGGTCCATAAAACAATAATTTGTTTGCGTATCATTTTGTTATCATAAAGACGTCATCATCAATTCAAAACGTTTCGGTGTCTGTTCATGGTTGTTCCATCTATGGCGGAATGGCGGGGTGGATTAGATTTTAATCCCGAGTTGATCAAATATTGAGTCGGCATGCCCGATAAGCCAATTGCGTTGTTTTTCGGTTGCATAGCCCATGCAGCTGCATCGCATTCTTTTCTGGGTGCGGATCAGCATTTCAAAGGCGACAAGGTTTGGCTCCAGGTCGACGGCAAAATAAAAGGGTTGACAGTCCGTATGCTCCTTTTGAATTTTGGTGAGGATGTCCTGTTCAAGGGGTATCCAGTAAATTCCATCCATATCGGAAGCATTATAGTTCTCTTCCATGTAGACCTTGATCTCTTTATGATCCTTGGGTCTGAGTTCATCGATCACGTATTGTTTCATAAAACGAAATTATCACAGTTTGTTGTGCCGTGCAAGACGTATGTTTGCC
>JAQBBE010000080.1:0-5955 GCA_032126435.1 Desulfobacterales bacterium | reverse complement strand
AGGAGCTTGCGACGAGTTCTTGAAATTTAGCAGCACAGCTTGAAACGCCCCCAAATGGTCACTGAGCGAGCAAAATGGACTTTTTACGAGACCATCAATACTACCAGTCATAGAGAATTTCCCAATGATCCTGAAATGACTCGTCTTTCTGGGTATAATGATACGACAGCGTTTTTCCTTTGCCAGCTCCCGTATCGTTGTTTTCTTTCCAGTAGCGCAAATAAATGGCCGGTAATACACCCGAAGAACCTTCGGAACTGCCTGATCTCGCAGGGTCCTTCAGCCACACTTCTTTTTGCTCGATCACCTTCCATACAGATCCGGAGACTTTGCTCCTGACCCTTTCTCCCACATGGGGAAGCGCCAGCTTCTCCCTCAACTCTTTAAACCTGTACATGGAAAGTTCGCCGTAATCGAGAACTTTTTCACCTAAAATCATAATGCCGATTGCCCCAATGGGAGCCGTTAGGAGAATGGATAAGACCGCGACAGCCAGAATAACCTCTCCCGAAGCGACGCCGGCCGCAAGGGGAACCGCTCCAATGGCCGCCTGGACGGTTGCTTTGGGAATATACGCCACCACACAAAAGAGTTTTTCTTTCCAATTAAAAGGCGTTCCTAAAAGCGATACATACGTTCCGACGCTTCTAAAGATAAGACCGATGAAAATAACCAGGGTTCCGGCCAATCCTGCTTTCCAGGCCACATGAATGTTCACCTGGGCCCCCACCAGAACAAACAGCAAAAGCTCTGCAAATATCCATAGTTTCTTTAGTTTCTGGGAAATAATATGTGCGATAGGCTCGGATTTTTCCAAAATGACAAACCCGATGGCCATGACGCCCAACAGGCTTGCCACGGGGACATGTCCTTCTAAAATTGCCTCCAGCCAGGTGAGGATTATGGCAACACCCATAACCATCATCGTCCGTTTAGGGGGACGCCAGTCATATTTTGTAAAAAGACGGTACAAAAAATATCCGGGAATGATTCCGACGATAATCCCCAGTGTGATGGAAATCGGAATTTCAGCCAGCTGAATAAAAATATTGCCCTGATTTCCTCCGTACATGCCTAAAAATACGGTAAACAGAACGATAACAAAAACATCATCCAACGAAGAGGCACCCAGGATCAGGGTGGGGATTCCCTTTTTAGCCCCCCGCCCCCGATCCATAAAGTCGATCATCAGGGGAACGACAACAGCCGGAGAGACTGCACCCAAGATGGAACCCAGAATAGCGGCCTCGAGATAGGTAATATTTAATAGCCTGGGCGCCACCAGCATAATCCCGCCGATTTCAAAAACCGCCGGCACGGCGCTCATGATCACCGCAGCGCGTCCGACTCGTCTCAAGGCATCCCGGCGGAGTTCAAATCCGGCCCGAAGCAAAATCACGATCAGGGCTATTTTTCTGAAATCTCCTGAAACTCCCATCATTTCAGGAGACATGAAATTCAATACATAAGGGCCGACCAGAACCCCGACGATAAGCATGCCGATCAGACCGGGCAATTGCAGGCGTTTAAACAGATAATCAGCGACCAACCCCAAAATGATGATGAGCGCCAAGCTGAAAGCCATAGTTACCTCTTTTTTAGTTTCCCGTTACCCAACCCGGATAAGCTTGAATTAAAAGGGGAATGCTAAAATTTCATCCGCGTCGGGAATATCCTACCGAGCAGTATGAATGGCGAATATTGGAACAATAAAATTCAAATGTAAAACCAAGCGCTTAAGAAATACAGACCCGGGCTAAAAGCACCCGGTTTTAGGCAAAAAACAATTTTTTGACTTCGTCCAGAAGCGGTGCTTTTAATTCACGATATTTGGGTTGAATCGCCTTGTCCCCGTGCCATTCGAATTCAACAGCATCAAATCTTTCGGGAATATCATGTACCGGATCCACCCCATATTGGTGTTGCGGATAATACTCCACCCAAAGCATTCGATGGGGATCGATATTGAACTCCTTTGAAACCAGGGTGGCGATGTGACTGCTGCAGCTTCTTACCGACATTTTACTGTCTTCAACGTCGGACACCACGACAATAATAGGCCTTAAATGCATCAGCCCCTTTTTATCTCCCTTTTTAAGATCATAGATGCGCAGCCTGCATTTCCCGCTACCGAGTTTTAGCTTTCCGCCCCAACCATGCCAGAAAAATATATCATCGTGTACGAGCATAAAAGTATCTTGGACAAAACATTTATCGTGTGTGACCGGGTATATCGTAACTGGTGCACGAACCGCTTCCACAGGTTCTGGTCTGGGATTTAGCCCCCTGGCCGGTCCCGGAACCAATGCCCATGCTGTAGTTGGTGGAGCTCAAAACCCGTTCGAGATCCTCGCCGGCGCATTTTGGGCATTTGAGTTCAATTTCTTCATCCTTATTCATAACGAGCAGCTCGATAAATTCCTCACATTTTAAGCACTTGAATTCATATATCGGCATATTAACACTCCTTTAGATCCTTGTTTGTAGGCGTTCACGGGTTCAGGGTTTACCCTGTTAAATAGGGTTCCCTTCGGGAAATTTAACCGGGGTGAACCCTGAACCTGTGAACGGTTACTATTTTTTTTAAATATAGATCGGCAATGATCTTTTCCATCATATTCACTAAATTGTCAAGGTTCAACAACCCATGCTAAGAAACTTCAAACCAGTTTTAACCCGCTGCAGGCAACCGAACCTCAAACAATGCCCCCGGACCGTCAAAGTCTTCAAGTTTTAAAGTGCCGCCATGTTTTCGGACAATTTCGTGGCAGATATACAGACCGAGGCCGGTGCCGTCCCCCACCGCTTTGGTGGTGAAAAAAGGTTTGAAAATGTCCTTCCGGATCGACACGGGAATACCGGGCCCGGTATCTTTGCACGAAAAAACAACCTGGTTTGCATGTGTGTCAAACTGCGTAGAAAGAAACACCGTCCCTTTTATATCCACAACCGCCTGGATGGCGTTGTGGATGATATTCAGCGCCACCTGACCCAAATTTGCAAAATTCCCCTGGATATCCGGCAACTCCGGAGCATAATTTTCAACGATTTTAAGATCGCAATGTTTATATTGGTTGTACATGACTCGCAAAGCATCTTTGACAACGGAATTGATGCCGACCGATTCTAAATAGGTCTGGGTTTGTCTGGAGAGTCCCAGAAGACTTGAAACAATCGATCTTGCCCGGACAAGTTCTTGATCGACAAATTTAAGATCATCGATCAAGTCCTCGTCCGGAGGATTTTCTGTATCCCATTGTTCGATGTCTTCGATGACGGACTGGACCAGACTGGTGGCACTTGTCAGGGGATTGTTGAGTTCATGAGCAACACCCGCAACCAATTGGCCGATGGCGGCCAGGCTTTCCGAACGGATCAACTGCTCTTGGGTTCGTTCCTTTTCAAAAAGGGCCTCTTTTAGGGCGTGGGTCCTTTCTTCAACCTTTTTTTCGAGATCCTTATTCAGGTCATCGATGACTTTATAGGAACGGGCGTTTTCAATGGCAAGGGCACTCTGGCTGGACAGTGTTTCAAGAAGATCAACGTCTTCCTGTATAAAAAGATCGCCGGAACGTTTTTCACCCAGCACAATGAATCCATTCAACGTTTCCTCGAATATCAGTGGAAGCGCTATTTCGGCATTCAACGCCTCCATATCTGAAAGTACATCCGGGGACATGGCCTTTAGGGTCTGCTTTTTTAAACTGTCTTTCATAACAGGCTGGCGATGCGTCTGCATCCATCTCACCAGGGCGGAGTTCTCACTCCATGTAAGCGGTTGATCGGAATTCATCTGTTTGCCGCGGGCTGCGAAATTCACGAATTTTTTTCCGGAGGTGCCTGACAAAAATAGGACGCAATGGTCCACTATCATCGTATCGGCCACGGTATCCATCAGAAGTTTTGCAATTGCGTCAAAATCGAGCACCGACACGACCATCTGGCTGACATGTTTGATGGTCTTCTGATAGTCATATTTGCCTTTGAAGAAAATACGATCGACAAAGTTTTGCACGTTTGATTTTAACGGTCCGAAAACAAACGCAATGAGAATAAAAAAGAATATGGGGAAATATATCGAATTTGAAAGGTGAAACCCCTTGAAAACGGTGTCGGCCACAATAATGAGCAGGGTATACAAACATGTCAAAAACGCCGTCAGAATCGAATATATAAGGCTTTTTCTGATCAATATCCCCATGTCCAGCAAGTCGTGCTTGAAAAGCCCAACAGCAAAAATAATCAGGGGAATAAAACTTAAATTGCCGGGAGGATACACCGAATAGCCCTGGATCGTAAAGACATTCATCCCGTTCATGAGACCCATGATCCCAAATCCGGCAAATAGATACTTCAGCCTGTTCTTGTGGGAACTGCTTTTTTCCTGCTGTATGGCCTGATGGATCAGTATCAAAACATATAGGGTAACGAAGAGGCCGGCCAGGCCGAAGAAAGGATAGAGGATGCCGCCCCTTGCGAAGTAACCAAAATAATGTTTCTGCATGGAAGCAATATAAAAGGGTGTCGGCGTAAAGCACATCAGAAAAAATGAATAGACATATGCAGCCTTGACAAGCCATTTTCGCCCGGAAATATTGAGATAGCCATGGAAAAAATGGACATATACCGGGAAGAGGTAGACAATGAAAAAATGATCCGTGCGACTGATAAAAAGCGCCGCTTCGGCTGATTCGACATTGAAGGCAAAAAGGATGTCAAAGTAAAGAAAAGATCCGAGTACGCAAATGGTTAAAAAAAGAAAGTTGGTCCGGGTCCTTGGGCCGCGGAAAATCGCCAAAGCAGCCAGTGCGAGGAAGCAAATCAGCGTCAACAAAGGTGGAATGCTGTAGAAAGTCATCGAATTCTAATTTTATAGTAGTTTAGTTCTTTGAAACAAATCAATTTGAGGCGAGCTTCAAATATGATTAAATTTTGTACTGGAAGTCAAATTATACCTGAAGCGGCATTATTCCCGAAAATCTAAAGTATCACTTGATTTCTATTGTCCAGCATCTCATGGGCATGATCCAGCGTGGCTTGGGTTATTTTTTCACCCCCCAGCATTCGGGCGATCTCTTTAACGCGTTCTGTTTCACTGAGTTGTTTGATGGTGGTGCTGGTTCTTCCATCTGAAACCCGCTTTGAGATCCTAAAATGATGATCGCCAAATTTGGCAATCTGAGGCAAATGGGTGATGCAGATGACCTGGTGATGACGGGCAAGAGAGGACAGTTTTTTGCCGACAACCTCGGCCACACTCCCCCCGATTCCAGCATCAACTTCATCAAAGACAACGGTCTCCACCGCTTCTGTTTCGGCCAGTATGGCCTTTAAAGCGAGAACCACTCTCGACAGTTCGCCACCTGAAACAATGCTGGAAAGCGGTTTCAACGGTTCCCCCACATTCGGAGCAATCCGGAAGGTTGCTTGGTCGATCCCGGTTTCGAAGACGGTTTGTTCTTCGATGGTAAGATAAGGATCGGCATTTTCATCCGCGGGCATGGTTCGAAACGATATTTTAAACTTTGTTTGAGGCATCTTAAGGGAGGTCAGTTCTTTTTCTACTTTTTGGGCCAGTGTTTTTGCTGTTTTTTTCCTGTCCCTGGAGAGTTTATGGGTCAGTTCGGTCAATTTTCCATGCAGTTCAAAAAGCTTTTTTTCAGTGGCGGCGATATCCTCGGATAAATTTCCCATTTCCGAAAGCTCATGATCGATGGATTCAAGACGGGAAAGCACAGTCTCCAGCGAGCCTCCGTATTTGCGCTTCAGCTTAACGAGGGTGTCCAGTCGTGCTTCAACCGTATCCAGAAAGCTTTCGTCCATCTGAATGTTTTTCAAATACGTTCTAAGTTCATCCGCAACATCTTCGAGATGAAAAGCTGCTTCAGCGATACGCTCCGCCTTTGGCGCAAGCAAGGGATCAATGGTCGAAGCCTTGTCAAGATCTTTCTTCAC
>JAQBBE010000079.1:0-4294 GCA_032126435.1 Desulfobacterales bacterium | reverse complement strand
GTCCAAAAGCGGGTTGTTTGCCCATTTCCTGTCCAAAGAGAATCTTCAGATCGAGATACTCAATCACGCGGCGCAGCTTTTTTCAGAAGGTGTCATCATCCCGGCACTGAAAATCGAAGCCGGCATCCCGAGAATCCGGGCACTGGTCGACAACTGGATTCAATGGAGTTCTGAATTGACAGGGGGCTGCATTTTTGTTTCCGCCAGTGCGGATTTCAGTGACCGCCCCGGAAAGGTCAGGGAGGTTCTGCTGCATCAGCAAAAAGAATGGATCGATTGCCTTCGACGCATCGCCCAATCGGCCGCTCAGGCCGGTGATTTCAGGCAGGATATCGATGATGATCAGTTTGCCTTTGACCTCTATTCGCTTCTGCTCGGCTTTCATCTGTATTATAAATTGCTGGACGACGCTGAAACCCGAAAACATCAGGAAATTGCATTGGTTCGGTTATTGGATAGTTACAAATAATAAGGGGATCATATGGCAAAAAAGATTATTAAAATGAAATCGGCAAGCACGAACGTTCGTTATATTAAGGCCCGATAAAGGGGCACGCACCTTTTCTAAAAGGAGGGGAAAAAATGAAAGACATTCAAATAATTATAGAAGAATACCGAAATGCAGACTTTGAAACACGCCAATATTTGTTTTTGTCACATCGGTCGCTTAGAAATGAATTTTTGGAAATCGAACAGCAGGAAACGGCTGTCCAATCCTCAGCGGCGCCCGTTAAAAATAAATGCTGTACGCGCGGATTTTGGAGTCAAAGCTGGATGGGTGCTTAACCATAACATCAGCGGCATCGGACCACCGCCCACGGAATGCAGAAATCCTGGCCGGAAAAATATTTTTAAGGCATTGGGATACATCTTATTCTGGGAATTTTAGGGTGACTTTCTTCCCGCCATCCGTTGTTTTCAGCTTGATGTTCAAATCGATACTGCTGTCCCGGATGCCCAATGCCAAGGGGGTTTTCCCTTTATCTCCCTCGATATGCGCAATTTCGGCCACCGCCGCGATAATCTTTTCAGCGACCTTGTCACCGGGAGATGGAAGATCTGTTTTACGGTATTTTGCGGTTACCGTTACATTTCCGTCGTCCGATCTTGTGATGGAAATTTTTTCAGCGTTGTTATTGATCCCGTGAAGCGCAGCCAAAGCCAGCCATTTCAAGGCGGCTTCCTGGGTATCTGCGTCATCTTTAACCAAGGACATCTCTTTGAGCGGGTCAGTGGTTGCAAAACAGTCACACAATTCCTGTACCTTCAAATGTAAACTTGTCGTATTTTTCATGGCAATATCTCCTTTCATCTTCGGCTCAGTGACACGAGGGCCCTTTGCAGCCGAACGCCTTTTTATTGGACTTGGCCATCCGGTCCAGAAATCGGCCGAAAAACCCTTTTGGTTTCAGGTACTTTTCCGGATTCTTTACAAATGCCGTTCTGCAGTTTTCGGCACAGAAATAATAGGTACGGCCCTTGTACGCGTAAAGTGGATGGGCTGATTCCGGGTTTATGTCCATGCTGCAAACCGGATCTTGAACCCTACGGTGTTGAGCGGTCACCATTTTCGAATCTCCGTTATACGTCCTTCGGGCTGTTTGTGTTGAATTCACCCGGAAGGGTTTTTGTTCCGGCGTTCATATGTTGTTTGCCGGCGGTAATTTTTATCAGCGCATGCGCCAATGTATTAATATTTAAAATATAATGCCACAATGTGGCATTATCAAGTTTTTTTTATGAATTCTGAAAAACTGTCACCCCAATTCGTGAAAGTATAGGAAGCTTCGAATCCTCGATGCCGGGACAAGGCATCCTCGACTTTTGCGAATTCGGGTATTAATGTAATGGAGAAGAACCCCATGGCTCGAGATCGGTTTTGGATGGTGATTGGATTGCCATGAACACCGGTGACGAAGATAAGAAAAAGCGGTGGAACATGTCCGCCAAACAGACAACGGACAAGCTTCAGGAGCGGCGGAACGGACTGCTGGCCCTGGTGCATATCGCCAAGAAAGAGATTCCCCTTTCAGATGACGAATATCGGGACGTGATTGCCTATTGGGGCGTCAGATCTTCGGCGGACATGTCGATTCCGGAGATAGAGGAGCTGGTGAAATATTTTGAGTCCCTGGGCTTTAAAAAAAAGGTGCCGGATGCCAGGGACCCGGGTTCAGGGGTCGGCCAGATCAAAGCACTTCAGGAACGAATCCGGGCCGAAGCCGAAAAACTGAGCAGCGGAGAACAAAGACTCAAAGGACTGGTGAAGAAAATCGCAAAGGCGGACGATCTTAAAGCGTGTCGGAACGTGAAAAAATTGAAACAGGTTCTCAAGGTGGTTCGGCTGCTCCAAGATCGGGAATGATCCCCAACGTTCATAAACAACCGTGCGGGTATTAAAAAAAGATAATATTAGGGAAATGGAAGTCAGAAGGAGGCAAAAATGGAATATGATTTTCTTGTGGACACCTATGACACCGAACGGATCAAAACCCTCAGCGTTTGGAGTATGTTCGAGGATGATGATCTTTTCATCCGTCCTCACCCCCTGGACCGAAGAGATCGGAATCCTCTGGAGCACATGATCCATCAGTGCATGAGTGAAGACAAATGGTTCTGCAATATGTTCGGCATTGATGTCGGGGCGCCGCCGCTGCCCGAAAAGGAGACACGCCTTGAATTCATTAAGCGGTATGCCGGGGATTCGGAAAAACGACTGGCAATGCTGAAAGAAAAGGACAAATTCTGGTGGGAGGGAAAAGTTGCTTTTTTTGATGCTCTGCGGACGAGAACCTGGATTATGCTGCGACGGATCGCCCATACGGCCCAGCATCGGGGAGAGCAAACGTCTCTGCTGAGGATACTGGGAAGAGAGGTTCACAGTATCTACGGACCGTCTGCCGATACAGGGGGATTGCCCCAAAATAATGCATTGACCGTATATGCATATCCGGACATACCGTCTCTGATCCAAGGCGAAACCAAAGGCGGCTTGAAAGCACCCTTGCCGGGTCCTGGAATTATACCCTGCACCGAGCGCCCGGATCTTTAGGAACGGTTTTAATCTTTTAATTTTGCGTTAAGTATGGACCCGAAACGTGAAACAATTCTGAAATTCAAATGAAAAGTTCGTGAAAAATTGAAGGAATCGATGGGGTTCCCCGGTGTTTTGCAACAATAGATCTTGGAATCTTTGATGATTTTCTATTGAAAAAATTAACCAAGTATTGCAAAAGTATCTGTTGAAGCGCATCATTAGCAATCTGTGATACGGTTAAACCCTTTAAGTTTTTACGAATTATAACATCAACCTATAATGGGAGAATCCATTGGCAGCGATAAAAATCGGTATCATCGGCGTTGGCAACTGTGCCAGCGCGCTGTTGCAGGGAATTACATATTACAGAGGAAAAAATTCCAATGACGCCATCGGAATTCTAAATTGGTCGATAAACGGGTACACGCCGGGTGATATCGAGGTGGTCTCGGCCTTTGACATCGATCAGAGAAAAGTCGGAAAGGACGTTCACGACGCCATTTTTGAACGGCCGAACTGTACCAAAAAGTTTGTGGATCACATGTCAAGGGCAGGGGTCAAGGTGTCCATGGGGAAAATATTGGACGGTTTTGCCGAACACATGAAACACTATGAGCCGGATTACACCTTTTTGCTGTGTGATCAAAAAGAGCCGACCCGGCGCGACGTTGTCGAAATTTTGAAGAATTCCGGCACGGAAATCCTTTTGAATTACCTGCCGGTGGGGTCGGAGCACGCCACCCGGTTTTATGCGGAATGTGCCGTGGAAGCCGGCGTCTCGTTTATCAACAACATACCGGTTTTTATCGCCAGTGATCCTTTTTGGGCGGAACAGTTCAAGTCCAGGAAAATTCCACTGATCGGTGACGATATCAAATCTCAGCTGGGTGCAACGATTGTTCATCGCGCGTTGACGAACCTGTTTGAAAAACGGGGTGCCAGACTGGAAAAAACATATCAGTTAAATACCGGCGGCAACACCGATTTTCTCAATATGTTGGACAAGGACCGGGTTCAACAAAAAAAGGAATCCAAAACAGCCGCAGTTCAGGCCGTTATGCGAAAAAAGCTTCAAGGCCGCAACATACATATTGCCCCCAGCGACTATGTGCCATGGCTGGATGACCAGAAAGTATGTTTTATTCGCATGGAAGGGCGGATTTTCGGCAATCTGCCCATGAATGTCGAACTGAGACTCTCCGTGGAGGATTCACCCAATTCCGCCGGCGCTGTCATCGATTGCATCCGGTTGTGCAA
>JAQBBE010000078.1:0-4197 GCA_032126435.1 Desulfobacterales bacterium | reverse complement strand
AAAAAAACGAACCTGAGACATTTTTGTACCCGTCATGAAAATGAGTCAATTTTGTAAAATTATTCTTAATTAGGGTAAAATAAGTGTGTTATCTCCAATTGAGCAGGTGTGATCCCAGAGGGTTCGAGTGAAATGCTTAAGAGCAGAAGGATAATGCTCACACGGATGATACGGAGGAAGTTGAAAGGATGCTCAAAGCGCTGATAAAGTCTTTAGAAAACAAACCCTTGAATCCTTGACCCCTTGAATCCTTGGACCCTCTTCTCCAACTAAATTGGAGAAGAACCTTTTTTCTTTACATCTATCTTGAATATATGCCTTATATTCTTATAAAATAAGGTAAAGCTATCAAAACAATACCTGAAAGAACAAGAAGATATATATTTGAAATAAAATATGGAACAACAATTAACCCGATGCCGCTAATAAGCGGAATAACAGCTTTTTGTTTTTTGCCATAAACAAAATATCCTAAACCTATTGAACCGAATATCATTCCCCACATTAAAGTCGATGTACTATTCATTTTTAATCTTCCATATTTTTAACACACAACGGCGCGCCTGGCCAGCGGGCGCGGTTTTGATCCTGTCTGCGTCCAGGCGCTGATTATGCCTGTTGAGCCAGTATATCGTTCAAGTGATGCCGCAAATGTCGCAGATAGTCCTTTACGACAAACTCTAACGTGACGGGATTATCTCTGCCAATGTTACAGAACGAGGATATCGCATCTTGGGGTATGCGTTCAACGACATGACTTAAGTGACGGTTGTAAGCAGACCAAAGCTCGACCAGTACCCCCCAGTCAGATTCATTGTACTTCTGAATCCGAACCCAATCGTTTTGACTATAGGTAGGAAAGTTGGCAGCAACGTTGTGACAGGCTCTCACGAATCGATGGTGATTATTAGCGGCCGAGTCGATCAGATGGCCCAAGATCTCCTTTTTTGACCAGTTATCTGGAGTTTCCTCCGAGGAGACTTCGTCAGGTTTCATGTGAGCCAGCCGACTTGAATTTTGGTCGACAATGCTTCTGATCTCCCGTGCGATGTCCTTCACACCAACCCTCCTCTCTTTCAGTGGTTCGTGGTGCTGACCGGCTAGGGTTGAGCGCCAGCAAAAACCCAGTCGGCGTCCGGCACATGGTTATACATTTTCTACAAATATTACTTTTACAAATTCTGAGAGAACCTTTGCTCTGTGCTTATGTTCTTTCCCACCAGGAATAAATACGCCATCTCCAGTTTGATAGATTATTTTTTCATTCTGGTATTCAATTTCGAACTTACCATCGAGGATGTATCCATAATGTCCTTTTTCACACCAATGAAGAGGCATTTCATTGGAATATAAAACAAGGCGTAGTTGCTTGTCGCCGTGCTTAAAAATTTTGCATTTAACGCCTTCAAATGGTTCTTCCCAATTTAATTCTTTAAAATCAACTTTGTATTGAAGCATGCACAATCCTCAAATAATTGGATGGATAACCATTAGCTCACCAGACTGCAAATGGTATCAAATCATCGAAGCATTACCCTTTCAGAAAAATCTAATCAACTATCGAGCTTCTTGAACAATAGATTGAAAACGACCTTTCAGGTCGTATCAATCCTTAAAGGTTAGCAATGTATCTCTGACCCCCGCCCTCTATACAATGCCCCTTGCTGCCTTGTAGTAGATGCAAGCACAACGAACACATGAATCTTCTTTCTCTCCAGCGAGTTTGTCCCTCACGATTTGAATGCCATGATAATTGCATAATGTCCCTTCGATTTCCCAACAGCGCTTAGTGTCCTTACGCCCATGCATTATACAGTCTGTCTCGTCACAACCTAAGTACTCATAGCATGATTCCATAGCTTTCTCCTTTTGACTTCATATTTCGCTTGACCTGCCCTTTAATGTGAAGCCCCATTTACCTAACGCTATTTTCTTAATTTCCTTTTTATAAGCGTTGGATTAGATAGGTGTAGACAGGCAATTGACTCTGATTTTTTATTTCAAAAAATTGTGCCAACAACTCACGTTTTTTGGGACTATCCTTTATTGGGGATAGGTATATAGCCCCTTTACCATTCGAAGGCGCTGACGCGTCTCGAAGCAGCTCTGCAAGGGATTGATAATGTCCGGGTGAAAGTGTTTCTCCCATAAGAAAATTGCCTGTAATCTCAATGTTTGCATAGGCAGCATTAACTTCGAGCATCTTCTGGAAAGCTTCGCGAACATTTGATGCCGCAACAGGTTTACGAATGAATGCCAGAGTTGGCGCGTCTATGGATTCAAAGCCGATGTTGATATACGTGTAGAATGGTAGGTGACTTAGCTTTTCAAACAACTCATTTTTAGATTTGAGTAGAGAGTCCACGCTTCCAAAAAAGAACAGCATGGGAGTCTTTGTGAATGAACCGCCAAAGCCAAAAACCGTGCTGGCTTCAGAAGCGGCCAGATAGATCAATTCATCCCCAGCCGCAAGTGCATCATGATTCCCCAAAAATAGCGCTTTATAATTCTCAAGATTTCGACCATAAAAGACCTTAAGTTGTCGAATCTGTTCGAGGATTTCGGATCTTTGCCGGACCTGAAATTTTTGTGCCGATTTGACGCAACAGAAGCCGCAATGATAAAGACATCCGTCTGCAATAATAAGCGGGATTATCTCATAATCGACATGTCGCGTATCCGGCGGGAGAACCGACACCGGGCCACCGGTGATTGCACTCAATTTTTGCGATCGCTCGTACAGCACCCTGTCATCATTATTTAGAATGAGGTTTATTAAGTTTTTAGCTTTAGAATGCAGCCCATCTCTTCGCGCTCCATATAAATTCGCATACAATTGTGACCATGCCGCAAATGCATTCATTATATTGGGATCTGAGAGATAGTTAACTTCCCAAATTGAGTTGCTAGTATATGGAAGACACGGCAAATAGTATTCGCCCAGCCACGAAATAATGCCATGTTCGCTGCTTTTGTCACCGACCGAATAATACACCCAATCATTGCCATCCGTTCGTTTTAGCTGTTCAGCAGGATGAGGCCAGTTTACATTAAGACCCCGGATGAACTTAATTTCCCCATTTAAATTAAACCGGAATTCGTATTCCGATGTTTTTATCTCTGAGTATTTTCCATATCGAAGCGGAAAGCTATCTTTTTTGATGTTGCGGGGACCTGGCTTTTCAACGCTGATTAAAAGATTATTTAGGGGGGTAAATGCCATTCTTTTGCCTCGAATTGATATTTTTTTAATCTTAAGACGTTATTTTCATGGGTAAAATTACGACGCTAATCAGTCTGCGCTTCACGAAGACGGAACAAACCCCCGGCCCCTAAATCACCGATCTTTTTTCACTGTTCACATTTCATTGTCCTTTGCCGATATTTTTCTCTTAAATGTGCGTTTTTGGCCCCCAATGGTTAACCCCCACATCTTCTTCCAAGATAGAAATGGAAAAGAAAGCTTTCATAAGGGTCAAAATACACCCATTCTTAGTAAATACTTATTGTGCAATTTCGTCAGCAAGATGAGCGCAACAATCGAGCCTATAAGACACCAAAACATATCGGTTTGCGTGTCCCAGATGTAACCCTGTGTTCCAAGAAATGCTTCAGTGTCGGTCGGATTGGAAAGGGAAGCCAACCATTCAACAATTTCGTATATTGCTGAAAAAGATAGCGGTACAGCAACAGATATAACGCATAGCCACTTGCCGCGCCTGAGAGGTGATGTTCGCGCCAAGATCTCGCGCGTATATATTGCCGGGCCAAAACCCTGCATGAAATGCCCGATCTTATCATAATTATTACGAGTCCAACCAAACCAATCTTCCATCCAAAAACCAATCGGTACTTTGGCGTAAGAGTAATGGCCACCCAACATTAGGATCATGGCGTGGATAGCAATAAGAGTATAGGTTAAATTAGTCAGCGGGAATCTTTTGTAGGTAAACAGCATAATCGGTAAAGCAATCATGCAGGGGAGGGTTTCCAAGACCCAGGTAAGGCGGCTATCATGCGGCCCAATTCCCGACCAAATCCAAAATACCAATACTATTATCAGCAATATCATTGGATACTTATTTGATGACATGCAATATCTCCTGTGAGTTACGTCTATGTTTGACCGGCCCAAAGTTCCGCATCACAGGTGTGTGTGGAGCGGCAGCGGAACACCCATCCTTGTGAATGCGGTTG
>JAQBBE010000077.1:0-13500 GCA_032126435.1 Desulfobacterales bacterium | reverse complement strand
ATCCTCTCGATGGGTAGCCGGCTGCGATAACAATCGGCCATCTGCATATCTTCAAGACTTTTCTGAAGCATCTTTTCATTCTGCAAGAAAAAGGCGTAAAGTTCGGACAAAATCTTTTTGGCTTTTACAAATTCTTTGTGCACTCGCGGTGAACGATAAACCATTTCATAAAGAAACTCTCTCAATACGGTCATGCTGGAATATACTCTATCGCTCATCTCCAGACATAGTTTGCCGTCGCGAACACAGGTCGAAAACACCAGATCTTTTATCATGGTGTTGGCGCGTTCCGAATGGGTGCGTCCAAGAACCTTTGTACACGAATCCGGAATCTGTTGGGAAGTGACCACGCCGCTTCTTACGGCATCATCCAGATCATGATTAAGATATGCCATAATATCGGCGATCCGAACGATATTTCCTTCGGTGGTGCAGGCCTCCTCGGCGGGATCATCCGGCATAATCTTTCCATACCCCTTGGAATGCTTTAAAATTCCGTCGCGCACCTCATAGGTCAGATTCAGTCCCCGACCGTTATTCTCCAGAACATCCACCACACGCAGGCTCTGTTCTTTGTGTGAAAAATCGGGGGAAAATATTTCTTTGAGAACCGTTTCGCCGCCATGGCCGAACGGCGTATGCCCCAGGTCATGGCCCAATGCGACGGCTTCGGCCAGATCCTCGTTGAGACGCATGGCGCGCGCGATGGTTCTGGCAATTTCAGACACCTCAAGCGTATGGGTAAGACGGGTCCGATACTCGTCGCCCAAAGGGGATAGGAAAACCTGGGTCTTATATTTTAACCGTCTGAAAGCATTGGAATATACAATTCGATCCCTGTCCACCTGAAAAACGGTTCGGATGGGACAGAGGTCTTCTTTTGTCATACGGCCCCGGGATTCGGCGCTGACACATCCAAAAGGAGAAATAAAGCCTTTTTCACGTTTTTCAAAATCTTCGCGGATACTCATAATGGGACAGTTATTCATAGGAAAATTTAATTGTAAAGAAATATTTGACGCTTTACATCCTGAAGATCTTATTTTATGCTTTCCGGGTCGATTGAATTTTTTCTATAATTCCATTACCTTTTTGCCACCCATCGATCCGGGCTGGGAAGGTTCAATAAAGCGTTGAAAGAGACCCAAGGGCATCACCTCGTTCTCGGTGAACTGATCGATTTTGTTACCGGTGAAAAAATTCCGGACACACATGATGAAAGATACCGACAGCAACTGGCTCGCATGCTGGTGGAGCATAAGGGATACCTCAAAAACCAGATCCAGCCCCGTTTCGGACTCCGTGTAGCGGCTGAAAATAAACACGCAATTTTGAAGATCGACTTTGTTGTTAACCTTTCCGAAAGGATCTGCATGATCATAAAATACGGCCCCGGCTCTCTGGTTACCCGGCACCGACCCGCATTGGCGGCATCGAGACTCGTGGCACCGTATCAGGTTCCGATTGCGGTGGTTACAAACGGCAAGGATGCAGACATTATTGAGGGCGCGACAGGCAAAATCATATCATCCGGTCTCGAATCGATACCCGCCAAAGCCACACTTGTCCAACGGGTTGAAAAAACAGACTTTGATCAGATATCGGCAAAACAGGCTGAAATGGAATCGAGAATCCTTTATGCCTTTGAAGTCGATGGGAGCTGTCCGTGTGATGATACCATATGCAGATTATAACCCACTGAATTTTGGTTGAGATTTGATGGAATACCAAACCTATGGACTATGAATATTTCATGAAAAAGGCTTTAAATCAGGCAAGAAACGCCTTATCCGCCGGAGAATTCCCGGTGGGATGTGTGGTGGTTCATGAAGATCGGATTCTGACAACCGGTGCCCGAAAGGGTACCGCCGGAAATATCCCCAATGAGATCGACCATGCAGAAATGATTGCATTAAAGCGTCTGGCCGATTTGGAGATCAATAGGGATAATGAGAGAATCATCCTTTTCACCACACTGGAGCCCTGCCTCATGTGCCTGGGGGCTCTGATTTTAAGCGGTATCAGCGAAATTGTTTATGCCTACGAAGACGTCATGGGCGGCGGCTTGAGCTGCGATTTGAACAATTTGATGCCGCTTTACAAAAACAGTCGAATCTCCGTTGTTCCGAACATCTTACGAAAAGAGAGCCTGGAACTTTTCCAGGCGTTTTTTAATAATTCTGAAAATTCTTACTGGCAAGGAAGCCTTTTAGCGGACTACACACTCAGGCAGCCATGACGTCCCGGAGATTTTATCTGTCTGGAGCGGAAAATTCCTACGTGTTCAGGGGGTGCGCTCCCCCGCTTCACTCCGGTGTCTACGTGTCTGGTCATTTCAATGACTTAGCAGTCTCCCCCACCGCTAAGTCATTGAAATAACGAAGCCACTCCGCCAATATCGTTACACGGCGAAACGCACCCCCTGAACACGTACGAAAATCACACGCCGGTTGAGAAGCGAAACGGAGCCGACTCGGTTTTATTTTCTTGCATTTTTTTCTTGCATTTATTAGTGTTCTTATATATTTCAGACTTCACTTTATGTTCGTGATGCTTTACATGGGATATCTTTAAAAAATAGAGGGTTCTCCCGCGATTTCGTGCGAGAGAGAACGGCAATAATTTATGGCCTAGGAGGTGGAAGAATAGCTATTTCGAAACGTACAAATCGGACAAACAGATCAAATCGAATAAATATCAACAGAAATATAAGGGCAAAAGATGTCAGAGTCATAGATCCTGACGGCAACCAGATCGGCGTTATACCGACTTACAAAGCAATTGCTGTTGCCAACGATTTCGGCCTTGATCTGGTGGAAATTTCACCGAACGCTGATCCTCCTGTTTGCAAAATCATGGATTACGGCCGGTACAAATATGAGCTGACCAAAAAGAAACAGGAGGCCAAAAAGAAACAAACCACATTTCAGCTCAAAGAGATAAAGGTGCGTCCAAAGACGGGTGACCACGACCTTAACACAAAAATCAACCATATCAAAAAGTTCATCGATAGAAAGGATAAAGTCAAGGTAACCGTCATTTTCAGGGGCCGAGAAATTACACTCACCCAGCAGGGCCGGAGTCTGCTCGAAAAGATTGCTCAGGAAACAGAAGAGATTGCCTCGGTTGAACAGCATCCCAAAATTGAAGGCCGCACAATGGTGATGGTCCTGGCACCGAAACCCGTATAAAAATAATTGTGTCTTGACAACCCGTTATTGCAAATAATAAAAACCTGTTTATCATAGGGGGGCGTCAGTGAACTGTTGATGAATTCAGCCGGTTGCGAATTCATCATCAATGTTTAGTATATACTGTTTATGTAGATGGCGTGGGCTGGAATCCGTCTATGGTTCACGCCATCTATGTTTGAAACATCGGAGAGGATAAAAAAATGCCAAAAATAAAAACAAATCGAGCCGCCGCAAAGCGTTTTAAAAAAACAGGAACCGGAAAATTCGTTTTTTCGAAATCACATGCAAGTCATATTTTAACCAAAAAAACTACAAAGCGTAAACGTGGTTTAAGGCAAAGTCAAATCATTGACAAAACCAATAGAAAAGCACTTAAACTGCTGCTCCCCAATGGATAGGGGATTTGGATAGAGGTTTAGGAGAAAATTTATGCGAGTTAAAAGAGGTTTTAAAGCAAGAAGACGCAGAAAAAAGGTTCTAAAATTAGCCAAAGGATTTCGTGGAGGCCGCAGCAAATTATTTCGTACAGCAGCTGATGCCGTAGATAAGGCGCTGATGTATGCTTACCGGGATCGCAGAGTTCGCAAGCGTGATTTCCGGAGACTCTGGATTGCCAGGATCAATGCGGCTACACGGATGAACAATCTATCTTACAGCAAATTCGTTCACGGGTTGAAGCTTGCCGGTGTAGAGCTGGACCGAAAAGTTCTGGCTGAATTGGCAATATCCGATCCATCGGGCTTTACCCAGATTGCCAAACTGGCATCAGAACAGTTATGACCCTAATCCGGATCAGCAACATGCAGAAACCAAAAGGTTTTTTGCTGTTGATCTTAAATTCGTCCGGAAATGCTTTATAGATAGAGTCCAAAATTGGAAAAAACCATAGAACAGATAAAAGAAGAAGCGCTCAAAGAGCTTGAATACGCATCCGACCCTGAAAGTATCAAGGCAATTTCCGTCCGGTATCTGGGCCGAAAAGGAGCGGTCACCCGGTATTTAAGAAATGTTTCAAAACTGCCGAAAGAAATCCGGCCGAAGGCAGGAAAGAAGGCCAATGAGACCAAAAAAATCCTTGAAACATTATTCAAAAAAACCCTGAAACAACTGGAAGCCGCCGCTGGTGAAGCAGATGGCCGGTTGGATGTTTCGCTCCCCGGAAGAGTTGTCCCCCAAGGATCTCTGCATCCGATTACCCAGATTACCCAGGAGATTTCCAACATTTTTATCCGGCTGGGATTTGACGTTGCTGAAGGGCCTGAGGTTGAAACCGATTATTACAACTTCGAAGCGCTGAATATCCCTAAAAATCACCCTGCAAGAGATATGCAGGACACCTTTTATATATCAGAGAACATCGTTCTTCGAACCCATACCTCTCCGACTCAGCCCCGAATCATGGAGAAACAGAAACCTCCGGTAAGAATAATTTCACCCGGCAAGGTCTACCGTTGTGATTCCGATTTAACGCACACGCCCATGTTTCATCAGGTTGAAGGGCTTCTGGTCGATGAAAATATATCGTTCGGCGACCTTAAAGGTATTTTAACCACATTTGTCCACCAGATGTTCGACCCAGAGACCAGTCTCAGATTCCGGCCCAGCTTTTTCCCATTTACCGAACCGAGTGCTGAAGTCGATATTCGGTGCGTTATTTGCAAAGGCGATGGATGCAGAGTATGTTCAAAAACCGGCTGGCTGGAAGTCCTCGGTTCCGGCATGGTTCACCCTGCAGTGTTTGAAAATGTCGGATACGATACAACCCGCTATTCCGGTTTTGCTTTCGGAATGGGTGTGGAACGGATTGCCATGCTGAAATACGGGATTGATGATATTCGAAAATACTTTCAAAATGATCTAAGATTTTTAAGGCAGTTTTAACATGAAAGTCAGTTTAAACTGGTTAAAAGAATATGTTAGCGTTGACATGAATCCAGATGATCTGGCTGATGCACTCACCATGGCCGGACTTGAAGTTGAAGCTGTTTCAGACCGTTACGATTATTTGAACCGTGTTGTCATCGGCCGGATAACCACCGTTGAACCCCACCCGAATGCTGACAACCTGAAACTCTGCAGTGTCGATATCGGTGAACGCGTCATCACGGTTGTTTGTGGCGCGCCCAATGCCAAAAAGGATATGCTTGCCCCGTGTGCTTTGCCCGGCACGTGTTTCCCAAAAGGACCCGTCCTTAAAAAAGGTATCATCCGGGGAGAGACTTCGGAAGGGATGCTCTGCAGCGAAGTCGAACTGGGACTCGGCATCAACAGTGACGGCATCATGGAACTTGCCAATAATCTTTCGGTGGGGGATACGCTCAATAAGGCCCTTGATCTGTCAGACCCTGTGTTCGAAATAGACCTGACGCCCAACAGACCCGACTGCCTCAGCATCATTGGAACGGCTCGCGAAATTGCGGCATTCCAAAACAAAAAGGTGTCATATCCTAAAATTTTATTGCCTGAATCCTTTGATGACATTTCAAATCATACCTCTGTAACACTCATGGCCCCAGACCTTTGTCCGAGATATGCTGCCAGTCTTATTTTTGATATCACCATTGGGCCGTCTCCTTTCTGGCTTCAGGATCGGCTTATTTCAGTGGGGTTGAAACCCATCAACAATGTCGTTGACATCACCAACTTCGTAATGATGGAGGCCGGCCAGCCGCTTCATGCCTTTGACTTTGACCACCTTGCCGAAAACCGTATTGTGGTTCGAACAGCCGGTGAGGGCGAAACCTTCATCACTCTGGATGGAAAAGAACGCCGCCTGGACCCGGAAATGCTGATGATTTGCGACGGTGAAAAGCCGGTTGCCCTTGCAGGTGTAATGGGCGGACTGAATTCGGAAGTCGAAGACACCACCACAAGGATTCTCCTTGAAAGCGCGTATTTTGACCCGGTTTGTATTCGAAAAACATCCAAAAAAACAGGATTGAATACCGATGCATCTCACCGTTTCGAACGGGGGGTCGATCACGGCGGAACCATCACTGCATTAAAGCGAGCGACACAACTCATTGCCGAAATCGGCGGCGGCAAACTCGTTAAAGGGATCATCGACGAATACCCAAATCCTTTTTCTGAAAAAACCATCGAATTCAACGGCAAGGATTTAAATCGCCGCCTGGGCACCCCGCTCAATGTCAATGATATCGGAAATTACTTGAAATCGATTGAATTTGAAGTTGAAAAAATAGACGCTGACCGACTTCGGGTGATCCCGCCATCCTGCAGGGTCGATATCGCCAGATTTGAAGATATTACCGAAGAGATTGCACGGCTATACGGTTATAACAACATCGAAACGACATTTCCGCTGATACCGGCCGAAGCAACGCATCCCTCAAAAAAGATCGAATCCAGAGATCGAATCAAAGTTCTGATGACGGGGCTGGGGTTCAACGAAGCCATAAATTACAGTTTTGTCAGCGAACGATCCTGTGATCTCCTTGAACTCGCATTGGATGATCCCAAAAGACAGGTGATGCGGATATTAAATCCGCTGTCCGAAGATCAATCGGTGATGCGAACGTCTCTGGTCCCCGGTCTTCTTGAAACAATGAAGTACAATTTGTCGGTGCAAAACAAAAATCTGAAGCTGTTTGAGATTGGCAATGTCTTTATCGACACGGGCCAGGAAGATACTCAGCCGAATGAATTTGAAATGTTTTCAGGACTCTGGACCGGAACAGCCATCGATCCGGTCTGGTTTTCCAAGGAGGTCGATTGTGATTTTTATGACCTAAAAGGCGTGGTTGAAGAGCTGTTAAGGAAACTGGGGATTGTGAATACCATCTTCACACGAATGTCGCCAACCTCTTGTTTTTATACAAAACCCGGCGCTACGGCTCAGATTCTCGTTAAAAACGAGCCCATGGGACTTGTGGGAGAATTACACCCTAAAGTACTTGCCAATTACGACTTGAAGCAAAGAGCGTTTATTTTTGAACTTGACCTCGACCGGCTTATTCAATTATTATCTGATAAGAAATCCACCCATCCAATTCCAAGATATCCGGCAACATCGAGGGATATTACCCTTATTATTAATAAGGACGTTGAGACGTACAAGATCATTCAATACGTTGAAATGCTAAATGAAGAATTGATGGAAACCATACACCTCTTTGATGTCTTTGAAGGAGACCCGATTCCTGAAGTAAGAAAAAGTGTCTCATTGAGAATAACCTACAGATCTTTAGATGAAACTCTGGAAGATACCAGGATAAATCATATTCACCAAAGCATTACCCAGCACCTGGTGGAAAAGTTTGATGCCACCTTGCCGGCCGAATAATCTTTGTTAAGGCATTTAACCCTGACAAACTCGTAAAAAGTCTTTTGTGAGCGATATCTGATCATTTGGGGATCCAGTGTTTCAAGCGGTGATGCGTTAAAAATTTCAAGCTGTTTGAGGAGCTTGCGACGAGTTCTTGAAATTTAGCAGCACAGTTTGAAACGCCCCCAAATGGTCACTGAGCGAGCAAAACGGACTTTTTACGAGACCATCAACCCTAAACGCGCGCAAACCGATTCGTTTTCTGACCGTTTGCAAAACCGGCAACTTCAAGATGCAGAACAACACATCTTATCAAAAAGAATTGCCAGACAAACTGTACTTCAAAGTCGGGGAAGTCAGTGCCATCGTGCGTGTTCCTGCGTATGTTTTAAGGTTTTGGGAGTCTGAGTTCAAAAAGATTAAACCCAAACGGACGCCTTCAGGACAGAGATTGTACCGGAAAAAAGATGTTGAGCTGATTTTGAAGATCAAACATCTCCTGTATGAAAAAAAATTTACGATTCAAGGCGCAAAACAACATTTGAAAACAACACCCGCTGAGAAAAAGGAAAAACCCTCCGTCAACACCCTCGAGGAAATCCGCCTGGAACTTCAAAAAATCCGAGATCTTTTAATTTAATCTCTATCAATTCTGATTTGTTAGAAAAACGCAAAAATTTATTATTGAAAAATATTGACAATGCATATTTTTTGTAATAATTTTATTTTCGATTAGTTAGCGGGCATAACTCAGTGGTAGAGTACAAGCTTCCCAAGCTTGGAGTCGCGAGTTCAAATCTCGTTGCCCGCTCCACTAAAGGTCGCCTTTTTGTTATAAAGGTTAGAGGCCCTTGAAGCGTGTTCAATCTTGTTCAAGACCACGGGCAATTCTGCAGGATTGCAGAATTGGAAAGCTGTCAAGCTTCCCGAAAATGCGAGGGGCATGGAGTATCTTAAGGATTAAAATTTGAGACTGTCGCAGGGATTGAACGAAAGGGAACGTTTTTCAAAGGCCTCGGTTGCTGAGCGTAGATTTTGGCAATGTACGTGTGGTTTGGATTTAATTTTTTTCTCATGGGTAATTAAATGAACAGGTAAAGTTTTCCTATCCACAATAAGATCTACCTGAATGAGAAGAAACGGGCGACAGCCCGTTTTTGTTTTTTTTTGGGAGCGCAAGTTAAAAGGCCGTTGAACGGTCAAAGGGAAAAAAAACGAGACAAAAAGTCAAGGGAAAACGCCAGGAGCATAACCATCGGTCTTTGGCCAATGAGAAGAAAATTGTCGCCCGGGTAAAAGATTTGCTCGAACCGTTGTTCTCAGCCGAGGGGATGGAGTTGATTTGTGTTGAGTATCAGCGTGAGGCGGGCGGCAGGACACTCCGTCTTTACATCGACAGGCCCGGCGGGGTAACCCTTGATGATTGCATATATATAAGTCGTCAATCGAACGATCTGCTGGATGTATATTTAGAAAATACAGGGCCATATCGTTTGGAAGTCTCATCGCCCGGGCCGAATCGACCGCTGGCGGAAAAAACTGATTTTGAGAAATTCAAAGGAAATCGCGTACAGGTTCGAACCCGTCGGCCCATTGACGGCAAAAATAGATTCAAAGGTGTATTGTTGGGCATTTCGGAAGGTCTGATAAATTTATCGATCAATGATCAAACCGTAACGATTCCCCATGAGGAAGTTATAATGGCCCGGCTAATCGACAAAAGGATACCATAAATTTATACGCCGCCGACAATGAACCCTTTAAACGTCTTTTGCCGGCGATATCGAGCCCAAAAATGTGCATGGCACGCAAAACAGACGGTTTGTCAAACTGTTATGTGTGGGTGAAATAAATAATATTGGAGAAAATGAATGTTTATCTCGGATATCAAACGTGTCGTCGAACAGGTGAGTCGAGACAAGGGTATTGATCGTGACATACTCATCAAGGCCCTTGAAGAGGCACTTGGATCTGCCGCAAGAAAAAAATTCGGAAACAAGGTCGATGTTGAAGTTCAATACAATGAATCGACCGGTGAAATCGAGGTCTTCCAGTTCAAGGATGTTGCTGAGGTTGTGACAGAACCCGACATTCAAATCAGCCTTGAAGAGGGACGCAAGTTGGATCCGGAATGTGAAATCGGCGACAGTCTCGGAACAAAAATGGACACCGCCACCTTTGGTCGTATTGCCGCACAGTCTGCCAAGCAGGTCATCATACAAAAAATGAAAGATGCGGAACAGGATGCGGTCTACGGCAGTTTTATCGACCGAAAGGGTGAAATAATAAACGGAATTGTCCAACGCTTCGACCGAGGTGATATTATTGTTAATCTGGGCCAAACAGAAGGCATCCTTCCGAATCGGGAACAAATCCCCAAGGAATCCTATAGACGGGGGGATCGAATCCGGGCGTTAATCATGGATGTACTTCATGACACACGCGGCCCGCAGATCATTCTTTCGAGAACGCATCCTGAATTTCTGACTGCGCTTTTTAAAACAGAAGTGCCCGAGATTAATGAAGGGATCGTTACCATTATGGGTGCGGCCCGGGAACCTGGAATCCGGGCAAAATTTTCGGTGGCTTCAAACGATTCTGATATAGACCCGGTCGGCGCCTGTGTCGGCATGAAAGGCAGTCGTGTTCAGAACGTGGTTCAGGAGCTAAGGGGTGAAAAAATAGATATTATACCCTGGCATATCGATCCTGCAAAATTTGTGTGCAAGGCACTTTCACCTGCCGAAATATCCAGAGTGATTATCGATGAGGAAAATAATTCCATGGAGGTCATTGTCCCGGATGAATTCCTTTCAATCGCCATCGGGAAAAAAGGACAAAACGTCCGGCTGGCTTCAAAACTGACGAAATGGCATCTCGATGTCATCAGTGAAACACGATACAGCAATGCAATGCAAGACGGATATGACTCTCTGGTATCGCTGCCGGAAGTTGGAATTAGTTTGGCGGACGCACTGTATGAAAAGGGCTTTTTTTCTGCAGAGGAACTATGCAAGGCTTCTGTGGAAGATCTAACCCAAATTAGAGATATTACTGAAGAAGACGCCATCCAACTTATTGAAACCGCGAAAGCCCATATGTTGAGCGTGGATGAGGTCGATGAAACATCCAAGGAGGCTTTAGCGAACGGGGAAATCGATGACCATGGAACTTCAGATGGTTCGGATGTGCCCAAAGCCTCTGAAGAAAAATCGATGAATGACGAGAATACATCCGGACAAGTTTTACCGCCGGATAATGAGGGATCAGATCCCATCGATCCGTGAGAATAATGCTCTTGCTAAAGCACTCAAAAACTGCAAATAAAAGGAATTCGATTAGGGGGAAAGACTTTGTTCGAGGATTTCCTCTCAATTCTAACCAATAGGGGGGATGGATGGCAAAGATCAGAGCATATGAACTTGCCAGGGATCTTAACATGACCAATAAAGTGCTGCTCGAAAAGATGCGGAGTATGGACATTCAGGTAAAAAGCCATATGAGTTCTCTGGATGACGATACCGTGGCTAAAATCAGAAAAAATATTCTTGGAATACCGGCCAAGGAGATAGAAGAAACACGTATAAAGCCGACAATTATCCGGAGACGCAAAAAACGCGTCCGGGAAGTGCCTATTCGTGTAGAAGCGGATGCAAAACCGGAATCTCTGCCCGAAGAAAAAGAACACGTGGCCGAAAAAGAACCCCAAGAGGAGAAAAAACAAGATGCCGCAAAAATGGCGCTTGAGATGAAAGCGGTCTCAGAACAAAAACCCCTGAAAAAAGTTGATGCCCCTGAAGACCATATTACACCGACCGCCCTTACAAAAAAGGAAGGGAAACCCGTAAAGGTTGTCAAGCCGTTAAAACCGAAGAAACGACCTAAAAAATTCCTAAAAGAAACGCCGGCAAAAATTATAAAACTCCCTGTAACGCCACCGCCTGAAAAAAAAGCCCCTGAGATTAAAAAAACCCGGGTTCCTGTACTTGAAGCAAAGGTGTCAGAAACACCTGTACCATTAAAAGACGCGCCTGAAACCAAAATACCCGTCGTAGATGTGCCTGGAAAAGACAAAAAAAAGAAGGCAAAACTGGAAGAAAAACCTGAGGGAGAAGGCATTAGGGACAGAAAATTTTTCAAAAAGAAAATCTCCTTCCGCAAAAAGGAGGTTGTCGAGGGGGCGGATCTATACACCCGAGCGCATCGAACCCGAAAAGGCCGGAAGATGGCCAAGGGAAAAACAACGATAGCCAAGCAAAAACCGTTGATAACCATCCCCAAAGCCATTAAACGCCGGGTAAAAATTGATGACACCATCGCCCTGTCTGATCTGGCAAAACGTATGGGGATAAAAGCCAGTGAAATGATCAAAAAACTGATGGATCTGGGGGTTATGGCAACGGTTAATCAAATCATAGACTTTGATACCGCCGTCCTTGTCGCGGGAGAATTCGATTATGAGCTGGAAAAAGCCTCTTTTGAAGAAGACGTGGTGTTAAGGGTAGAAGAGGATGACCCCGACAAACTCATATCCAAACCGCCGGTGGTTACCATAATGGGACATGTGGATCATGGCAAGACATCTCTTCTCGATGTGATCCGAAAAACCAAAGTCACCGAAAATGAAGCCGGAGGTATTACACAACACATCGGAGCCTATCATGTCGTAACCGAAAAAGGACAGATTGTCTTTCTGGATACGCCGGGGCATGAAGCGTTTACTGAAATGCGGTCCCGCGGCGCCAAGATTACGGATCTGGTGATTCTTGTTGTCGCCGCCGACGACGGCGTCATGCCCCAGACCGTGGAAGCGATTAACCACGCCAAAGTCGCGGGAGTGCCGATCATTGTGGCCATTAATAAAATTGACAAACCGGACGCCGATCCCGAGCGTGTCCAGCGTGAACTTGCCGATGTTGGACTTGTGCGTGAGGATTGGGGGGGCGATACCATCTTTGTCCAGGTTTCTGCTAAGGAGAATCGGGGGATTGACGATCTGCTTGAAATGGTGCTCCTCCAGGCTGAAATCTTGGAACTTAAAGCCAACCCGGATCGGCTGGCCCAGGGCCACGTGATTGAATCCAAGCTGGATGCGGGCAGAGGCCCTGTCGCCACTGTCCTGGTGCAACAAGGGACCCTTAAACTCCACGACTCTGTGGTCTGTGGGATACACTACGGTAAAGTCCGTGCCTTGCTGAACGATAGAGGGAAACAGCTAACGTCTGCCGGTCCGTCAATTCCGGTGGAAATCATCGGTCTTTCCGGTGTTCCCAACGCAGGAGATGAAATGATTGTCCTGGCAGACGAGAAAGACGCAAAGCAGGTGAGTGCGCATCGAATTCAGAAGCAGCGATCAAAAGAACTGACCAAAACCAGCAGATTAAGCCTGGAAAAACTTTATGAGCAGCTGCAGAAGAATGAAGTCAAAGCTCTGAACCTCATTATAAAGGCCGATGTTCACGGTTCCATCGAGGCCCTTACCGACGCATTGACAAAACTTTCCAACGAGGAAGTCCGAATCAATGTGATCCACTCAGCGACCGGCGCCTTGAACGAATCGGATATTTCCCTTGCCGCGGTTTCCAATGCCATCATTATCGGTTTCAATATCCGTCCGAGCTCAAAAATCCAGACGCTGGCCAGTGAAGAAAATGTAGACATACGGTTTTATAACATCATTTACAATATCATCAAAGACATCAAGGGCGCCATCGTCGGCATGATGTCGTCAACCTTTGAAGAAAGGACCCTGGGCAGAGCTGAAGTTCGGGAAGTATTCCACATCCCCAAAATCGGAACCATCGCAGGCTGCTATGTAACCGAGGGCAAAATAGAGCGGGGACAGCTCGCGCGCATCCTGAGAGATTGGGTGGTTTCTTATGAAGGCAAGATTGCTTCCCTTCGGCATTTCAAAGACGACACCAAAGAAGTACAAACCGGCTATGAATGCGGAATCGGAATAAAAAATTACAATGATATCAAGATTGGCGATATCATCGAATGCTACTATTTGGAAGAGAT
>JAQBBE010000076.1:0-18849 GCA_032126435.1 Desulfobacterales bacterium | reverse complement strand
CGGTTATGTCCTTATTCACGAGAAAAAAATCTCGAGTTTGCAGGATCTGCTTCCGCTTCTACAGAACGTAGCGAAAGTTGGAAAACCTCTGCTGATAATCGCAGAAGATGTCGAAGGTGAAGCTTTGGCAACACTGGTAGTCAACCGTTTGCGTGGCACTCTGCAATGCTGTGCGGTCAAGGCGCCTGGCTTTGGCGATCGCAGAAAAGCAATGATGGAGGATATTGCTATCCTTACAGGCGGGACATGTCTGTCTGAAGATCTTGGCATAAAACTTGAGAACGTAAAGCTGGAAGATCTGGGACGTGCCAAACGCATTACCATTGACAAGGATAGTACTACAATCGTTGAAGGAGCAGGAAAAACTTCCGACATACAAGGACGGGTTGCTCAGATTAAGCGTCAGATTGAAGAGACAACCTCGGATTATGATCGCGAGAAACTGCAGGAGCGATTGGCGAAACTGGCAGGCGGTGTTGCGGTTATAAATGTAGGCGCAGCGACTGAAACCGAGATGAAGGAAAAGAAAGCTCGTGTTGAAGATGCGCTTCACGCGACGCGTGCCGCAGTGGAAGAGGGAGTTGTGGCAGGCGGCGGCGTGGCGCTTCTGCGCGCACAGTCGGTACTTGACAAGATAGAGCTCGAAGGCGACGAGAAGGTGGGTGCTCAGATTGTAAGAGTAGCGCTCGAAATGCCTTTACGTCAACTTGTCAATAACGCCGGAATGGAAGGTGCCTTGGTTGTTGAGGAAGTTAAAAAAGGCAAAGGATCCTATGGGTACAATGTTGCCACAAAACAGTATACTGACCTGATCAAGGATGGTGTGCTTGATCCGGCAAAGGTTACCCGTTCTGCCTTGCAGAATGCCGCGAGTATCGCGGGTCTGCTCTTAACCACAGAATGCATGATAACGGATATGCCTACAGAAGACTCATCCCCGGCCATGCCGCCAGGCGGCGGAATGGGCGGAATGGGTGGAATGGGCGGAATGATGTAACCTAACCCCAGCCCATTTAATATTCGATTCAATAGGCCCTCATGCATTGCTTGCATGGGGGCTTATCTTTTTTTGATACAGCTTGACAAATTATCGTTGGACGGGTTATGAAATTATCTGAAAAAATGGTTGGTTAAACAACGATGAAAAGATCGGAGCTTCTAATGTATCTCAACGGCAAATTCAAGATAATGACGTGTTTGTGTATTTTGGCTGCACTGATCGTTTTTCCGGTTCATCTTTTAGCACAGGAAAGCAAGGATACTGTGGAACACGAAGCAGGTTTTTACTATACGGTTCAAAAGGGAGATACGCTGTGGGATCTTTCTGCCCGATTTTCAGATTCACCATGGCTATGGCCCGAATTGTGGAGCGAGAACCGTCAGATCTCCAATCCACATTTGATTTATCCGGGTGAGCGTATTCGAATCTATCACGGAAAAGGCGTCGATACGTTCGTCTCCAAAAACGTGGGGACTGATCGGCCCAACAAAAATGAAACGGTAAAGAAGACGCATTATTATTATTCCCCCATTAACAGCATTGGATTCATCCGAAAACAACCGGTTACTCCCCAAGGTATCATTTTCAAGGTGAAGGATGATAAAGAATTGATCAGTGTCGGGGATCTGGTTTATGTTCGGCAAAAGAGTAACGATCCGCTTATAGCGGGCCGTAAATATACAGTGTGTAGAACCTTAAAGCCGGTTATCGACGAAAAAACAAAAACGCCCATAGGAACCCAGCACTACCTGACAGGGGTTGTTGAAATCACAAAAAAAGAACCCGGTTTTGCTTTGGGCAAGGTTGTTCAATCCTACCGAAGCATTGCCATCAACGATCTTTTGATACCGTATAAAAAACGGTCGCCAAGGATCGCACTGACTGAAAGTATAAAAGGACTCAACGGTAAAATAATTTCAGCTGAAGAGCATGTAAATAACATCGGCGATGAAACCATAGCATTCATCGACAAGGGGAGCGAAGACGGTGTAACGCCCGGGCAGTCGTACAGCATCTATTATCAGGAAAAGGACAAAAACGAGCTGGAGACAAAAGAGAATATTCTCCTGTCGCCGGTCGTTTACGGTGCGCTACTTGTCCTTCACACCGAACAGACCACATCCACAGTTCTCATAATTCGCACAGAACAAGGAATTCAACCGGGAGCGACAATTTGCAGCCCAATGGAATAGGTTTGGTATTTATTATGATTTTCAATACCCTGTCCGCTTGCGGCGGGGAGCTTCATTTTTACATCCTGACCGATTTAAAATCTGAGTAATTTCTGAAAAGCGCCAAACAGGCAGGAATGGTGTATTATGCCCTGCGAGGTTCCGGAACAGCTTTTTCCGGGGCTGATTTCGGTTAGAACCCTTCAATTCATTGCGTCTTTTGGGACAGCATCCCCCGTCTCATTTTTATGAATCTTAATTCATATCAAAAGCGTCACATGGTCGATGGTTCAAGCGTTCCAAACAGACAGCACACTGCGTGCGTATGAAGTTGGCGTCTATGGCTCGTATTAAAAAAATTTTGTTGGTTTTAGCCATCGTTTCCTGTTTTATTGTAGTTTTTTTTTCGGGCACGGCGCTTTACCTCTATTATCATCCTGAGCTTATAAAGCCCATGGTAGAGCGGTCACTATCTGCATCAGGGGCATCGTGCACCATAGAAAATCTCTCCTACTCCTTTCAACCCATGTTCTTAGAGGTAAAGGGGATTCATCTCAAAACGTTGAGCCGACAGCAAACCTTTTCAATGGATGTCCGTTTTGCCAGGGCGGATATGGCTGTTATGGGTCCATTGGGTCACAGATCCCTCATTATAAAAAATATGCAGTTGAACGGTGTTTATCTTGACCTTTCTTTGGAACGGTTCGAATTGCCTGCCATTGTATCCGGGAAAAAGAGCCTTTCTTTTCCGGCCAGGATGGTTCGGGGACTTGTCGGCTTTTTTATTTTCAGAGACATCAAATTTCAATCAGGGGAAATACTCGACGGACGTATCTCGGCAGCTATGGGCGATCAGGCGCTCCAGGCCTATCGAATTCATGCCAAAGTCGGCGCCGACCAACCCCTTTTCTTGTCTTTTGCTTTGGAGATGGAACGGCCTTCCCGCAATATTCATTTTAGGGCGCCGAGCGTAAACATCCGTACCGATAAAATGTTCGATATTTTTGATCTCAAGTTAAATGGTGCGATTCAGTCCCATGACATGACCCTCCAAGGTTCCGAACTGGGGATACGGAGGATGGACGTGGTGTCTAGATTTACTTATACCCATGCCACAAAAAAGCTCGATGTCGAGAATCTTCAGGTCGGTTGTAAGGGTATCGCTTTACGGCCTGATTTGGAAAAGATGGGATCCTTGCCCGTTTCAGTGACCGCCGCTGAATCCATATGGATGGAAACCGGACTCACCTATGATATGGACCAAGGAGAAATCGCCTTTGTTCCCCTGGAACTCCATATCGGCGGTGTATCCCTTATGGAAAAGACGAATAAGCCCCTGCCGCCAATGGACATCAATCTCCGGGCAGAGGGTATCTTTCATTTGCCTACATACCAATTGGACATTGTCCGGATACATCTGGCCTTTGCCGACATCCTAAAAATGGAAGGGGCGCTCCAGGCAGAACTCGGTCAGAAAGGTGCGGTGCGGCTTCAGGTGAGAGAGGCTTCGCTTTGGCCTGAAAGGAGCCATTCCTTTTTCCCATTGGAAGTCAGGCAGGCCTTAAAGCCCGTTAGGATCGAAGGCATTGTCCGTCTTAAAGGCCACCTTGCCGGGGTCAGGGTGCACGAGAAATGGCTTTGGGACTGTGACATTGAATCCCGGTTAACGAAAAACCCCTATGCCTACGTTGATGAAGAGACACGGTTAAAGGGCGTGGTCTCTGCCGTAATAAAGGTCAAGGGACGCTTGCCTGCTGTCGCCATCTCAGCCGAGATGGACTGGGATCAAAACATCCTTTCAGCCAAAGCGATAGCTCTGGAACAGTTTAAAACGCATATATCTCTTTCGGCCCGGTATCCCCGGATGGATATCAAGGATGTGGCCGTCCAAATCCCTCAGACAAAGATCCACACCGGAACCCGAGATCTTCTGATCAAAGATATTCGTGTCCAAATACCGGAATGTAGAATCGATACAGAAAAAAGATCTGTTGTACTCCCAGAGGTCCGATTCGACGCTGCCGATTTGAAAAATATTTTGTTCGCGGCTGATTTGCAAGAAGGCCGGATAAACCTGACGATTCAAGGTGCAGAGACCGCTCTTTTTCATGCAGCAGCAGCCCACCGCCTGCTTCCGGCCGATTGGAACCTTACGGCTCGGGATTCCATCCAGATCAAGGTCACGGGAGCGGAGGCTGGGCCGTGGCGGGTGAAGGCAAAGCTGTCTCTCGAGGATCTGGTCTTTCAAAACAAAGATGGCAGCCTAATGGGTGAAAATATTTCGCTTATTACAGGTATCGAAGGTGATGTCGATTTAAAGCGCTTCAGGATGAACTTTACCGGTGCTTTAGAAGCCAAAGGGGGTGAAGCCCTTTATGATCGTTATTATCTGAACCTGAAAAAAAACCCCATTGTCACATCATACCATGGATCCTACAATATTCAAAAAAGATTGCTGAAGCTTTCCAAACTCAAGTTTGACCTGAAGGGCATCCTTCCCATTGAAATTCATGGAGACCTCAACCAAGATCCATCCAAGGGGGATACCGATTTTACCGTAACCATCCCGCAAGTGCCCTTGAAACCGATTTTTCATCACCTTTTGCAGGAGCCCTTCAAAACGGAGAAACCCTTTCTGGAAAACCTTGAGACCGGAGGAACCGTTTCAGCTGAATTCAACGTGAAAGGATGTCAGAATGCGTGGGAAGTTAGAGGCCGTCTCGGGTGGCATGGGGGAACCCTTTCACTGGGTGAGAGAGACATCTCGCTAAAAGGTATTGATTTCGATCTTCCTGTCTGGTACCGATCCCGATTCGTCAAAACGCCTGTTGAAACCCTCGAAGGTAAGTTCGAGATCCAATCCGTTAGGGTTCCCCTGCTACCTGAACAGCCGTTAAGAATCCGTCTGAATACGGGCCCAAACCGAATATCCGTCAAATCTCCCACCGTGATTCGAGTGCCCGGCGGAGATCTTCGCCTGGGACCTGTTGAGGTCAATCACCTGTTTAGCTCGGATCTTTCCGTCCATACCTTTCTGGTATTCGACCGTATAAAACTGCAACCGCTTCTATCCAGGATCTGGACACGTCCTTTGGAGGGAACCTTAACCGGTATACTCGACCCCCTCCGATACGAAAAGCACGCTGTAACCAGTCAGGGAGAGATCAGGGCCGAAGCATTCGGCGGCAAGATTCTTATATCCGACCTTGATATTCCGGGGATTTTTACATCTGCACCGGTTTTAAAGCTCAATGCACAATGGGAGGATCTTCTCCTGTCAGAAATGACCACCGGCACTTCATTCGGAAAGATTGAGGGAGTCTTGAATGGCCACATCCGTGATGTTGAGATCGCCTATGGCCAACCCCAAAGATTCGATCTTTTACTGGAGACCCTCAAAAAAAAGGGGGTTCCACAAAAGATCAGCGTTAAGGCCGTAGAAAACATTGCGCAGATTGGCGGAGGGCAGAGCCCTTTTATGGGGTTGGCGGGTGTCTTCGCATCTTTTTTCAAAAAATTTCCCTATGAAAAGATCGGCATACGGGCCAATCTTGAAAACGATGTATTCACCATCAACGGTACCATCAGCGAAGGTGGCACAGAGTATCTCGTAAAAAGGGGTAGCTTTTCAGGGGTAAATGTTGTAAATCAAAATCCAGACAATCGGGTTAGTTTCAAGGACATGGTTAAAAGGATCCAACGGATCACCCACAAAGGGGGGCCTGTTGTCAAATGACGAGAGGAGGTTCATATGAAGAAATTTCAAAAGTTGTTGTGGACCACAGCGGTGGTCATGGTGGCGATGCTCGGTGCCTGCGTAACCATAAACATCTATTTCCCGGCCGAAAAAGTTGAATCTGTTGCCGGGGATATTGTGAATGATATCAGGGGCCAAAAGCCATCTCAAAAGGATAACCAATCCGAAAACCATAAAGGGCTATCTATACAAATCAGATTCGCTTTAGGTGCTGCCAGCGCATGGGCGGAGGACGTGACCACCGTTTCCAATCCGACCATTCGCGCTTTGAAGGAAAAAATGAAAGCCCGTTTTCAAGAGTTAAAGGCGTACTACCAGAAAGGCGCCCTGAATGAAGGGGGCAACGGCTATCTTTCCGTCGCAGATACCAGCAGGTTGAATCTCAAGGAGAAAAGAGATCTGAACGGCCTCGTGGATGCTGAAAACAGTGACCGTAAAACGTTATACGCAGAGGTGGCCAAGGCCTTGAAGATAGACGCCGGTCAGATCGACCGAATCGCAGAGATCTTTGCCAAAGAGTGGCAGAAGCCGGTGCGCTAGTATCCAAAAAGGGGCATCCGGACGGGCTTGAAACGGCATGGCCTTCGGTGAGGTTTTGCGCTTCACTTTCAACAACGCCAGGTTTTTTGAGTTTTTATGGAGGACATTTGCGTTTTCAGTAAAAACGAACACTTGAGCTGCAACAGCTCGTCCAGTTGAATTTCGGGGATTGAAGCTCCCCGCCCAAAAGGGCGGGGGTTCCCGGAAAGGATATTCTCAATCCTTAGACCCCATTTCCCCTATATTGGTGGGGTTTTTGTGTTCTGGAAATACAATAAAGGATAAATAATATGAGAAAATATATCTTATTTTTTCTGGGTTCAGCTCTGATTGCTACGACCGTCTACGGTACTATAGCTGTGGCTGCATCAAAAAAACTTTATTTCAGTCATGGCGTTGCATACATGAAATCAGGCAAGTACAAGCTGGCCATAAAAGATTTTAACGAGGCGATACGTCTCGATCCGAATAATGCAAAAGTTTACTACGCCCGAGGGATTGCCTATAATAAAATAGATCGGTATCAACGTGCTGTTGAGGATTATAACACTGCGATACGAATTGATCCAAATTTTACCAAGGTGTACTATAACCGTGGGATTGCGTATAAGAAATTGGGCCGGCATCACCGTGCCATAGAGGATTTTGACCAGGTCATCCGTATGAACCCTAACGATCCGTATGCGTACTATAACCGCGGGATTGTTTACAATAACTTGGGTCAACATCGACACGCCATAAAAGATTTTAACCAGGCTTTAAAAATAGATTCTAAAGATGCCGATTTCTACTGCGTCCGGGGAATGGCATATCGTGATTCAGGTCAACATCGTCAGGCCTTAGATGACTTTAATCGGGCCATACATCTTAACCGGAAGTCTGCTTATGCTTACTACCATCGGGGACTTTATTTTAAAAAACTCGGCCAGCATCAACGTGCTATAGAGGATTATGACCGGGCTATTCACATTGATCCGAAGTCTTTGGATGCATATGTCGGCCGAGGCGTTTCATATGATTCTTTGGGTAACTACCAAGAAGCCATAAAGAATTACAGTCAGGCAATAGGTATCGATTCAAAAATGGCCGAGGCCTATTACCACCGGGGCAATGCATATAGTTCGTTAGGCCGGCATCAACGCGCCATCGAGGACTATGACAACGCCATCCGTTTTGATCCAAACCATGCCCTGGCTTACAACCACCGGGGGTATGCCTATTATTTGTCGGACCGATATCCGCAAGCCATACAGGATTATACCAAGAGCATAGAACTTAATCCGAAAGATGCCGATGTTTACATTTCCAGGGGGATTGCTTACAGAGAGTTAGGCCAGCATCAACGCGCCGTAGACGATTATAACCAAGCCATCCGCCTCGATCCCGAATATGCCACTGCTTACAACAACCGAGGGATTGCCTATAGGAAAATCGGCGTGTATCAACGCGCTATTGAGGATTACAACACGGCGATACGTATTGATCCGAAGTATGCCGGAACTTATAACAACCGGGGGATTGCTTTCAAAGAGTTAGGCCAGCATCAACGCGCATTAGAGGATTATAATCAGGCCATTAAGCTTGATCCGAAGTATGCCGGAGCTTACAGTAACCGGGGCGTTGTCTACTCTGATTTGGGCCGGCATCAACGCGCCATAGAGGATTTTAACCAAGCCATCCGCCTCAATCCGGAATATGCAACAGCTTATAACAATCGGGGGATTGCATTTAAGAAAACAGGTCAGTTTGATCGTTCGTGTGTTGATTTCTGGAGAGCTTGTGACTTGGGAGCATGTAATTCGCTGAGACTTGAACAGAAAAAAGGAAATTGTCAATATCCTGGAGGGACGTATTTTATTGATATGGATGAGAATGGACTTTATATCTCTACGGATAAATATGGGAGATATAAAATCACTTCAAAAAAGGTTGCCGCTTCCATCAAGCCTGGATCGCAAGGGATCTATTTTATTAAGCGAAGTCAGAACCGCACGTATATCAGCACGGACAGATTCGGAGATTTTTATATCGACCCGCTATAACATCCAAAGAACAAGCTCGCGAAAGGGCTATGCAAAAGGCTGAACGGGTTGAGATGATGTCCTTATGTAAAACCCGTAATAACAACAGTGAAGTTTTTTCCACAATAGCCTATGGTGCCCGCCTTCAAACCGAGTTAACCCCTTGAAATATATAGAAGTGATCAGGCTCCCCATTTTTTTGCATGATTTTTGCATCTATAAATTCAGAAAACCCAGAATACCACAGACTTAGTATTTATAATTATTTATACAGCAATTATTATTTCTGAAAAGATTGAAGTGGTGAGTGACTATGTTTAAAATATTACTGATCATTGCAGTGACAGCGGCCATTTTTTGTCTGGGTTTTTTTATCGCCTGCTTATTCGTTGCGTGTCAGGAGAACGAATTGCCGGATATTGTCGATGTTGAGATGGGCGAAATAATTACGTCGGAAGCGCAAAAAGCATAGTCTTTACGATAAGATCAGGCAAGCGTCTTCATTTCAAGAAGATTAGAAGCCATTTCAATCCCCGCTTCCGCCATAAACAAGTTCAATCAGAGTGACCTCGGGCGGGGACACAAATCGAATCGGCGGGCCCCATGTTCCAGAACCTCTGCTTACATAGAGCCAGGCGTTAGTCTCAAGTTTGTGTAAGCCTGAAACGACCGGATAAAACAGCATCGTTATCAGGTTGAACGGAAAGATCTGTCCCTTATGGACGTGTCCGGAAAGCTGAAGATCGAAAAAACCCAATGCATCGTTATCTACCAGGGGTCTGTGTTTCAGTAATAGCGTAAACTTTTCACGGGGAAGCTCTGCCAGTAATGCCTTTTCTGAGACTTTAGTATCAAGGTCGTAGCGACGACCAGCAATATCATCCACACCGGCAATATTTAGCAATCCTGAAACGGTCAAGCCCTCTCCCTGAAGAATAGTAAATCCTGCGTTCTTAATAAAGTCCAGGGATCGGGTGACCCCAGCGTAAAATTCGTGGTTGCCCGTGACCGCAAATTTTCCATACGTTGTGGAAACTTCATTGAGCATCTCAGAAAGGTGTGAAAGATTGTCAGTCTGGCCGTCAAGAAGATCTCCCGTCGATACCAAAATGTCAGGGTTTGCAGATTTAACCTGATTGAGAATCCTTTTTAATCTTTTTTCTCCCACCATCAATCCAAGATGCACATCGGAAATCTGGACAATCTTCAACCTTCCTATTTTTTTAGGGATTTTATGGGTTTCGATGGTCACGTGTTCCACGCGTATCCTTACGGCTTCAAAAGCACCGTAACCGGTTATGACGACGGAGAGTGTTAAGGAGATGATCAAAGAAAAGCGAGGTGAAGGCGATATCGCTGAAAAATCAGATTGAAGTATCAGGCCGCAGATATAAACAAGTAATCGAAATATATCCAGAACCAGTGCGGAAGAGACAAAGAGAAATAACAGACCCATCCACGTATAACCCAAATAGGCCAGTAGTCGTGCGACGAACTCAAAGCCATGTTTTTCCAAAATTCGAACAATGACAGGCGCAAAGACCATAAAGGCCATAAAGATAGCCAAAATGTCGGTTACCCAGGGGCTGCATATCAGGGCCCTCTTTATCTTCAGAAAACCATAGAGATGTATTCCACTATAAATGCTTAAAAAAACAAGTAAAAAAATGATTGATTTCTCCTATTTAGAATTCTCCAGCCGGATATCTCATGGCCGATTATCGAATGTTCACGGTAACCCATTACACTGAACGGAAAGTTCAATTCAAATCTGTTCGCTCCTTTAAAATTCAACTTTGTGCTACAAGCTTAGGCGGCAATGCTGAAATCGATTCTGATCTGCTCCCCCACACGTTTACCACGTTCTATGATTTTATCAATCCCGCTGTTGACGACGAGTGCACCGATCCAGATGGTCCTATCGATTTCCTCTTTCCAAAAAATCCTGTCTCGGGCAAACAAATATTATATATCCAAAACTCTTGAAATTGTAAGAAGTTTTATTTGATCATTGACAATTTGCTTGATTTTGGGTATCTGCTTTTTACTTACCACACCCTGAGTGTCATTGTTATTTTTTATGCCTATGAAGGTACGTATCGTAGACAATTTGAACGGAAAGACAGAATCGCTGAACGACTCTGATGCAGACCTGGTCGCAACATTAATTAAAGAGAATACTAAGGCTGTGAATCAAGGGGAATACAGCGAGGCTGAGCTTGAGATGTTGTGTGCCTTCGCTACTCCCGAAACGATTCAGCAAGAGGTCGCTAAGGGGTTCCTCGTTTTGCTGTTTTCTGATGAAGGGAATTTAATCGGTTGCGCGTTGGTCATGAAAAAATGGACCAGACTCTTCATCAGGACGATACAGATTTCCGAAAAATATGGCGGGAAAGGCTATGGAACCCTCATCTATCAGCACTGTGAAGAGAGATTCAGGACGGCCGGTATTCAGGAAATTGAAGTTCAGGTTACCAAATTTCCAAGCTCGGAGGCATTCTATAGAAAACATGGGTTTGTAAAAACCGGAAACCCGACCCAGAAAGATCTGTACTTTGCCATGTATAAATTTCTTTAATTCTTTATCCATTCATTCATACATTTGCCCGGTTAACGCAAAATGTTATAATTTCCCTTTGTTATTGATTTTCTCGATTTTATTTGCGCCCATTTAGGGCATAAGTGTCGTTGGATAGAACGTATCAGAATATTAATTTATATGTTATTTAACAGAGTGATGGAATGTTTAGCGCAATTTTAATGGCAGGATATAACAACAAGCGAGAAGTTAAAAAGTACAGCAGAATCGTTGCGGAAAATTATGGCGAAAAGTTCATAGAGTCGGGCTATAAACCCTTGAGGGAATTTAAACCGCTTAAGGATGGCAAAGAAGAAAGCAAACCTTTAATACAATATACGCTTGAGAACCTTTTTGCCAGTGATTTAATCGATGACATCGTTATTGTCGGCCATCAGATGCTTCTTGAGCAGCGGCTGGGCAATTTAATAAATAATTTCGAAAAGCCGTGTTGCATTGTGAACCAGAACTCAAAGATTTCTTCTAACATCATTGATCACTTCAATATTATACAACCGAAGGTCAAACAGAGTTCAATTGCAGGAAATTTAATTAAGGGATATGCAGCCAGCGGCGCTTTCAAGGACCGGGAACATGCGTTATTTGTTGCTTCGGATTCACCCTTGACGACAACAAAGTTTATAGAGGATTTTCTGAATATTATACAAAAATACCGGGAACATGCGGCGATCGTGTTTCCAGCGATACTTATTGATGAGGATAGAGACAAACTTGGCAGATATCCGCTTAAGCTTGTGAATGACACGGAGCAACAGCTTTCCCATAAGAAAGATGGTTACGGCAGGCAAGGGTTTCGGCTTTCCTCCTTGATGTATGCGAATCCGCATTTTTTTAATATTAATACGGTTAACGCTGCATATGGTCTTCGTAAATGCCTCAATCCAAACGTACAATTAAAGTTATTCCGAATTACACGTAAGTTGGGATATCCAAATGTGTATTCAAAATATTTTTTGAAGAAAAATTTAAGCATTAAAGAGGTTGAAAACATTACTTCTGAATTTTTCGGTGGAAGGGTTAAACTGGTACCAATGACCGGGGAAGAAGCAACGTATGATTATGATGGTACCGATTCTGAATATCTCATGATAACAGATATGCTGAATGTCGCTTAAAAGGGGTTCCGCTTGAACCTGAAAAGGCATCCCTTATTCGCGCAAGGGGAAGGATTAAAAACAGTCATTCTAATTATGAGATGACTTTACAGCTATTTACTTTTTAAATTCAGAAATATTCATCCATGACACCTGACCGGGCACCTTGCAATCCCAGAACAACCAGCCATCAATGGGGGTCCGAGTTATGGTTAAAGCTGCCTCGCATGGCGATATGAATTCTTTTTCGTCAAGGGTCAAAGTTCCATCTCTCACCTTGCCATAATAGAAATAACCTTTATATCTGCCACGAAATTCTGTTCCATCCGGAAAGACAACGCTTTCCACCACCCATGATACGCAGCCGCTTGAATTCTTGGCGCTTTGTTGTTCAACGCTGCCAAGCTTTTCAGATGATTCGAATACTTCATTTTGATATGCGTTTTTAGAGGATTGTTGAAAAATAGGTTCTCTCAGCAGGTCGGAATTCGTCTCAATGTTTTTCATGGAGACCTCCAAAAAGTGTAAGAAGTCGACGATTAAATGGAGACAAAGGTTGAAGGAATCAAGTTCCTGAATAAAAATATGGGAAACACGAACACAATTCTTTTTTTAGCACAAGTTAAATAATATTTCAACACATAAGTTGTACTTATGTCATGGTGCCATCCGGCGGGTCCTATCCGTCCAAAAAAGCGGAGACGTGTGCCTTTGGGAGAAGAAAACGATCGAGAATTTCAAGGTTTTTCTAAGAAATCAAGAATCATATTGATGGGTTGCGAGACAAACATGTTTGGTCTCCATCTGATATGGAATTTATAGTTTGACGAAGGCCCCATTCTTTTGATAATCACATGGCGACATTTCATATCATCCATAATATGTAGATGTTTAAGCATAAAGATGCTATTAAACTCTCGTGAGTTCATTTTAAAATTTAGTCGCTTTTCCAATTTGTCCGGGTTAGCTGTAACAGCATTCAATAAAAAGAGGTGAATTTAAAAAAAAATGTATTGTGATCGTCGTCATTTTTTAAAAATCGGGGCCCAAGCGGCCGCAGTCAGTTTATTTCCCATGTCAGCAATGGCATCAATTAACCGTCTATTGACCCCAAAACGCAGGCTGTCCTTTTATAATACACATACCGATGAAATGCTTGAGGTTTGCTATTTTACCCAAGGCCGGTATCCTTCCAAAGCCTTAAAAAAGATCAATTATATTTTTCGTGATCATTATTCTGGAAAAGTTAAACCCATCCATAAAGATCTTCTCGATCTCCTCCATGCCGTTTCAATGACCATCGGCGACGGCGCTCAACTCCATATCGTTTCTGGATACCGTTCTCCTGAAACAAACGCCATGCTCCGGAAAAAAACCAAAGCCGTTGCAAAAAATAGCCTGCATATGCAAGGAAAAGCCGTCGACATCCGCATTCCCGAATATGATACGAAAAGGTTAAGCAATATCTGTATGAAGATGCAAGCCGGTGGCGTGGGGTATTATCCCGAGTCCGATTTTGTACATGTGGATACCGGCCATGTGAGGTGCTGGTGAAATTAAAAATGATTTAATGAGCGAGAGGATGTGATGAAGATAAAGATGGATTATACATCCGGTAATCGCTCTTTCAAGGCTTGATCAAGCGGCCTGTCCCGATCGTAAATATCATCTCGAAAGTTTAACCTGCCGTTTTCATCCACCCACGCTGTCCAGTACTGTATGTGAACGGTGATCGGTTTCCGAAGTTCAATGACCTGTGTTTCGCCGGTTTCGATGATTTCCAATAATTTTTCCCGTGACCATTGGTGATCGTCTTGCAGAAGATAGAGGGCCAGATCAATCGGCTTTTCCGTTCTAATACATCCGGAGCTAAAATTACGATTTGTTTCTTTAAAATCTGAATGTTTGGGCGTATCATGAAGATATACTGCGAATTTATTGGGCAATATAAATTTTATTCGGCCCAGGGCATTGCGGGGTCCCGGATCCTGGCGTAATTTGTAAACGAAGTTCTGGCGCTTAATATTTTTCCAGTCGATAGTTTTCGGATCTATTTCCGGGGCGCCTTTGCTCCAATCTTTGAATACTTTAATCCCCTGTTGAGCGATATAGTTGTTGTCTTTTTTAATTTTCGGAAGAATATCTTTGAGGGCAAGACTTGTTGGGATGTTCCAGTATGGATTTATAACCATATAGATCATTTTTGAACTGAAGACAGGTGTTTGACGATAAGGTCTTCCCACAATTACGCGCATTTCCATTATGTGCTGACGGTTTTCAGTCACCCATAATAAAGCATCTGCGATATTCACTATAAGGTATGGATTCCCAAGATCACGGGGGATCCAGCGCCAGCGTTCCATGTTGAGTTCTATCTGGCGAATCCGGTGTTGAATCGGTGTGTTCAATATGTCCAGCGCTCGCGGGCCAACAATACCGTCCGGTTTTAATCCATGCCGTTTTTGGCATTTAATAACAGCCCGTTCGGTGGTTTCATCAAAAAGATCGATCGGGTCTTCGTTGGAGTCCTCGAGATCACCGAGAAAAACCAACCGATCACGTAAACGTTGTACAAAAGCACCTTGATCTCCTTTGCGCAAATTGGTCCCAGGCAGCATGGGAGACCAATCCTCTTTGTTCGCAATATCTCGATATTGTCTTAAAAATTGTTTGAGCCCGATATATCCGTCATGAATGGGTCGTAAATCTCTTAAGACGTTTACTATCTGATTCGAATCGAGTGCGGACTGCAGTATATTTATCAAGTCAGCGTTTGGATTTGCGACAACCCAATTGCTATGGATTGTCTCCGGATTTACACGGCCGGCGAGTAAATGTGAGCTGTATAGCATAAAGGCGTCGGTGAGGAGTAAATCGAGATCTACCCATGTTTTAGGATCGACCCTTGCTCCCAAAGCCTGTTTTTTTTCGATCATTTTCAAGAGAGATACGATATTGGCCAGGTGATAATCATCGGGTCTTAAGCCTTCTTGGTCCGCTCTATTGATTTCTTCTATCAGGGATCCTGCTTGGGGAGAAATGCCTTCATCTCCACTCCATGCCGGAGAAAAGCCTCGTCGTTGGTAAAATTGCGGAATGAGTGAAACCCCACAAATCAATTCGCCCCGGCAACCAAATTTGTTTTCGGTTTTTTTAAATTCAATTCTCTTTTTCAGGTGGTCGTTGATAATGTTTGATCCGGCGGCATCGGCAAAGCTTTTATTCTGAGAAAATATTGAGAAAAGGATCAACAACGCAATGGTTACAAAAAAGTGTAAAAAGATATTATTTTTTGGTTTCAACATGTTTTTTACAGGATATATCTTCGGATCTGCTCGTTCTTCAAAATAGTCTTGCCAGCACAAGTTGTTTTCAATAACATAAAGAAATATCAAGGTCAAAACCAATGATCGATTCACACCGTTTATTTAAAGGAGCGCATGTTATGACCGGTGATACCAATGGCTTAGCACTTGTTTTAAGTGGCGGCGGTGCGCGAGCTGCCTATCAGGTCGGCTTTTTGAAATGCCTGGCCCGAAATTTTCCTGATCTTAATATCCCCATTATCACCGGAGTTTCCGCTGGGGCGATTAACGCAGCCTTTCTGGCAAATCATACGGGCACCTTTGTTGAGGCTGTGGAAGAATTGTCAGGACTATGGCGTAAGCTTTCCGTTGATCAGGTTTTTTGTGTGGACACTTGGAAACTTATCCGAAATGTTTTCAGGTGGGGGGGGCGTCTAATTTCCGGTGGGATTTCCAAAGAATCCTCTGCGAGAAGCCTGTTGGATTCGACACCGCTTCGAGAACTGCTGCAAAAGGTACTTTTACCTCAAGGAAATGTGATTGCCGGCATTCGTAGAAATTTACAACATGGGAAACTTAAAGCTTTTGCAATCACCGGAACCAACTATGCTACCGGCCAGGCCGTGACATGGGTTATGGGCAAGGAAATTAGAATGTGGGAACGACCCTGGCGACGAAGTGAAGCCACCGATATTACCATCGATCACATTATGTCTTCAGCTTCCCTGCCGCTACTTTTTCCGGCCGTTAGAGTTGGGAATGCATGGTACGGTGACGGAGGTATCCGGCAATCAGCGCCGCTTTCGCCGGCGATATATCTCGGTGCAAAACGGATTCTTGCAATCTCGACACGTCATCTAAGATCCATAGAAGACGCGAACACACCCGTATGTATTGGATATCCGCCACCTGCCCAAATAGCAGGCACTTTAATGAATTCTATTTTCTTGGACGCTCTGGATCAGGATGTTCGAACGCTCAAGCGTACCAATCAGTTGCTCGAACAGATTCCGGAAGAAAAGCATGATGACCGACATGTGGTCTATCTTTTTGCAATGCGTCCTTCAGAGGATCTGGGGGAATTGGCAGGTGGATATGAGCCGGAATTGCCTTATATGTTTCGGCATCTATCCCGCGGACTCGGCACCCATGAGACATCAAGTCCGGATTGGCTGAGTATGGTCATGTTTAATCCGAACTATTTGGCCCGCCTGGTCAAGCTCGGCGAAAATGATGCGGATCAGCAGACCGGAGAGATAATGGAACTGATGAATGTTCAAACTTTTACGACCCATAAATAATATTTTTCTCAATAAATATCTGCCCGTTGCTTATGTAACGAAAGGGTTAATTTAATGCTGGACGCATGGCAGGAAAATACGCATTGTCCGGAATGAGGAGGCTCCTATGCTAAATTTTGATTTGTCCCCGAAGCAGCTTGAACTTCAACAAAAAACTCGTGAATTCGCGTTAAAAGAAGTATTGCCCGTTGCATGGTATTACGACCAAAAAGATGAAATTCCGCTGTCTGTGTTAAGAAAGGCATATGATGAAGGTCTGATGAACAATGACATACCCAAGAAGTATGGTGGAAATGAGTACGGGATCCTTGAAGGCGCCATCATGACCGAGGAAATTGCAGCGGCCTGTCCGGGTCTTGCCACCTCGCTTTTCGATAATTCCCTTGGCATGGAACCGGTTATCCTTTGTACCAATGAAGTGCTCAAAGAGAAATATCTCCCCAAGCTATTAAAAGAATTCAAACTGATCTGTTTTGCCACATCCGAACCTGTCATGGGGTCGGACGTTGCCGGCATCCGGTGTGAAGCCAAAAGAAATGGAGAGGATTACATATTGAACGGCACCAAGTACTGGATAACCAATGGCGGTATTGCCGATTATATTTCCGTATTTGCTACGGTAGATCCGAAATCCGGTCACGAGGGGATATGCGCCTTTCTGGTGGAAAAGTCCTGGGAAGGTGTATCGACAGGCAAGGCAATTCCCAAACTCGGTCAGCGCTGTTCAAATACCGTAGGTCTTAATTTTAAAAATGTGAAAGTCCCCAAAGAAAACATTCTTGCACTACCCGGAGAAGGCTTTATGCTCGCCATGAAAACCTTTTCCAGAACACGTCCGGTTGTGGGAGCCTTTGGCGTCGGAGGTGCTCGGAGCGCTATGGAGTATGCCATCGATTACGCCAAAAAACGCAGGGCGTTTGGGTCCAAGATCGGGGATTTTCAGGCCGTTCAGTTTAAAATTGCTGAAATGTACCAGAAGGTTGAAACCGCACGGCTATTGGTATGGAAAGCGGCATGGGAGGCGGACCAGGGACTCGATCCGACAATAAACGCATCCATCGCAAAGTTTTACGCAACCGAAACGGCGTTGGAAGTTGTCAATGAAGCCCTCCAGATTTTAGGGGGGTACGGCTATACCAAAATGTTTCCGCTGGAGAAACTGCTACGAGACATTCGCCTTTTAAGAATATATGAAGGGACCAGTGAAATTCAGCGGATGATTGTTTCGGGTCATGCCATGTACACCTATCAGCCGGTTATGCCGTCTCTTGATGATCTGCCGATATTTAGAGATCGAGATCCTTGGGAATTGGACGCCGAAGGGCAAATGGAACCTGCGTGGCGGTGCCGAATGTGCGGTCACATCCACTATGGGCAAGAGCCGCCCGAGGAATGTCCCTATTGTTTTTTTCCTCGAACCACTTTTAACAAAGTATGGCCCGCGGAATAATGGTGTTATTAAAAAAGCAGTCACAAGGAAAAAAGAGTTGAATTTTACAATTTTCGATACCCCCGTCATAAAGACGCTTGGATGCTGGTTTTCAATGTTTTTTTTAAGAATCGCCGGATGGCGTATTGAAGGCCGGTTCCCGGTTATCCCGAAGTTTATTTTTATCGGGGCTCCGCATACATCAAACTGGGATCTTCCGTACGCTTTATTCATTATGTTTGTTCTCAGGGCCAAAATATACTGGATGGGAAAAGAGGCTATATTTCGCAAACCATTTAAAGCGTTTTTTGAATGGCTGGGGGGAATACCCATCGACCGATCCAAATCGAGCAAGGTTGTTGCACAGTCAATTCAACAATTTCATGAGAATGATAATCTGATCCTTATGATTTCGCCGGCCGGGACGCGTAAAAGGGTCAGGAAGTGGAAAACAGGATTTTATCATATTGCTTATGGCGCAAATATTCCAATTGTGCTGGGCTTTCTTGATTATCGGAGAAAGGTTGGAGGTGTTGGTCCGGTGTTCTATCCAACTGGAGATATTGAAGCTGATATAAAGACGATCAGAGCTTTTTACGATGGTGTTACCGGCAAACATCCCGAAAAATCG